>JABHRC010000029.1 GCA_018670435.1 Gammaproteobacteria bacterium
ATTATATTTACTAATGGGATGGTTAATAATAGTAGATATTAAAACTTTATTTGAAAATTTAGAGTTTAATGCAATTATATTATTAGCCTTGAGTGGTCTTAGTTATACTCTTGGGACTATTTTTTATTCAATGGAACAAAAATATGCTCATACAATATGGCATCTATTTGTAATTGCTGGTAGTACCTTCCACTTCTTTTTGGTTCTTTTCTATATTATATAGACCCTCAATTAAGAGGGCCTATTTAAATATCTATTTAACAAGAAGTTTATATTCTCCAGCTACTTCAATCCCTGCCGAATATCCTACATCTTCAAGAATAATTTCTTTAGTTTTCTTGTTAAACAATTTTAGATTAATCTTAGCATTCATACTCTCATCTATTCTACCATTCATAAAACCACTTATAGGAGCTGCAAGTGTTGTAGCCTTCTCTCTATGAGCATTAATATTGAGTTTATATGACTTATTCTCCATCTCTATTTTTACATTTTTTTTACTAATCTCACAAGAATTAACTTTTGTCCCATTATAAGTAGTAAACTCAATAAGCTTATTGTCAATTAAAATACCTGCTATGTGCCCAATAAAAGAACTTTTAAGCCATGGGATAATAGCGATAGAGGATTTGACAGAAATGTTTGGTTTAGAAAAATGATTGCTTTGCATCCAAATGTATGCTTTAGGAAAAGAATGTCCCCAATCTTTCTCCATATATCCTTTGCCTCCATCAAAAGAAATATCAATTCCATTGTGATTAACAACACCTGAGATGCTGTGATTCATACTTAGAATACCATGATAACATTCCATAAAAGGAATAAAAGAATAAGGACCCATAATTCCTGGAGAAACGAAACTATTAGACCAAGGATATTGATTTGTAAATACTAGTTGACCTTTTAGGTTAGGTAAATCAAGAGAAACTTTATCATAAGTAAAAATATTATTACCTATTGAAAGATTATGTTCTTTTGGAGTAGGCAAAAACATATTAGAATCAAATTTATGGTACACAGCTTCGTGATTTTTACCGTCTAAAACTTGAATAAAAGATTGTTTATTACCATGTTCGTCCATAGCAATACCTGGGATAATTGCAAAAGCATTATTTTGATTTTTTGATACAATCTTATAGTACCAACCTTCGAAGTATCTTTTAGTCTTACCCCACCCATGATAAACATGTGGATTCCAAATTGCATGAAGTCTATTTAATTGATTCAATTTCTATATATTTAACTTAAGTTATAAAAAGATTCAAATAAATATGAATTTTAAAACAAAAAAACCTACTCTTTTACTGGTTGACGTTCAGAAAGCTTTTTTAGATAAAGATTATCCTGGAATTAAGAGAAATAATCCTGAAGCAGAGTTTGTTTGCGGTAAAATACTTGGAATATGGAGAAAAAAGAAATTCCCTATTATACATGTAAGGCATAGTTCTGATAGTGTTGAATCTAAATTACATGAATCTAATACTGGATTTGAATTTAATGATTATGTTACACCTAAAGGTGATGAAATTGTATTAAAAAAAAATGTAAATAGTGCTTTTATTGGTACTGATTTAAAATCAATTCTAGACAAATATAATACAGAGACACTTATTATAGTTGGGATGACAACAAATCATTGTATTTCAACAACAGTAAGGATGTCTGGTAATTTAGGTTTTGAAACTTATTTAATTTCAGATTCTACAGCCTGTTATAATACAAAAGGGATAAACGGTGAAATAATTGATTGTGAAGTGATTTATCAAGCAGCTCTTGCTAGTTTAAATGAAGAGTTTGCTTCTGTTATTAACTCAGAAGAGTTAATAAATTTAATTGAATAACATATATATCAAAAATAAATATTACACATATCTCATAGTTTTAATTCTTGCAGCAGAATCAATTTATATTCTGCCTTATGTATTGGTTAGAGTTTTTAGACCAACATTTTTAGATGTATTCGATCTTACAAATCTTGAATTAGGTACACTTTTTTCAACATATGGTATTGTTGCATTTTTATCATATTTATATGGCGGAATATTGGCTGATAAATATTCTCCAAGGAAATTACTCTCAGTTTCTTTAATACTAACATCATTTGGTGGAGTAATTATGATGACTTATCCTTCATACATGGTGATGCAGTTATTATTCGCATATTGGGGATTTACTACTGTATTTCTATTTTGGGCTCCTATGATTAAAGCTACTAGAATGATTGGGGGTCCGAAAAGACAAGGTAAAACATTTAGTTTTCTTGATGGAGGAAGAGGAATAGTAGCATCTTCAATTGGAGTAATTGGAGTAATTATTTTTTCAATACTAATTACAACAGATATATCGACAGCTAATATTGAAGACAAACAAAATGCATTTAAATATGTAATAGCTGTTTCGTCTATAATTGTTTTTTTATGTGGTATAGTTGTTTACTTATTTTTAAAAGTTGAGATTTCTGATGATGAAAAAATTGGTGATTTCAAAAACATGAAAAAGCTTCTAAAATCAAAATCTATATTTCTAATTTCACTAATTATCCTCTGTGCTTACATGGGATATAAAATTACTGACATATACTCACTTTATGCTTCTGAAGTGATGATGTATGATCAAATTAATGCGGCAAAAATTGGTGCTTACCAGCAATATCTAAGACCTATAGTTTGTATATCAGTTGGTTTGTTTTCTGATAAGACCGGTAATATTAATAATATATTTTTTGGTTTTATAATTATGTTAATAGGATCTATAATATTTGCTAGTGGAATAGTTAGCTCATCAGTTAATATATTATTCATTATATCCTTAATTATTGTTGCTACTGGAACTTATGCAATTAGAGGACTGTATTTCTCTATTCTAAATGATGGTGATATACCAGTGGAATTATCTGGAACTGCAATTGGTATTGTTTCAATTATAGGATACTCACCAGATATATTTGCAACTCCACTTTATGGATATTTATTAGATACATATCCAGGAATTCAGGGTCATCAATTTATATATATGATTCTTGGAGTGTTTTCATTAATTGGATTATACACAAC
>JABHRC010000034.1 GCA_018670435.1 Gammaproteobacteria bacterium
AGGGCTAATTTATTTTCTTTATTTTCCCACTCTTTCGCATCTTTTGGTGCATCTTTGATAACTGATATCACGGGCCACTTTTGTGATAGGCGATCATTTATTTCTAAGAAATGACTGTCTTTATCAGTTAGATCATCATCTGATTTAATTGCATCAATTGGGCATTCTGGCTCACACATACTACAGTCTATGCATTCTTCTGGATTGATTACTAAAAAATTTGGCCCTTCATGAAAACAGTCCACAGGGCATACTTCGACACAATCTGTGTATTTACATTTAATGCAGTTTTCTGTAATTACATATGTCATTTTTTTATAATTAAGATTCTATGAAAGGTTTATTTAGAGGTATATTTTTTTCTAAATTTAGCAATTCTACCTTCATTTGTCTCTATTCGACCTTTACCTGTATAAAATGGATGTGACTCAGACGAAGTCTCTACTTTGTAGACTGGATATTTATTGCCATCCTCGTATTCCATAGTCTCTTTTGGATTTAATGTTGAAGATATAAGAAAGCTCTTATTACATGTTACATCATGAAATATAATCGGCTGATATTTTGGGTGAGTATCTTTTTTCATATTTTTGGTAATATATCACAGTTTTTGAAGTGTAAAAACATTTTATGATGGTAATTCTTAATTATCATGTAATTATTACTAATTAACGAACATTTATATAGGCATATATCAATTGACCATTAATATCATACAAATTACAGATTTACATTTATATGCTGATAAAAACACAATTGCGCATAAAATAAATACATTTGATTCAGCTCAACTGGTACTTCAGACAATTCAAAATAACGAGAAGTATCTTGATATGCTTATTTTAACTGGTGATTTATCTGATGATGGGTCTGTTGCATCATACGAAAACTTAAAATATTTATTAAGGAATTTTGATTGCCCCATATATCTAATGCCTGGGAATCATGATTCGCTAGAAAAGATTAAGTCTATTTCTAACATAAATAATCTACATAACCAAAATTATAAGGATATGGGGAAGTGGGGAATTTTCATGTTTAATACCAAAAAAGATGACTCTCCTAATGGGATTTTACATACAAATGAATTAACTTATTTTGACAAAATCATGGATAGCAAACAAAATAATTTTCTACTCGTGATGCTTCACCACCATCCCGTCCTAATAGGATCAGAATCAATGGATCAAATGATAATAGAAAATTCTAGTGAATTACTAAATAGAATTACTAATAATAAAATTAAAGGCGTAGCATGGGGTCATATACATAATGAAATATCTATCAATTATAATGGGGCTCATCTTTTTTCTACCCCATCAACTTGTTATCAAGCAAAACCTAAATCAAAAAAATTTACAATAGACACGTCACAATCTCCAGGATATAGAGTTATACGTCTCAATGATAACGGGATTATTAATACGGAGGTAACCAGGGTACATTTGAAATAAAATCACTATCCTAAAAGATAATATTTCCAACAGAGAATCCTGGCTTACTTCAAATACTTAATTACTATTATAACTACTCTCACCATGCTCAGATAGATCTATACCAACCTGCTCATCATCTTCAGTTATTCTTAGTCCAAAAATATTGTCCACGAATCTTAATATTATGAATGTGAAGAATCCACACCATATGATCGTAAACAAAATTCCTATAATCTGAATACTAATTTGTGTAGAAATAGAGTTATCCATACCCATTCCACCAAGACTAGCTGATGCAAATACACCAGTTAATAGGGTGCCTAAAATACCACCTATACCATGAACCGGAAATACATCCAGAGAGTCATCAATTTTAAGAACCTTCTTGATATATTGTGTAGCTTCATAACATACAAGACCAGCTGATATACCGATAAATAGGGCACCTATTGGTCCAACAAAACCAGATGCTGGTGTTATTGTCCCTAAGCCTGCTACCATGCCGGTTACAATCCCTAGGACACTTGCTTTGCCTTGTTTATACCATTCCCTAGCCATCCATGACAAAGAACCAGCAGCAGCTCCAATATGGGTAACCAACATAGCCATTCCAGCTGATTGATCAGCAGCCAGTGCTGAGCCAGCATTGAAACCAAACCAGCCAACCCATAGCATAGATGCGCCGGCAACAGTCATAGATAAATTATGTGGAGGCATTGGTGTTGATGGGAAACCTTTTCTTTCTTTCAACATAATTGCTGCTACTAGTGCTGCTACACCAGCATTTATATGAACAACTGCTCCACCCGCAAAATCCATAAAACCCATTTCGCCTAACCAACCGCCACCCCATACCATATGAGCAATAGGTGCATAAACAAGAACCATCCATATAGTACTGAATAAAAGCATTGAAGAGAATTTCATTCGCTCGGCAAACCCACCTACAATCAGTGCAGGCGTGATGATAGCAAAAGTTAATTGAAACATTGCGAAAACTGTTTCTGGTATATCACCAACAAGGCTCCCATTTGTAACACCAGACATAAAGAATTTATCAAATCCTCCAATAACAGAATTCATAGAACCCCCATCACCAAAAACTAGACCATATAGGACAACAATCCATAATATAGAGACCATACAAGTTAAGGCAAAACACTGCATAAGCACTGAAAGGACATTTTTACTACGAACTAAACCTCCATAAAAAAAAGCCAGTCCTGGAATTGTCATAAATAAGACAAGTGCTGTTGAGGTTAAAATCCAGGCTGTATTTGCACCAGAAAGTTGTGTTTCAGCAGCATAGAGATTCTCTGGAAGTATTCCAAATATGCCCAAAATTCCTGCAATAGTTAATATTCTTTTAATTCTTATATTCATATTTATCTCCTTTGGTATTAATACATGCACAAACTGTGCCAAAATGAAGCACGCAAGTTATTCAGGTAAAAGTCTTTGATATATATCTAAAAAAATGAAATCATTAGTTGGGAGATTTTATTTAAGAAAGAAATTATATTTTTTTTTGCCCTGATAATAAACATAATATGCACCGATATGGAACAAATAGATAATCACTATGACGTCATTATTGTAGGAGGAGGCCCAGCTGGCTGTAGTTGTGCCCATGAACTCTTAACAAATGATAAAAAAGTTTTAATTCTAGATAGAACTCAATTTCCTAGACATAAACCATGTGCTGGTGGTATCACAATGAAAACCTTAAAGCATCTTCCTATTGATATAAGTCATTTGGTTCAACATAAAGCACAAAATATGGTATTTAGTTTTAGTGACAAAAGAAAAGTTAAACTGTCTCATGAAAATGGTTCTTGTGTAATGGTAATAAGAGATAAATTTGATGAGTATTTTTTTAATGAGACAATAAAGATAGGCGCAGAATTCAAACAAATTAATAAAATTAACTCAATTAAATCTAATGAGGAAAAGGTATCGATTGATGTTGATGATGAAATATATTCATGCGATTATCTGATTGGTGCTGATGGCGCAAATAGTGTCGTCAGAAAACTAACATCTAATCTTGACTATAAAAACCCGGTATTTGCATATGAAGGTTTGGTTAAAAAAGATGGCTCAGACTATCCTACAGAATTTATTTTCAACAAGCATGGTTATGCTTGGATATTTCCTAAAGATCAACATTACAATGTAGGAATTGGTAATCTTGTTCATTCATCTAAATCTAAAAAAATTACAAAAAAAGATTTGTATTCCTTTGTCTTAGATAGGTTTGGATCAAATAAAATAGAAAATATTACTGCCTTCCCTATTGGAACTGAAGGTGATAATTATAGAGCTCAAAATAATATATTTTTAGTTGGTGATGCAGCTGGACTTGCTGAATCATTACTTGGCGAAGGTATATATAATGCGGTACTGTCTGGTAAATTTGCTGGGCTATCAATAATTGATTCCTACTCAAACAATGTTTCGGCAAAATTAAATTATAATAAATTTTTATTACACCTAACTAATGAGTTAAAGCTATATAGAAAAGGGGCTAAAATTCTTTATGGGTTTCCAAGAATAAGTTACTGGGTAATGAGATTAGGACTAGGTAAAAAATTTATGAATGGCTATTCTGAAGGAAAAACATTGTCAGAAATAATAGGAAAGAAGAGTATATTTGCTAACTAGTTCTTTTCATGCAGTAAATTGCTAATTCTTTCAACTCATCTTTGTACTTGCTATTCTCTATTCGATCCAAAGCATTAATTGCATTCTCAGTGTGCTCTTCTATCATAGTGTCCATATAGATATGAGATTTGCATTTTTTAAGTATTTTTATAATTTGCTCCTCTGCACCTTGATCAGATTTTTTGAATGCATTTCTAATAATTTTTTCATCAACTTCACTTGAATTCTGCATTGCATGAATAATAGGGAGAGTAGCCTTCCCTTCGACTAAATCTTCAATTATATTTTTACCAGTAGACTCGGAAGTTCCAAAGTAATCTAAATAATCATTTCTCATTTGATAAGCATTACCAAAATTTAGACCAAATAGTGATAATGAGTCAGTTTCGTCGTCTGTACCTTTATTGAGAATCGAACCTATCTTCATTGAAGCCTCGAAGAGTATTGCTGTTTTGCTATAAATTATATCCTCATAAAGTTTTTCATTAATATCAATATTCCCAATATTCATTAGTTGTATGACTTCGCCTTGCGCAATGATATTTGTCGTCTGAGCTAGAATTTCATAAACAAGTTTACTATTTATCTCTACAATAATTTCAAATGCTCTAGAGTATAAAAAATCACCAACTAAAACTGCTCCTTTATTACCCCAGATAGTATTTGCTGTATCTATATTATGTCTAATATGAGACATATCAACGACATCATCATGGAGCAGAGTTGCCGCATGAATAAATTCTACTACTACTGCTGAATCAATAATTACACTATTTAATGGGTCTAAATTATTTTCAATATTCACGCAATGTGCGGATAATAAGAGAATGGTTGGTCTGAGTCGTTTACCTCCACTAGAAATAATATGATCGCTCATAAGGTTAATCATCTCAACTTCTGTTTGGGATCTTTTCTTGAGCTTCCCGTCCAGACTCTTCAAATCATGATTTAATAGCTTATTCAATGATAATATTGTCATTCCCTTATATTACATACTGATCAGATAAATCTCCAGCTATACTAAAAACGTAAAAATAACCAATATAATTAATAAAAGTATTTATTAAATGGACAATACACGATAGAATCATTGGTTTTACAGGTAAACAGATGTACGCAATTATTAAAAATGGCTGTCAACAATATAAAGTAGCAGAAGGAGACTCAATAAAAATCGATCTTATTGCTTCACCTGAAGGCAGTTCTATCGCGTTTGATGACATCTTAATGGCATTTGATGAAAAAAATGCTCTTATTTCTGGGCCAAAGCTATCTGACATTAAAGTTACTGGTACAATTAAAAAACATGGTAGATATAAGAAAATTCGTGTAGTAAAATTCAAGAGAAGAAAACACTATATGAGAACTCAAGGTCACAGACAAGATTTTACTGAAGTAAAAATAGAATCAATTAAGTAGATAAGGTAATAAAATGGCTCACAAGAAGGCAGGCGGAAGTACTAAGAACGGAAGAGATTCGGAGTCCAAAAGACTTGGGGTTAAAAAGTATGGTAGTGAGTTTGTAAAATCAGGAAATATACTTGTCCGTCAACGCGGTACACCAGTTAAAGCTGGCCTTAATGTAGGCTGTGGAAAGGATCATACTTTATTTGCTACAGCAGATGGTTATGTTACATTTCAAAGAAAAGGTCTCGGCAAACATAAGTTTGTCAGCGTCTTACCCACAAAGAATATCTAAATTCTAAATTAATCATATGAAATTTATAGATGAAACCATAATCTTGGTTAAAGCTGGCAATGGCGGTAGTGGCTGTTTAAGTTTTAGAAGAGAAAAATATATCCCTTTTGGAGGACCTGATGGAGGTGACGGAGGTCATGGAGGTTCGATAATTATTGAGGCTAAGGATGGCTTAAATACTTTAGCTGATTTCAGAAATAGGAGTAAATTTATTGCACCTAATGGCAAAACAGGTGGTGGAAGAAACAAGAAAGGGAGATCAGGAGAGGATTTAGTAATAAAGTTACCATCTGGAAGTGTTATCTATGATCTAGAAACAGAAGAGCTTATATGTGATTTGGAACGAGATGGTCAAGCAATCACAATAGCTTCCGGTGGGGAATATGGATTAGGTAATGCTAGATTTAAAACATCTACGAATAGAGCTCCACGAAAGACAACTGATGGAACTCCGGGCGAAGAAAGGCAGCTCAAAATAATCCTTAAAGTACTAGCTGATGTTGGTTTAGTTGGATCACCAAATGTTGGTAAAAGTTCAATATTAGCTGCTATAAGCATGGCTAAACCAAAAATTGCTAATTATGCTTTTACTACTATTCATCCGAATCTCGGCGTAGTACTCATAAGTGATTATGAAAAATTTGTAGTCGCAGATCTGCCGGGACTGATAGTTGGGGCATCTACTGGTGCAGGCCTGGGCATACAATTTCTTAAACATATTTCCAGAACAAAACTATTATTAAATGTCATTGATATATCAAAAAATAACTTAGAAATAGCTCTTAAAGATGTTGATGTAATAGCCAAAGAATTAAAAGATTATGATGAAGAGCTAGGCAGAAAAGATAAATGGTATATTTTTAACAAGATTGACATGTTGAGTGAAAAAGAGTTAGAAATATTAAAAAAATCTGTTAATAATAAAATTACAAAGAATGTATTTTTTGTATCAGCAAAAGAAAAAGTAGGTTTAGATGACTTATGTGAGAATATTATTGAATATTTAAGAGATTTACAATGAAAGATTATAAAATAATAATTATAAAAATTGGTAGTGCTCTAATCAGCAGTGATGCAAATAAGTCTAATAACCTAATACAGTCCATAGCTAGTCAGGTTAATACTTATATAAAAAAAGGGATAAATTTTGTAATAGTCACGTCTGGTGCCATAAGCCAAGGGCAAAAGATTTTGAATGTTACTCATAAGCCAGATGAGCTAGAATCTCTCCAAGCTTTAGCGGCAATAGGACAGCAACAATTAATGGGTATGTATGAACGTTCATTTCAAAAATATAATTTACTAACTGCTCAAGTTCTTTTAACGCATGATGATATGAATGATATGCAGAGATATTCGAATTCAAAAGCAACAATAAAAAAAATATTATCACTAAATGTGATTCCTATAATAAATGAGAATGATGTAGTTGCAACTGATGAAATTAAGCTTGGCGATAATGACACATTAGCAGCTATGGTATCCAATTTAATAGATGCGGACTTAATGGTTATTCTAACAAATCAGAAGGGGCTATATGATAAAAATCCAGATATACATAGTGATGCGACACTAATAAAAAAATGTGATATTAAAAATATAGATATTAATGAATATGACTCAAATTCTAAAAGTAATTTCGGTACAGGTGGATTCAAGACAAAACTTCAGGCTGTAAAAATAGCGTCTACATCTGGAACAGACACAATTGTAGCATCTGGGTTTGAATCAGATGTTATAACAAAAATTTTTAATGGGGACGATGTAGGTACTTATTTTGAGTCAGATTAAGTACTTTTTAAACTAACGCTTTGATATGAGCATTGAGACGTGATTTATGTCTAGCTGCTTTATTTTTATGAATTAGGCCTTTAGTCACAAGCTTATCCATTACTGACATAGCTTCTTTGAAGTTTGCATTTGATTCTTCTTTATTCTTATCCGCAAGCGATTTTAGGACCTTTTTTATACAAGTTCTAAAATTTGATTTTTGAGCTACATTCCTATCTCTAGCTTTAATCGCTTGTCTAACTCTTTTTCTAGCTTGTGCTGTATTTGCCAATGTATTCTTCTCCAATTAAAGGTAAAATAAAACAAGATTATCTCAGTGAAGATGATTACTGTCAACACATAGATGCCCATGATCGATCAAAATGGCAAGAATAAAGAGCATTCTCTAGCTAAATCTTCTTATATTGTAGGTGGAATGACATTTATATCAAGAATCTCGGGATTTATCAGAGATATACTATTTGCAAATATATTTGGTGCCTCTGCTAATACAGATGCCTTTTTTGTTGCATTTAAAATACCAAATTTTTTTAGAAGGTTATTTGCAGAAGGCGCGTTTATTCAATCTTTTATTCCTGTTTTAAATGATTATAAAACCAATAACCCTATCGAATTAAAAAAGTTTATTAGCTATGTCCAGGGTAATTTAGCATTGATTCTGTTTATAATAACTTTTTTTGGAATTATTTTTTCAGAAAGCATTATAAATCTTTTTGCACCTGGGTTTGTAATGGGATCTGAGCAATACATATTGGCCTCAGATATGCTTAAAGTAACTTTTCCATATCTTTTTTTTATTGCATTGACCGCCATGGCAGCTGGAATCTTTAATACATTTGATAAGTTTTTATTACCAGCAATAACACCTGTTTTACTCAACGTATCATTGATATTTTCAGCTTTATATCTGACAAATATGTTTTCAACTCCTATAATGGCACTAGCTTATGGAGTGCTCATAGCAGGATTACTGCAATATATAATACAAATACCTTTTCTTTATAAATTAGATCTATTAGTTGCGCCAAAAATTAGTTTTAGATTTTCTGGTGTCAATAAAGTAATCAAATTAATGTTACCCGCAATACTTGGTACGGCTATTGTTCAGATAAATTTAATAATAGATTCAGTTGTGGCATCACTTTTAGCGAGTGGAAGTATAAGCTGGCTATATTATTCAGATAGACTTGTAGAATTACCGCTAGGAGTTTTTGGTATAGCAATAGCGACAGTTATTCTCCCTTCTTTATCAGCGAAATACTCAAAAAAAGATATGGCTGCATATAAGTCTACGCTTGGGAATGCCTTAAATATTGCCGTTGTTTTCAGTCTACCAGCAATGTTTGGATTGGTAATCCTGTCAAATCATATAATTATTAGCTTATTTCAATATGGCAGCTTCACTATTAATGATACCTTGATGAGTTCAATGAGTTTAGTAGCCTACTCTATTGGCTTACCTGCTTTTATTTTAATGAAAGTTCTATTGACTGGGTTTTTTTCTCGCCAAGATACTAAAACTCCAGTTCGATATGGCATTATAGCAGTAGCATTCAATGTGGCAATGAATCTATCAGTCTTGGCTTACTATTTACACAATCCTTTTAATGGCGCACATGCTTTTTTAGCCTTGGCAACATCATTATCTGCTTGGCTACAGGTTTTTTTATTGTACAAAAATTTAAGACAAAATGATTATATATCTAAAAGTATATTTAAGACCAAACCAAGTTATCAGTCATTGCTTAGCTGTATTATTATGACCATAATTCTTAGCTATACACTATTAGATGTCTTAGAATGGTCACAAAATGCATATTACGTTAGGGGGGCGCTACTACTGATATATATAATAATGGGCGCTATAATATATACTTCTACCATGTACATACTAGGTTATAAAATTAAAAAAAATTATATATGAAGATATTTAATAATCTTAATGACATTCCTATAAATCATAAAAATTCCTCTGTAACTATTGGCAATTTTGATGGGATGCATATGGGTCATATCAAGCTCCTTGAGAAGACTATCGAGCTTGCAAAAAAATATAATACCATACCAGTAGTAATGACTTTCAGTCCTATGCCTGAAGAGTATTTCCAGAAGAAAGATTTCTTTAGGTTAATGAGTAATGCTGATAAGATGGATTTTTTTAAAAATTATGGAATACTAGAAATAATTTTAATACCTTTCAATCTAGAATTTTCTAAGATTAGTGCAAGTAGCTTTATTGATAATATTCTTATAAAGAAGCTTAATGCAAAACATATTGTTGTAGGCAATGACTTTAGGTTTGGAAATAAGCGAGAGGGTGATGTTGAACTTTTAAAATCATTTAATAGTAATCATGATTTTGAAGTAAAAATGATCAATTTAGTAGAAATATCTGGCAAAAAAATAAGTAGCACAAGTATACGTAAATTACTAACATCAGGTAAAATTTCAGAAGCTAATGCTCATCTTAATAAACCTTTTGCAATCACTGGTCCTGTAGTCCATGGTGAAAAACTTGGTAGAGAACTCGGATATCCAACAGCTAATATTGAAATATATAAATCTTACCCAATAAATGGTATATTTTTAGTAGAAATATTACGCAAGAATAGTAAAAAATTATACGGCCTAGCCAGCATAGGTAATAAGCCTACATTTTCTGGAATCAGTGATATTCTAGAGGTATTTATATTTAACTTTGATTTAGATATATATGGGGAAACTATTAAAGTAATATTTTTAGAAAAAATTAGAGATCAGATTAAGTTTAATACTAAAGATGAATTAATTGATCAAATGAAAAATGATCATATTTTAGCTTTAGATATTTTGAGAAAAAAAAATGAATTATAAAGACACTTTAAACCTTCCATCAACAGATTTTCCCATGAAAGCTAATCTTCCTAATAAAGAACCTGAAATAATGGGTCATTGGGATGATATTAAATTATATGAAGAAATAAGAAAAAAAAGCAAAGGTTCAAAAAAGTTTATTTTGCATGATGGGCCGCCATATGCAAATGGTGATATCCATATAGGCCATGCTGTAAATAAAATATTGAAAGATATTGTAGTTAAAAGCAAAACAATCTCAGGATATGATGCTCCCTTCATCCCTGGATGGGATTGTCATGGCCTTCCCATTGAACTAGTGATTGAAAAAAAATATGGGAAATCTAAGTTTCGAGATGATAAAAATGCATTCAGAAAAGCTTGTAGAGAATATGCCTCTAAGCAAGTAAATAATCAAAAATTAGACTTCATAAGACTTGGTGTGTCGGCTGACTGGAATAATTCATATAGCAGCATGGATAAAACTTTTGAGGCTTCGGCTGTACGTAGTTTAGCTACTATTATTAAAAATAATCATATATATTTTGGTTCAAAACCTGTCCATTGGTGCATAGAATCAGAATCTGCTCTGGCAGAAGCAGAAGTAGAATATCAAGATATAGTATCGGATGCAGTTAATGTATTGTTTCGTCTATCCAAACAGGAAGATTTTTTAAAGAGAATTGAAATCAAAACTACCAACGATATCTATTTTATAATATGGACGACAACGCCATGGACATTGCCCGCAAATCAGGCAATCGCCATTGGCGAAGAAATTGAATATGTTTTAGCTGACATTGGTGATAAGTCTGTTGTTATTGCGAAAGACCTAATGGAATCTTTGTCAGTCAAAGCTGGTTTAAAATTTATAAGAGTTTTAGGGAACTTCCAAGGAAAAGAATTATTAGGGCTGAAAGCTGAACATCCCTTTTATGAAAAAGAAGTTCCAATAATTAGCGCTGAACATGTTACAACAGAAAATGGCACAGGCCTTGTTCATATAGCACCTGGTCATGGCCAAGATGACTATATAGCAGGTTTAAAAAATGACCTAGAAGTTTTTAACCCTGTTAATGACAAAGGTGTGTTCGTAGAGTCCTTAGAATTATTTGGAGGAATGCATGTCAGAAAGGCTAACGTTCCTATTATTGAAGAATTAACTAAAAACAATAAATTATTTCATCATGAAAAGTACTCACATAGCTATCCACATTGCTGGAGATTTAAAACACCTCTTATATTCAGAGCAACACCCCAATGGTTTATTAGTATGGATCAGAATAAATTGAGAGATAATATTCTAGGCACACTCGAAGATGTAAGTTGGATTCCAAGTTGGGGCAATGAAAGAATAAAGAATATGATTAAAAATAGACCAGACTGGTGCATCTCGAGACAAAGGTTTTGGGGAGTGCCAATACCTTTGTTTATACATAAAGAAACAAATCAATTACATCATAAAACTAGCATAATTCTTGAAAAAGCAGCTGAAATTATAGAAAAAAATAATATAGAAGCGTGGTTTGAATACGATAAAAGTCAGCTCCTAGGTGATGACAAAGAAAACTATCATATGGTGACTGATACTCTCGATGTATGGTTTGATTCAGGAATATCACATTTCTCTGTAATGAAGCAGAGAGAATTGGGTGATGCTGCTGACTTATACCTCGAAGGTTCAGATCAACATAGAGGTTGGTTCCAGTCATCTTTGATAACAGCTCATGCAACCATGGGTAAGCCTCCATACAAAACAGTTTTAACACATGGTTTTGTTGTGGATGCTGATGGTCAAAAAATGTCTAAATCACAAGGTAATGTAATTGCGCCACAATCTATCATTAAAGATAAAGGATCTGATATATTAAGATTGTGGGTTGCTAATACAGACTATACAAAAGAGATGAACATATCTCCAGAAATAATAAAACGTACTACAGAATCTTATAGAAGAATAAGAAATACTATTAAATTCTTATTATCAAATGTTAATGATTTTAATGAATCAAAAGAAAAAATAAATTTCTCACAAATGATGCTCATAGATAAATGGATTATCTCGTCTGCCCTAGATTTACAAAAATCAATTAAAGATAATTTTGATAATTATAAGTTTCATCAAATCGCACAGGATATACAAAATTTTTGTACTACCCAACTAGGTGGTTACTATCTTGATATAGTAAAAGATAGATTATATACATCACATAAAACTGGATTAGCTAGAAAATCTTGTCAAACTGTATGCTTAAAATTATTAAAGATGATTAACTTATGGATAGCTCCAATTCTGTCATTTACTGCGGAAGAAATGTATAGGCATGTAGGGGGGGTAAAACTTAAATCTATATTTTTAGAAGAATGGATTCAGTATGATATAGAAATCAGTGATGAAGAAAAAGAATTAGGCGACATCCTATTTTCTTTAAAACAAGCTATTTCGAAAAAACTAGAAGAATCTAGAAATAATGGAGTTATTGGCTCTTCACTTGATGCAACAATAAAACTTGGGGTTAATGAAAAGATTTACCTAAAACTATTAGATAAGAGTGATGAATTAAAGTTTATTTTTATTACCTCTGAATGTCACCTAGAAAAAGTACTTGGAGATGAGACAAACATATTTATTGAGAAAAATAATAATGATAAATGTGATAGATGTTGGCATAGAAATGAATCAGTAGGATCTATACCTGATCATGAAAACTTATGCTCAAGATGTCATCAGAATATTTTTGATTCTGGCGAAACAAGAAAACTAGGCTAATGGATCGTTTATCTATACTCTTCATTTCTTTGTTAGTGTTGACAGATTATATGTCAAAACTTTTTATAAAAAGTATTATTCTAGAGGCGAACCAGTTCATAGAAAAATCTGTTGTTGTGAATGATTATATTATATTATCGATTTACTATAATAAGGGGATAGCCTTTAGTTTTCTAGATTCTGATTCATTAGCTATAAACTATTTTGTTATATTTCTAGTGGCAGTAATAATATTATATTTATTATCAATATTTATCAAAAATAATAAAAATTTCAATAAGCTCGAATACTCTTCGTATATTCTTATCTTAGGTGGAGCACTAGGTAATTTTATAGACAGGCTATTCAATCAGTCTGTTTTAGATTTTATAATAATTCATTATGATGATATTTATTTTCCAGGTATATTCAACTTTGCAGATATGTTCATTACAATAGGTGTATTGCTGATTATAATTTCATATTTAACAGGTAGAAAAAAGTATGATTAAGTTTAATTCTTTAGTTAAATTACATTACTCAATATCTAATGTAGATAAGATAATATTTGAATCTACCTTCAGTTCTGAACCTGTTACCGTGAGAATTGGAGATGGTACATTACCCAGAAAACTAGAAATGACGCTATATGGCTTGGTTGTTGACAGTAATCAATCAATGACACTAGAACCTAAAGATGCATTTGGTCTTAGAGATAAATCTAAAACTCAAACCTTAGATATAAATATGTTCCCTAATAAAAAAATGATAAAAGTAGATAATATAATAGAAATTGATGTTAAAGAAAAAGATGGTACAGTTCATCCATCATTTGCTATGATAAAACAAGTTAATGGAAAAGATGTATTACTAGATTTGAATCACCCATTAGCAGGGCATACAATTATATTTAAGGTAAAAATTGTCGATATTAATGAATAATACTTTTATAGATACTAAACTTATATTAGCTACACCCAGAGGCTTTTGCGCTGGAGTTGAGAGAGCTGTTGATATAGTTAATAAGGCTATAGATGTCTTTGGTTCACCAATATATGTAAAACATGAAGTTGTTCATAATAAATATGTTATAGAGGACCTTGAGAAAAAAGGTGTTTCATTTATAGAGGATATCAACGAGGTTCCAAAAAATTCAATCTTAATTTATAGCGCTCACGGTGTATCGATTGAAGTTAAAAATGATGCTAAAAAAAGAAATCTAAAAATATTTGATGCTACGTGTCCATTAGTGACAAAAGTTCATTTAGAAGTCCATAAATACTCAAGGCTAAATACTGATGTAATATTAATTGGTCATAAAGGTCATCCAGAAATAGAAGGCACTATGGGTCAATATAAATCATCAAGAGGAAAGATACATCTAATAGAAAATCTCGGTGATATAAAAAAACTCCGAATAAATAATAATCATGTTGCTTATGTAACTCAAACGACACTATCTATAGATGACACAAAAGGAATAATACTTAAATTATTAGAAAAATATCCTCATATACAATCACCAGTTAAAAGTGATATTTGCTATGCAACTCAAAATAGACAAGATGCTGTCAAAGCAATACTCAAATATTGTGACTATTTACTTGTGATTGGATCAGTTAATAGCTCAAACTCAAGAAGATTGGTAGAGTTAGCATTAAAAAATAATATTTCTTCTAAACTTATTGATAGCAAAAATGATATCAGCCTTAAAGAACTAAAACATAAAAAAAATATTGGTATTACCGCCGGTGCTTCTGCTCCTCAAGTACTACTAGACCAAGTAGTAAATTACTTAGTAGAGAATGGAGCAACCATGGATAGTGTAAAACAAGATATTATAATTGAAGATATAACTTTTAGCATTCCCAAAGAGTTAAGAGAACTATAAATCATGAGTGATATTCTTATCCAGGCTCTCATCAGGAGGAGAAAAAGATGGATCATTTGGATTTAAGAAAATAAACTCATATTTACCATCTTCCAGTTCTACATAATCTAATTTACAATTTTTTAAATTCAGCATTGATCCAGGTGATATAATAATTTCAACTTTATTAATTTTCAATCGCAAATCTTCTTCTTTTGATTGATCAAATCCCATCATGTAATTATATTTGCCATCATTGGCGACATTAACCGCTATTCTTAGTGGCCAATCCGTAGAATCAGTATCTTCTGCAGATTTGATTATCTGAGCAGCTGCTGAATCTGTAATTTCAAATATCTTTTTTTGTTTCATTATTTTTTATATTATTAACAAAGTTTAAAAAATTCGCAACCCATCTAGATTGGGATGTATCTCTTAAATGGCTATAAGAAGCTATAAGGTTTTTATATAATATACCATCATGCTTGCCATTGGTACCATATCCACGCATGACCTTAAAACCATAAGAATATGAACTGTTTTTTAATTTAATATCAGAATAATGAAATTCATGGCATTTTATCAGGTCTTTGTTTAACATCCAGGGATGCTTATTAGTAACCATTAGCTCAACATAGCCACGACCAATAGGTTTATCTAACATTTTAATATCTGCATTGATAATTCCAGTCATTTTAAACTTATTTGTCTTTGTTATTATTGAATTACATAAATACATTAAGCCGCCACACTCAGCATAAACAGGCATTTCAGATTCAATATAATTAGAAATTGACTTAATCATTCTAGTATTTTTAGTTAATTTATCAGCAACACGTTCAGGAAATCCACCTCCAATAAATAATCCATCCACCTTAGGTAAAACTTTGTCTTTTAAAGTGTCAAAATAAATAATTTTAGCACCGAGTCTTTTAAACTCATTGATATCATCAGGATAATAGAAGCCAAAAGCGCTGTCAAAGGCTACACCTATTCTTAAATTAGAGTATATATGTTTTTTTAAAACCACTTTTGGAATTTTATTATCCTTATTATTAGTTTTTTTATTAATTAAATATTTCATATCAACAGATTTTTTTATAACTGATGATATGTTTTTAATGATATTTTTAGTATAAGGGTTTTGAAATACTGGCTCTAACCCAAGCTTCTTTTCCATAATAGTTAGTTGTTTATTTTTATGAATGGAACCAATAACTTTTAGTTTTGTGAATTCGTTTATAGCATTAATTACCTTATTCTCATGTCTATCATTTGCAATATTATTGAGTATGATACCTTTATATTTAATTTTTTTATCAAATTCTTGATAACCCTTAAGTAAAGGGGCTACTCCTCTTGTCATGCCAACGCAGTCAATAACCAGAATGACCTCAAGTTTTAAAAGATGCGCTAATGATGCATTACTATCGCCACCATCTAAACTAATACCGTCAAATAAGCCCTTATTTCCTTCGATAATTGATATATTTTTCTCATAGGACATCTGCTTGTATAACTTTTTAATTTCAGAATTACTCATAGTGAAAAAATCTAAATTATAACAGTTAACTTTAGATGCAAGACTAAGCCAATAGGGATCTATATAATCAGGACCTTTTTTAAATACAGCTAAAGAATCAGTTCTGCTTAATATAGAACTTATACCAGTAGCAATAATAGTTTTTCCAGATGATTTTTTGGTAGATGATATAAGATATGACTTCACGATATATTAGCTATCAGAAGATTTTTCGGCAGCTTCTTTTTTGTGTAGTGAAGAAATCATAGTAGGTAGAAATTTAAAATTAGCAATGCCAACTAGGACAATAATTAATGCTAATGCTATCCCGCCTATGCCTAATCCAAATTCATATACTGAAGGTATATAGGAGTGGACAACATTATCAAAAAAAGAAGAGTCTATGATAATATGATCAGGAAAGATTGTTAATGGGTATGCTTGACCGCCAATTATAATAACATACATAGCTATAAAACTACCTATAAGAATTAGAATCGATGATATTGTTAATGCAAGATGTGTACATAACTTATTTGATGATAGGATTATAATAGGCAGTATAATACCAATAAAAACTTGTCCAACCCAAAAAGAGATTGTATAGATTCCACCTGAAGATAATATAAAAATTTCAAAATCTAAATGCTTAGCTATGTACATATTTGTAACATGGTACAAGCCGAGAAAATATAAATTGGCAAATAAAAACATAACGCTTAATTTTTTAAGATTATCCAGAATATCTGTGGTGATATATGTATCGTGAAACTTACTAATTAACCTCAATATTAGGTAATACACCGCTGTACCATATAGTAGAGACATAACAATGAAAAGTGGGGCTAATATTGCTGTGGAGTAAGCTTCTCGTGCTACAAGAAAACCAAAAATTGAACCGGTACCAGTTGTAAGTATAATTCTCCAACCAAATGCAAATGTACCCATAAATTTAGAATACTTATTAACTTCGCGATCTAACATCGTCCACATATAAGCTGCAAGCACAACTGTAAATCCAGAGTATAAAAATATATTCCAAGAGAATATTGATTTAAAGTTATAAGTTGTCATAGCGACAATTAATCTATTTGGACGTCCTAAATCTAATACTAATATTACAAGACCTGCTATCAAAAAGGATATCGCCAATAAGGCAGATAAGGGAGCTAAAGGTTTATATAATTTCTTGTCGAAAACTGATGATATAGATGCAATATTTAAAACTCCTGAAGCAATAACAATTAGGAGTACAGCAAATATATGGGGAAGACCCCAAACAATCTGATTATTCATTCCAGTGACATAGTGTCCTTCTAATTCCATATAATGAGAACATGCAAATCCCAGAAGGATAAAAAATCCTAAAAGGAAAAAATTAGACCAAAACATTTTTGGATTGATAATAAATTTAGTAAAGGTAATTTTATCCATGATAATTAAAATCCAGAGTAAGTAACTCTTTGCTTAAGTTTCAAGTCTTCTCTTAAGCGTCTGCTTGGTTTTGTTTTTATAGCTAAACTGACACGACTATCAGGATTAGCTAAATCACCAAACGTTATTGCGTTATGACCTTCTTTCATACACGCTTCTTCGCAGGCAGTAGTCTCAGAACCATGGTCTATTCTATTGACACAAAGGTTACAACTTTCAACACAGCCTTTTCCTCTTGGGGAACTTGTAACTTGTTCTGTTAAATTTTCATGTACAAAAGATCTAGCTTTAAATGGACAAGCCATCATGCAATATCTACATCCAATGCATGTATGCTGATTTACCATAACAATACCGTCTTCTCGTCTAAAAGACGCTCCAGTGGGACAAACATCTACGCATGGAGGATTTTCGCAATGTTGGCACATCATAGGAAGAGTTGTAACTTGTTCCGTCCTAATATCTTTAATCTGAAGCTTTCTTATCCACTGTGAATCAGTTTCAGGTCTATCAAAACCATAAAGACCATTCTCATCTACACAGGCATCTACACATGCGGTACATCCATCCACACATTTTGTAACATCAACATTAATGGCCCATTCTGTTTTAGCGCTCACCTCTGCATCCAAAGGTTTTGAAGCAACTGCTTTAGGAATTAAATCAGGAATTATATATACAGTAGATATTGCTGTAAAAGATTTTACCATGAATTCTCGTCTTGTTAGTCTAGCACTATCTTTCATATTCATTCTCTTTATAATATTTTACCAAGTTATGAGCTGCAGACTCAATATGTATATTTTTATTATAACCTGTAGATTTAATTTTTGATGCGCTATCCCGAGGAACAGTTGCATGGCATGTAAAGCAATCTATATTTACCGCTGTCTTTACGTGACAAGTTTGACAAAACTGACCTTCTGCATTTACAGGAATTGCCTCACCCTTTTCATCATGAGAAACATGACAGTCTATACAATTTGCTAAGCTGTGATTTTTAGTTCTTATACCTTTTTCAACTGTGTTGTCACGCTGATGGTATAAAAACTCAAAATGTTTTTTTTGCATAACCTCGGTAGGTTCTACACACTGATCTAATTTGTCAGCTTTAGATTCGCCAATCAGAGAGTGTTTTTCATTATCATGTGAATAGGAAGAAATAGGAATGAATACCATTATTGCAATAGCTAATATTTTAGTAAGTTGGGGCACAATCTCTCTCCTCAGTTGCTGCCAATTAATTAGCTATACTAATTATTCACCTAGACCCATTTTAATATATCCAGTAGGACAAACATCAGCACAAATATGACACCCAATGCATTTATCGTAATCGGTATCAACGTATCTACCCATTGTAGACTCATCTTTTTTAACACGAAAAACTGCATCTTGAGGACAGTAAATCACACAATTATCACACTCAAAACACATTCCACAGCTCATGCATCTAGAAGCTTCTTTTATTGCATCTTCTTCAGTGAGACCGATTATTCTGTCTTCATAATGATCTATAACATCATCGCCAGTAGGGACGGCTTCGCCTCTTTTTAGACGATCTTCATGCTTAAAGTGTCCTAAAAATAATTCTGTTGAAGGTATTACTTCTTGAGATGAACGATCTTCATAATTATGAACAACAGCATTGCTATTATCAGTGCCTCTCAATAGATCTGGATCTTCAACCATTGGTTTATATTCTTCAGGTTGTTGATCTGTTTCTCTTAACTTATCTAACAAACTAAAGTGATGGACATCAACTTTAGGTCTACGTTTGAAATCTTTATTTTCAAAGAAACTTTTTATTGACTGTGATGCAATTGATCCCTGCCCAATTGCAGTTGTTAATAAATGCGGTCTTACTATGTCACCCGCAACAAAATGTCCTTCTTTAGTTTTATGTCTATAAAAGTCATCGACATCGAAAAATCCATGCTCATTACCAAGTGCTTCTAATCCTTCAATATCGGGTGATTGACCAATTGCAGAAACAATTAAGTCTGCCTCAATCCTTTGTTCAGAACCTTCGATAGCTACGGGTTTATTATCTTCAAAAGCACATTTAGCAATAACTATTGCAACAGCTCTGTTATTTTCATCTTTTTCTATTCTTACAGGTATAACACCATTTATTATAGTTACCCCTTCGTGAATAGCATCATTAACTTCTTGTTCCGCTGCAGTCATCTCTTCTTTTTGAAATAGGGATGTTAGAGTGACTTCTGCTCCTTCTTTAATAGCTGACTCTGAAACATCTTGTGCAACATAGCCGTGTACGATAGCTTCCGGGCTTTCCTGATCATTCATTGTTGAAATATGACCGAGTCTTCTAGCAACAGATACTACATCTATTGAGGTATCACCACCACCAACACAGACAACTTTTTTAGACCCAACTTTTAATCTACCTTGGCAAAATGCCTCCAGAAATGCCACACCACTTAAGCAGTTTTCTGCATCACTACCCTCAATCGGAAGCGCTTTACCATTCCAGCAACCAATAGTCCATAGTACCGCATCATATGCGTTCTCAACTTCTTCCAATGGTATGTCTTTACCGACTCTCTTATTTAAAATAACTTCTATATCACCCAAATCAAGAATACGTTTGATTTCAGCATCTAATATATCTCGTGGTGTTCTATAATTAGGAATTCCATAACGCATCATTCCTCCTAAATCTTCACGTTCTTCAAAGATAGTAGATGCATAGCCCATCTTTCTTAATTGAAATGCTGCTGATAGTCCAGCTGGACCTCCGCCAATAATCGCAACTCTTTCCTTCAATAGTTCTGGAGCAGAATCGAATTTATAGTTCTCTTTAAAAGCTTTGTCGCCTATAAATTGTTCGACAGCATTAATACCAACGTAATCATCTACTTCATTCCTATTACATCCACTTTGACAAGGTGCCGGGCAAACTCTTCCCATTTGTGATGGGAATGGATTAGCTGTAGTAGAGCGTCTAAAAGCATACTCAGACATACTCATTCCTTCGGGAGCTTTCTCAATCCCTCTTACAATTTGCAACCATCCACGAATATCTTCACCTGATGGACAACTGCCCTGGCAAGGTGGTGTTTTATGGATATATGTTGGACATTTATGTGACGTATCTTCATTAAAAATTTGTTTTGAGAAGTCAGAATACGTATGCTCTCCCTCTTCGTATCTTCGGAAGGTGCTCTCCTCTTTCATAGCATTTACAGTCTTTTCTAGCTTAGTCATGATAATCTCACACTTTATATAAGTTTATTATTCTTCTCTAATATTGAATAATTATAGCATAAGAACATTTGCTCTAAAGCTCTTTTTTATTCATTATCAATGCATCTCCAACAAGCTGATGAAGACTTATAATTTGATCTAATTCAAAGCCATAATACTGAAATGCCTTTGAAAACTGGCTCTTACAAATTGCGCATATCGCTGCCATATGAGTCACCCCATGATCCTCTACAACTCTTTTCAGGGCTTCCATTCTAGGCTGGGCGCCTTTCATCCTAAGTTCTATTAAATCATCTGTTAATAGGCCGCCGCCGCCGCCGCAACAGAATGTTTTCTCCATAATTGTCTCATCATCCATGTCATAAAAATTATTAGTAGTAGCTTTTATAATATCCCTAGGAAGACTAAACTGACCTCCGATGATATCACCCATATTTGATGCCCTTGCTACATTACATGAATCATGGAATGTTATAATTTTCCCATCATTAGCTGATTTATCAAATTGTAAAACATTTTTATTAATAAGATCATGCGTAACCTCACAGATATGCTGAGGGACAGGATATCTAGGATCAAGGAAATCAAATGGGCCAGCTAATGTATTTAAGAAGCTATAGGCAACTCTCCAAGCATGCCCACATTCACCAAATACAATTCTCTTAACACCTAGATCTAAAGCTGCTTCACGGATCCTAAGTGCTAATTTTCTCATGTTATCATAGCTTCCAATAAACATACCAAAGTTAGCTGCTTCACTCGCATGAGAGCTCAAAGTCCAACTTATTCCAGCTTGATGAAAAACTTTCGCATACCCTATCAAGCCATCAACATGCGGCTCAGCAAAAAAATCCGCTGATGGGGTGATAAGTAATACATCTGCGCCCTTAACATCTAAGGGGAATTTAACATCAACTCCTATATCTTCTTCTACGTCTTCTTCTAAACCTTCCAAGGTATCTGCTAAAGCAGGTTTAGGTAAACCTAAATTATTACCAATTTTATGCACCTTACCAATAATCTCATTACAATATTTTTGTCCTACACCAACAGAATCCATTATTTCTCTAGCTGCCATGGATATTTCAGCTGTATCAATTCCAATTGGACAAAAAACTGCACACCTACGACATTGAGAGCATTGATGATAATAAGAGTACCAATCATCCAAAACTTCTTTTGTCAAATCCACCGCGCCTACTAACTTTGGGAAGAATTTCCCAGGCAATGTAAAATGTTTACGATAAACACCACGCATTAAATTTTGTCTACCAACTGGCATATTATTTGGGTCTTTAGTTCCAAGGTAATAATGACATTTATCAGTACACGCCCCACACTGAATGCATGAGTCCATGTACACTCTAAGAGAGCGATATTTTTTTAGTAAATCACCCATTTTCCCAAGAGCAACTTCTTGCCAATTATCAACTAATTCACCAGGGTACCCGAGAGATTTTTGAAAATCTTCTTTAGATTTAAATGGGGCTAAATGTGAAGTAGCTTGCTCTACTAATTTAGGGATCGGCGAGTATTCCTTAAGTATAGGTTTTTCAAATTCTTTTACTGCCATAATGTAACCTATTTTTTAGATTCTAATTTTTTTGCCCAATCAGATATATGTCTCTGATCACGGGCATTATCTGGTTGATTTCTAGTAGGACTAAAAAATAGTCCTGGCGCATGTAACAATTTACTATAAGGAAATATTATCATCAAAAGCAATACAAGAGAAAGGTGTAATAGTAATATAAAATCACTTGGTAGCTCAGACCATTGAAAATACATCAGACCAACAAAGAACATTTTTACAGCATAAATGTCTGTATGAAACCATTTCATTAATAATCCAGTGAGTGCGATAGAAATGATTAGTATTAACATTAGATAATCTGATGGATTAGAGATATATCGGACTCTGTCTACAAAAATTCTTCTACCTAACAAACCAATTAATCCAAATACCATCATGTATCCAGCATAATGACCAGCAGCTTGTACAATTTCCCATGAAACCCAAAACCAAACTGGATCAGTAAAATATCTTAAATGTCTTAGTGCAGCTAATAATAGTGCGAAATGAAAAAGCCAGCCAAACAACCAAGTCCATTTAGTTGCAGAAAATAAGCTTTCAAAAAATACAACTTCACGGAATAACCTTACAGCTACCCCTTTTTTAGTCTTAGGTGCCGGAGGTGTTGGTATCTTTAATGGTGCTGGAATTATAGAATACTCATAGATTCTATATGCTAAGCCTATGAAGAGAATTAAGGTAGCCACATAGAATGATATTCCATAGAATATTGTCACAAATGACATACCTTATCTCTCCTTATTTCGGTATAAAGTTTATACGCAACCGGTTGGTTTTGGTAATCCTGCAAACTTACAAGCTTGCTTACCTGGACCATATGGAAATAACTCATAAAGATATTTACTATTACCTTTATCTTTACCTAGTTTTTTCCCAACTGCTTTAGTTAATACTCTAACAGCCGGCGCAATTTGATATTCTTCATAATATTCACGTAGAAAATTAATAATTTCCCAGTGATCATCACCAAGATCAATATCATCTTCTTTAGCCATTGCTGTAGCTAAATCTTTTTCCCAAAGGCTAAGATCAGCTAAGTATCCTTCTTCATCAGTCTCAAAAGACTTCCCATTTACTTCTATTGGCATAATTTACTCCTCTAATTTATAACCAGTTTTGAATTTTCTCATTCTCTACAGTCAGATTGACAAAACCTTTGTAATCTATTACCTCTATATTAGAGATTAGAGAGCTTTTATCAAGCCCTCTTGCTTTTAAATCTGGACCTAATACATAGATTTTTGTTATTTTTTGTGCATCTATAACAGTCTCAGAGATACTAGTATTTTTAAGAGCACCGTAAACACCATCTTCAATAAGAAGAATTGCTGAATTATCGTCAATTAGTCTTAGACATGTTTCTAAACTATTTTTTTCAAATGGAGATTTATTAACTGTATGTAACATTAGAAATTAAATATAACCTCACTATCTGTAATAAGTTTTTTCATTTCAGAACTGTCAATAACTTTAACATCAACGGATAAATCATCTTCTTTCAGTCCTCTAGACTCCAGTGATTCTCTTTCTACATACAATTTTTCTACATCGTACATTTCTAGAGCTGCAAAAATTTTAGAAAAGTTTTTAGTATTTATTTCTGAAGTATCTTGATCCTTTTTTAACTGGAAAACTCCATCATCTATAAAAGCCAGACTAACATCTTGTTCAAATGCAGCACCTATTAATACAACTTCTAAGGCTTCATGCGCATAAACTGTTCCATGAGGAGCTCTTCTATTTATGTATAGAAACTTTTTAACTACTCCGCTTTCTAATTCTTCTTCCATTTAATCACCAAATGTTATTAAGCGTTCAGCTTGAACGCCAGCTTCTATTAACTGTCCTAATCCAGATATTCTGAATTTCTCAGCAATATTATCTGCATCTTTTTTATTCCTTTTCATTTCGTCTGGATCCACCATTCCACGTCTTTGCGCAGCTGCAACACATAATACAAGGTCAATATTATGTTCATTAGCAAGTTCAGACCATCTATTAGGGATGTGTCTATCATCTTGTGGTGGTGTGGCAAGTCTTGTTCCATTATTTACACCATCATGATAAAAAAATACACGAAAGATAGTATGTCCTTCTTCTATCGCTGCTTTTGCAAATAAGTAAGCACTGTCTGATGCTTGGTGTTGATAAGGGCCTTCGTTAACTAATATACCAAATATCATAAACAATCCTTGTTTAAAATCTAATGTATGTGGAAGAATTTAGAGTTTTCCTTCCACCACGCCAGTTATCAATATGATACTTAGTAAATGGAAGTTCTGTTAATTCAAAAAATCTTGGCCAACCTATCCTTTCAATCCAATCGTTGATGCGTTCCCAGTCTTTTGCATCTTCTTTGTATTTCGAAAGAATTCTTTTAACAATTGCTGTGGCTTCTGGCCATCTAGGTGGATTATTAGGTATTCCTGCTGCTACTAATTTCTGGAATGTTGGTTTACTACGTGCATTTGAATGGTTACCGCCAACCCATATAGCAAGTTTACTATGCTCTGGATCGTTGATTTGCATCGGAGGACATGGAGGAAAACAAGCACCACAACAGATACATTTTTTTTCGTCAACTTCTAGAGAAGCTTTACCATTTACCATAGCTGGTCTAATCGCGGCTACAGGACACCTTGCTACAACCGATGGTCTTTCACATACATTTGATACCAAGTCATGATTAATTTTTGGCGGTTTAGTATGCTGAATATTGATTGCAATATCTCCTTGGCCACCACAATTAATCTGGCAACAAGATGTTGTCATGTGAACTCTATTAGGCATGTCATTGTTTTTAAATTCATCTATTAACTCATCCATCATAGCTTTTACTACACCAGATGCATCAGTTCCTGGTATGTCACAATGTAACCACCCTTGTGTGTGAGAGATCATGGCAACACTATTTTTTGTTCCTCCGACTATAAAACCTTCACTCTCAAGCGCCTCTATTAAAGGATCTACTTTTGAGGCATCATTAACCATATATTCAATGTTACTTCTAATGGTAAACCTTACAAATCCATCAGCAAATTTATCACCTATGTCGCATAGTGTGCGTAAAGTAAATACGTCTAAGATTCTTTGGGTACCTGCTCTAACCGTCCATATTTCATCACCGCTATTAGAAGCATGTCTTAATACTCCTGGCTTGGGATGATCGTGCCATTTCCATTGGCCGAAATTTTTACGCATCGTCGGATGCATATATTGGAAACCGTCTGGTGCTCCAGTCTCTATAGGTGCTCTTTGTTGTTTTTTTTCTTTTGCTTCTGCCATAATATTATTTCTCGTTAAGCTGTGCCTTTATCAGCAGCATCTGCTCTTTCATACCATTTAACTGCTTCTCCATCCCATCCATCACCTCTGAAGTAACTAGATTCTCTAGGATTTCCAACCATATTAGGGTCTACTTCAATTCCTATTCCTTCTAAGAAATTCACAAGACCAATTCTTTCAATCATCTCACCGCATCTTTCATGCTCAAGAGCATTATCTGCCCAGAAATCTATTGATTCTTCAGCAATCTCAACGAGCTTATCCCAATCTTCTTGAGTTTCAAGCTTCATGAAAGGAACTATTACTGTTCCCATAAGGTCACCAATTTTTAGTGTTCTTTTCCCGCCCATAAGAACGGTTGCGCCTTTGTCATCTCCTGGATGTAATGCTTTTGGTACAACATTCAGACAGTGCATACATTTCACGCAATTCTGATTATCAATTGTTACAGAATCATCATCATTTAGGGAAATAGCATTTGTAGGACATCTTGTAACTATATTATCAATTACATATTTTCTTCCCTTCAAATCTACATATGCTTTAAATTCAGCTTGATCAATTTTAATGTCATCTCTCCATGTCCCAATTATTGACATATCTGCCCTTTCTATTGAGTTCATACAATCATTTGCACATCCGGAAACCTTAAATTTGAATTTGTATGGTAATGCCGGTCTATGCATATCATCTATAAAATTATTAACTAGTAATCTATGAGCTTTATGCTCATTTATGTTTGACATCTCACATCTACCTGCGCCAACACATGACATTGCTGTCCTAACACAAGGTCCGGCGCCACCTAAGTCAAAACCATATTCATTAATCTCATCAAAGAAATGTTGAGTAGCATCTGAAGTGGATCCAATAAACATTATATTTCCGGTCTGCCCATGAAATGTAACCAGCCCTGAGCCATATTTTTCCCAGCTATCAGCCATTTTTCTCAATATATCTGTTGTATAAAAATTTCCTGCTGGTGGCTGCACACGTAATGTATGAAATTCCTTAGATTTAGGGAAAGCGTCTCCAACTTCAGAGAAACGAGGGATTATTCCTCCACCATAACCATATACACTTACAGTTCCGCCTTTCCAGTAGCCTTTTCTTGTCTCATATGAGTGCTCAAGTTGACCTAATAGATCATTAGTCATCTCATTAATTCTTTCTTCAGGGTGCTTATCTCTTAATCTCTTAATACCGCTAATAAAACTAGGCCACGGTCCGTTTTCTAACTCATCAAGCATTGGTGTGTCATGTTTTTTCAATGTCTAACTCCCGTTTATCTAAGATATAATCTTTATTATATTATCATTATTTACTAATATAAGTCTATGGATAGACAATATAGCATTTATTTAAAATAACTTACAAGTACTAAATAGGCATAAATCTAATGAATATACTTGAAAATAATAAAACTAATTATAAACTCTGGGCTGACAAAAAACTACAAGGATTTTCCAATAAATTAGATGATTTAATTGTGGAAATAGACAATCCTAATTCTCTTAGTAAGTCAGAAAAAGCCATGATGCATAGAATTATTAATCAACATAATATTGTCTTTTTCCAAATCAATAAGGGTGTTGATGACGTAAAATCATCTATTAAGATGTTGGCGTCTCAGGTTGGTCTTGGTAATTATGAGATAGACTCAAAATCGGACAGCGATGGTCTAACCGAGATAAAGATTCATGACAATATCAAGACAGATGCAGAGTATATACCTTATACAGATAAACAGCTAAAATGGCACACAGATGGATATTATAATGATGATGATAATCTTATATTGACTTGGTTGCTATTTTGTAAGAATCAATCTGAAAATGGTGGATTGAATAAATACATGGATCATGAAATCGCATATATTCTATTTAATGAAAATTTCGATAATATTGATGACCTAATGCTCAATAATGCTTATAGAATACCAAAAAATGAATTAAATGGCAGGGAAGCTATTGATAACCCGATATTTTCATTTGTTGAAAATAAATTACATATGAAATTTAGTATGAGAGAGAAAAATATTATATGGAATGATAAATCTAAAGAAGCTTCAAAAAATCTAAAAAATATTATTAATGATTCTGATATGTATCACATATCACATAAATTCACAGAAGGACAAGGAGTGATAACAAATAATATCATCCATATGCGCACATCATTTACAAATTTAGAAAAAAAGAATAGGCTCCTATATAGATTAAGATCTAAACAAAGGATGAGGGCCTAATGTTATATCTAAGTAGCGTATTAATAGATGAAAAAGATATTGAAACTTTTAAAGAATTGCTTGAGGTAATAAAAGTTAGAGCTAGAGATGGTGAAATATTTATAAAGATTGATTTAAAACCGCCATTTCCTGATACACCTGATAATTGGGAAGATAAAATTGAATCAGCTTTCAGTAGCTATATTAAATAGTATGTGGGAAGAAGAAGAAAAGCTTGAAGAGAAATCAACTATGATCGATGTTGCATTTAAAATAAAATGTAAAACATTGCCTTACGATCATATCTCAGAATTATCTAATGCTATAACCAAACTAGCTCCATGGATGTTAGAGGATAATCTAATTGGAGTTCATACACTGCATGGTCCAGATTTTGGAAATGGCTGGGTCAGATCTGAAAATGATGAAATTTTTTTATCTAAGCGAACAAGATTAATATTAAGAATTCCTAAAATTAATATCGATAAAATAAGATCGTTGGAGGGCTCAACTATAAATGTTTTAAGTAATGATATACAGATCGGAAAATCTATTGTAAAACCATTTCTTGTTGTAAGAGACTTAATTTGCAGATCTGTATTATGTAATCCAAATCAAACAGAAGAAGATTTCTTATTTGAAATCAAAGAACAATTGATTGCGCATGGAATATTTATCAAAAAAGCTATTTGCGGTAAAGCTAAAAGTATGCAGCTTGAAGGAAAAAATCAATTTACAAGGAGCCTCATGATTGCTGGTTTACCTAAAGATCAGTCTATACTATTGCAAGATTTAGGTATTGGGGATGGCAGGATATATGGGTGTGGCATCCTATTACCCCATAAATCTATAGATGCAGTTGCAAACTTCAAAGAAGACTAACTATTAGTTAAAATCGATATGGACATATTTCGTTGAGTATATTAGAATTTTCAAATATACAAACAAGGATTAGATGGAGTCTCAAATGAAAGTAGAGGTAAATGGTCAGGTAATCGAAACAACTGAAACAGGTTTTCTTACCAAGCTAGAGGACTGGACTGAAGATATAGCTAAAGTAATTGCACTTCAAGAAGAGATAGAATTAACCGAGAGACACTGGGATGTAATTAAGTATCTTAGAGATGAATTTATAAATAATAAAGAAAATCAGCCCAATACTAGGAATATGGTTAAAGATCTAGGAAAACTATGGGGTGAAAAAATAGATACTAAAACATTATTTGATTTATTCCCTGGCAATCCTAGCAAACAAGCTGGTAGAATAGGTGGCTTACCAGAAAGTAGGAGAAAAGGTGGATATTAATGAGTGATATTAAAAAACTAGAAGAAGAAAGAAAAACTATAATTGCAACATTATTAAGAATTCAAAAAGAATTCATGGAGCTTGAAAGAAAAAGTGGGGTAACGGAAAAAGATATTCACTTGAATCCAACAGGCATAATAAAAGAATACAAAGAAGAACATGAAAAATTAGCTAACCGTTTGGTAGATATTGCTCATGAACTAAAGGGGTCTATAAGAACATAATGAATAATGAATATTTCACTAAAGTAACAGAGTTAGAAGAAATGAATGTCTCTGATGAATATATTATAGGGTGGCAAGAAGGATATCAGAACAGCCCCAAAGTTGAAGAACAAAGGCTCACTGATGCTTATGAAGCTGGCTATGAAGATGGTGAAAATAAAAATATAGATAATGCAGCTAACTTCAAAAAATAATTCTATTTTCTATTTAATGACTCGTAAACTTCTATAAACTTCTTACAAATTTCAACAGCATCTATATCAACTATTTGGTCCATAACCCATTTATTTGTTTGGCTAGAACCCATGGCATCTTGAATTTTTTGCGCCAAGTGTCTAAAAATTGAATAATTACCAGATGATTTAGTAAACTCATATTGTGAATATTCTTCTGATCGGATATTAAGGGTGTTAATATAACCTTCTCTATAATTCCCACCCCCAAATAAATCTTCGCAATTTTCCTGCATTATTCTGGCTGACTGTTGGCCTAAATTATTCATCACTGATATTCTATAATCATCCGTTTTTTTATCTTGGTATAAAAGGCGGTCAGCTAAATGTATCTGGAAAGACATAAATTCAACAATGACTGTTATACGCTGATGATCTGAAGAGTAATCAAAATCATCTCCATGAAGATTACGAGCTTTATCAAGTGATAATTTCCATCCAATATATGATAATGCGCTTGCAATATCTTCACTGGTTTTTTCACGTTTGACAGTCTTAGACCAATTACTTTTAATTCTTATAGCCATATCTAAATTATCTTCATTATATATAGGTTATATTTTATACTATACACTCAACGTGTAAGAATATAAATAATGGAGAACTTGCAATTGGATATTCAACTAGATAAGAGGCTCATAGAATCAAAACCCGGAAGTTTTATTTTTGAATTCACCAATAGTATTTCTAATAAGGACTGCCAAGACATAATTAAAAGATTTGAGGAATCAGAAGCTGAACACTACCAAGGAAGGGTTGGCCAAACATTTGAAGAGAACACTGATATCAAAAAATCTACTGATATGGTTATAAGCGGTAAAGATAATTGGAAAGATATTGATACCTTATTATTTACAAGTTTAGCAAAAGCATTAAGCGGTGTTAAAAAACAATTCGATTTTTTTACTGGACCATTTAAGGATATAGGTTATGCAGTTCAAAGAACAAAACCTGGGGAATTTTTTCACTGGCATATAGATAGCGGAAGTCATCAATTTAGTGACAGGCAATTAGTTGCCATTTGGTATCTTAATGATGTGGAGGGGCCGGGCGGCGAAACTGAGTTCTTATATCAGGATGTTAAGATTAAACCAGAAACTGGCAAACTTATCTTATTTCCTCCTTTTTGGACTCATGAACATCGTGGTGTTACACTGCAAAAAGGAGTTAAATACATTGCAACAACCTGGATAGTTTTCAAATAATGCCATCAAAAAATAACTTAACAAAATCTGAGCTTATGAAATCAGTTATTCAAAGAATAGCTACTGGTCCTGACCTAAGTAAAAATATATCACGTGAAGAAGCAAAGGCAGCCATGGCAGCCATACTAGATGGAGATATCAGTGATGTCCGCTCAGCTATATTTCTAATTGCCCTAAGAATGAAAAGGGAAACACATGATGAAAACTTAGGCGTCCATGATGCTATGATTGATTCAGTTAAAAAAATAAATGTTAATACTGATAACCTTGTAAACATTGCTGACCCATACGATGGTTTTACGAGAAATATTCCGTCATCTGCATATATTTTACCTGTGCTTGCAGAACTTGGAATCTCAGCTATCTCTCAAGGGGTAAACACAGTTGGCCCAAAGTTTGGCTGTACACATCATGCTATATTTAATCTATTAGGATTAGATGTCTATGCATCACATGAGACAGTGGCTGAAAGATTAGAAAATAAAAATATTGGATGGGGATACATAGATCAGAAAGTTTATTCTCCTAAACTTAATAATTTAATGGCCTTAAGAACTGAAATAATTAAAAGACCTGTTATCACAACAATTGAGGTTTTAGCAAACCCATTAATATCAAAAAAGAATCACTTTGTGACCGGCTATGTACATAAACCATATCCTCCTATTTATTTAATGCTTGCTAGAAATGCAAATTTTGACACTGCTATTGTTATTAGAGGTACAGAAGGAGGGGTAGTACCTTCTCTTAGGCAAAAAGGAAATGCTCATTATTATAAAAATATATCAAGTGAAAATGAGTTGATTGAAATAAATCCAGAAATAGATTTAGATATCAGTCAAGATGTTAGAGCTGTTAAAATTCCGGATACTATTGTAAAACATACATCTAGCGATAAAATTGAAACAAAAGTAAACCCAATTGATTTAGCGAAAGAATCACTGAAAATGGGAATGGATGCATTATCAGGTTCTGAGGGAACTATGAGCGACTGTATTTTATATGGTGCAACAATTATTCTAAGTCATGTGACAAACAATAGTATTAAGTCATGCTCAAAAGAAATTAAACAAGTATTGAATTCAGGTAGCGCATTAAAACGTATTAAAAAATAAGATGACTAAACTAAAGATTGGTAATATTAATGATGTAGTAAATGGTGAAATGATCCAATCCACTATTAATAATAAAAATTATTTAATCGCTAAAATTGATGATGAGATATATGTCACATCTGACATGTGCACTCATGAAGATGCAGAGCTTACCATGGGGTGTCTAAGTGGTAAAAAAGTTAAATGTCCTCTCCATGGCAGTTATTTTGATCTAATTACTGGTGAAGCGCAGAATGAGCCTGCTGAGGAACCAATCACAGTATATGAAATTAAAATTAAAAATGGACAAATATTTATAGATGACTAACCTAACTAATCTAAGAAAAGATAGTGGCGGCTTCCTATTAGATCCTTCTGACTGGTGCTTACCTCTCGCAGAGATGATTGCAAAGGAATTTGATGAGGAACTCACAAAACAACACTGGATTGTAATATATTATATTAGGGAATATTTTGATATACACCAAAAAGTACCAGAGCTTAGAGAGTTATTAAAAACTTTTAAAAATAAGTATGGAGAGGCTAACTCAACAAGAAAATATATTTATAAATTATTCCCTTATGGATATGGTCAACAAGCATGTAAAATTGCAGGTATGAGGCAACCTAAAAAACTTTGGTTAGATATGTGACAATGAATACAAATATAAAAAATACATTTGATTGGAATTGTAAACATACATGGAAACAATCCGCTATAAATACAATGTGGTGTCTAATAGGATGTAGTTTTGGCGACATGATGACAATATATTATTTTCAAGTAAATGAAATTCCATGGTCTATGCTATCTATTATGGCATTAGCAATGTTGAATGGAATAATATCAAGTATCATACTCGAGACATTCATCCTGCTGAAGCAAATGAAACTTATGGCTGCACTTAAAACAGCATTTGGAATGAGTCTAATTTCCATGATAAGTATGGAGCTAGCCATGAATCTTACAGATATTTTAATTACCGGGGGAGCTAAAATAAACCTCTACGTAATTCCATTTATGTTGGTTGCAGGTTTTTTAACTCCCTGGCCATATAATTATTGGAGATTAAAAAAATATGGAATGGGTTGTTGCGGTTAATTAATTTGTGATGTTAAAACTTTTGTCACAGAGTTTTCAATATTGTTTTTGAAAGTGTCAATTAGGTTTCTAAAATAAGATTCAAAAACAACTATAGGTATTGCAACTGACAAGCCGGCTGCAGTGGTAAGCAATGCTTCCCAGATACCACCTGATAAAATAGATGGATCAACATTCTTTCCAGCCATTTCCATTTGCTGAAACGCTTCAATCATACCAAAAACAGTTCCAAGCAATCCGAGCAAAGGAGCGATAGTTGCTATGACTTGCAAACTATTAAGATTTGAACTGTAGCTATTTATCCTCTCATCTGAAAGTCTAGTAATTTCTTCACGTATATCATTATCTGTTTTTGTTGTTAATTTTTTATGTTTGAGTAATTGATACATTGCGAAAGATACAACCTCTGCTTGGGGGTCATTAATATCATTAATTAATTCATAAGCATCATTATGGTTATTTGAGAGCCATAAATTAATGCTCTTAGCTGTCTGATCAGATTTAAAAAATTGAACTTTATAAAAAATATGTAATTTATATAATATGACAGCAGTTGCATATATAGACAACACCAGCAATATATATACTATTGGCCCGCCAAGATTTAAAAGTGAATTAACTTCCATAATTATTTTCCGTTTGGTTATATTTTAGAGTAATTAAATTTAATATCATCCTCTAAATCATATAATTTGAAGATAGCTGCTGCTTATGAGAGAGGGTTAATGATACTAAATGTGTGAAAGCCCATAAATGTGTATATGAGCTCTCAACGAGGTTATGAAACCTTGGTGAGGACATCTTCCTTAAGGGAGAGATTAAGAATAGTTCTCTTAAGTCTAATGTCCTCTTTTATTTTTCACCGGAGAATGATGAAAATTAAAAATCAAATTTTATTCCAGCCATTACAGATAATGGTTTATTTGGACGTTTACCATACTCATGCTCTGAAGCCACGATGACTTTGTCGAATAAGTTGTCTACGTTGAAAAATAATCTTGCATTTTTAATACCATTTGAATTCACAGGAATATTCATACCAGTGTGTAAGTCAAATATAAATGCTTTACCAGTACGGAAAGTATTTAGATCATCAGTAAAAGTATCATCATGGTACTTAGCCCCTAGAGCAATGCTCCAGTCATTAGTTTCCATACCAATTGATGTATACAGTTGGAAATCAGGTACATAAGCAATTGAATTGCCGCTGAAATTAGTTTCACCACCTGTATATTCAGAACTCTGTAACATACCAGTAATCATTAATGGATATCTTACTGTACTATGTGCAGCCATTCCTTTCATTTGAGGAGTAGCAAACATATTGTTAAGTCTGTATTGGAATTCAATACCTTCAACTTCTGCAGCACCTTTGTTAGTTGTTGATCCCGAATCAGCGGAAGCACAACCATTTGCTTCTAAGCATGAGTCAATTAATTGACTGTAGTCATTATAGAAACCAATAATTTCAAAGAAACTGTTGTTTGTTTGTTTTCTGTAACCAATTTCATAATTATCAGATTCTTCAGGCTCAATTGAAGCTGCTGATCCTGCGTCTACAGGACTGTGACCTTGATTGTAACCAACGAACATAGTTGCACCGCCACCCATATTATAAATAGTGGATGCAGCTATCATGGTTGCTGAATCAGATACATCTTTCTTAGAGTTACCTGGGTTAGCATTGGTACCGTCATTTTTTTCAGTATCTTCATGACGAATACCCAAAGTATGAGTAAATGCGCCTGCTGAGATAACGTCTTTTAAATGCCAAGACGATGCATCAGTATCTTTAAGTTCAGCATCATCAAACCTAGTCTGATCATTACCGTGTTCAGATAATAATGTCATAGTGCCATTAGCATCCTTAGTATATCTTTGACTGAAACCATCATCAGCTCTAGCCCTATAATCTTTATGACGTCTGTATCCATACTCAATAGCATGGTTACCAATATCTTGATTAATTACAAATTGATACCCATACATACCGTAATCACGATGTCCCATCGATCTTTTGATATACTCGCCAGCAACCATTGCCGTATCATTTGTTAAGATATTACATGCTCTTAATTCTATACCTGTATCACCAGCACAGTTACCTTTCAAATCAAGTGCTGAATATTTAACTGTAGTTAACGGACCACTATTAGTCCCGTCAGCAGTTATCTTCATTTCACCGCTTTTACCCCAGATACGGCTGTATTTAGTTTTATAAACTTTTGATGTGATCTTCATGTTAGCTGAAGGTTGCATAGTATGAGTAAAGATATATCTGTGATAATCATTATCCATTTGATCAACTGATGAAGCTCCATATCTTTGGTATGGATCAGCTGCAAAATCTACACCTGTTAAACCAATATATGTTTCGTTAGATGTTTCACTAGTATTTGAACTTGTTATTTCAAAAGTCTGATTCCATGGACTAGTTGATGGTGCAAAGCTAAATTTAACTAAATCCGTTTGCTTATCAAATCCAGCATCTTTATTACCAGAGCCTTTTATGTTTTTATAACCATCGGCTCTGTAATCATGATATTCAAAAACATAACCAAATGATCCGATATTCCCACCATAGTATGTGTGATTTCTTGAGAAACCATCAGCGCCCATAGTTGCAGAATAATGTCCTTCTGAAGCCACAGTTGGGATCGAACGTGATAAAAAGTTAATTGTACCAGCAGTTGTTCTTGGTCCATTGCCAATAGCTGCCGCACCTTTTAATACTTCTACACCTTCCATACGACCAACATCCGGGAAGAAGTACATGCTTCCATTAGAATAAATAGCAGGACCTTGTGGTACGCCATCTTCTAGAATATTAATCTTTGTTGTTCTTAGGGCGCTTGTTCCACGCATACCTAAGTTTGTTCTGAGACCGTAACCGTCCTCAGTCTGAGAATATACGCCCGGAATACGTCTTAAGACTCTTTCCGCATCGGTATAACCCATCTCCTTCATTTCATCATCACCGATAAAATGGGCTGAACCAGCTTGTTGTGTTTCGTCTTGTGAACCAAATACACTAACTGGACTCATTTCTTCTGCATAGATTGGAGCACTGATAACCATCAGTGACGCAATCATATATGCTTTAAAATGTGCATTTTTCATTATTATGTTCCTCATTTATATATCAATAACGTTTAATTTTAGTGCTTAAAACAACCATAGATTTAAACATTTGAGTCATTATATGCGAATGATTCTCATTTGTAAACACGAATGCTTCTTATTTACATTAAAAAAAATGCTAAAATATGACATAGGAGAAGATTTTATATAGACTTACTGCTTAAAAGAGAGAAGATATGACTAAAATAAGCTTAACACCGATAATAGACGTAGTATTCATACTTCTGATATTCTTTATGCTTGCGACAAATTTCCAATCATTTAATAAAACTGAAATACAAATATCTAATGAATCAGCCAGTGTTTCTCAAAGTGATAAAAAAATTTTCTTAATCGAATTTAATAAAGAAAGTGAATTCAAGTTAAATGGGACAGTAGCTAGCTTGGACTCTATTAAATCTGATATTATTTCTAGTAAAAACAAGAATGATGAGTTTTTAGTTATAGCTAAACCATCAAAAGGGGCAAACGTTCAGCTCTTACTGGGTGTATTAGCTAGTTTAAAATCTAGTAACATCGATAATGTTACTCTAGGTGTAATCAAGAGTAATGCTAATGATCCAGAGGTTAAAACAAAGAAATCTGTAAACTTACCACTACTAAAAAAGCAATAAATCATTATGAGAATAAAAGCTAAAAAAAAGATTTTGAATAATGAGGATAATTTATTACCTCTAGTTAATATTATATTTCTATTGTTAATATTTTTTATGTTAGCTGGAGTCATAGCAAAACAAAAAGAACTTCATAATGTAAATCTCGCATCTGCAACTATTGAGGAATATAATGAAGATAATAAAAATACTCTATTTATTAATGTTGATGGATCTTTAACTTTAAATGATCAGCCTATAACAGAATCTACACTTCAAGCTCAATTAGTCTCTCTAAAAACAGAAGATATAATAATAGCTGCAGATGGATCGCTAGATTCTAGCTCGCTGAACAAAATTCTTTTAATATTAAGTGCTAGTCAGATAAAAAATGTTACCTTACTCTCTAATGCAAATGAATGAATCATCAAAGTTAAATAAATATTTATTAATAGCATTTATTATGCATTCGTTTTTTTTATTCTCATTTAGTCTTCCTAGAACAGTCAATGATATCACCACTATTGGTGAAACAGGAATGCAAATACAGATGATGGTCCTAAAGAAAAGCGATGAAGTCTATGAAAAAAGTTTGGCGTCTGAAGAAATAAGAAATAAAACAGAAGATTCTGAAAAAGACCAAGAATTATTAATGGATAACAGAAAGGTTGGAGAAGAGTCAGTCTATACTTACGATACTTATTTTGGAAAAATTAGACAGATAATAGATGCTAATAAGAAATATCCTTTGTTATCTCGCCAAAGACAACAAGAAGGGACTCCTACAGTAACATTCACAATACTAAAAAATGGTATTGTTGATGACTTGAGCATTAAGTCATCCGGATATCGATCTTTAGATAGAGAAGCAAGAAGAATGATCATGATATCATCACCGTTTCCAAGAATTCCAGATTCTGTCAATAAAAAATCTATCACCCTCACAATCCCAATTAATTTTAGATTAACTAATAACTAATCAGATTTATACCAATTTAGTTTATCTCTTAGTGTTACAACATGCCCTATAATAAAGATCGTTGGCGCACTAGGTTTTTCTTGTTCTACTAAGTTATTCATTTCGTCAACTGTAGATGTATATACTTTTTGATTTCGGGTAGTCCCTTGTTCTACTAGAGCGCATGGTGTTTTTGGATCTAATCCAAATTTTATAAGTTGTGAGCAAATAATATCAATAGAAACAAGTCCCATATAAAAAACAATAGTTTGATTGGGTTGTATTAACTTTTCCCAGTTTAAATCTAATTTTCCTTCCTTTAGATGACCGGTTACAAATATACATGATTGCGCATGATCTCTATGCGTAAGAGGAATACCACTATATGCTGAACATCCGCTTGCACTTGTTATGCCTGGAACAACTTGAAAGGAAATATTATTATCTACTAATGAATCAATCTCTTCACCGCCCCTCCCAAAAATAAAAGGGTCTCCCCCTTTTAATCTTAGAACTCTTTTGCCTTCTTTAGCATATTTAACAAGTAATTCATTAATCTCTTCTTGTCTGATGGTATGATTATCTCTCTGTTTTCCCACATATATTTTTTCTGCATCTCTTCTAATTAAATCAATTATTGACGGGTGAACCAATCTATCATACAGGGCAACATCTGCTTGTTGCATTAAACGAAGCGCCCTAAAAGTTAATAAATCTGGATCTCCAGGTCCCGCTCCAACCAAGTAAACTTCTCCTTCGCCTTTTTTCTGTTCATCAAAATTATCAATTTCTATGTTTAAAAATTTTACAGCTTCTTCATCTTGGCCGCTTAAAACTAATTCTAAAAATTTACCATTTAGCATTTGTTCCCAAAAGATTCCATTGGACTTAGAATTAACTAATTTTTTTCTTACAGGTATTCTATTTTCAGATACAATTTTTGCTAGTCTACCATAAGCACCGGGTATCATTGTCTCAAGCTTAGTTCTTAACATACGCGCGAGCACAGGTGAAGACCCTCCGGTAGATACAGCTACAGTTATTGGCCCTCTTTCTAAAATAGATGGGAATATAAAGTCACATATTTTTGGCTTATCAACTACATTAACAAGTATTTTATTATCATTAGCATCTTTAGCGACCTGCTCATTCAAAGATTCATCATTAGTTGCGGCAATTACAAACGCAAATGAAGAACTAGTTAGATACTTAATATTATAATAATCTTTTATTGGGTTTATATTTTTATTAACAAATAACTCTTCTATGTAAGATGTAAATTCTGGTGAAACAATAGTTACACTTGCATTTGCTTTTAACAAAAGATCTAGTTTACGTTCAGCAACTTCACCGCCACCTATCAGCAAGACTGACTGTTTACTGAGCTCCATAAAAAAAGGGAAATATTTCATTGAGGTTTTTCAATTCCCGCTTTCTTATACCAGTGTTGTGCTTTGTCTAAATCTTGTGGAACAAGTTTTCCTTCTTCATAAATCATGGCCAGCGTTGTTGCGGATCCCATTAAACCTTGATCTGCGGCTTTGGTAAACCATTCTATGCTCTTCTCTATATCTTTATCTGTGCACTCACCTTCAAAAAACATAAAGCCGAAAGCATGTTGAGCCAGAGGGTAGCCCTTTTCTGCAGCACTGCCCATATAATCAAAAGCTTTTTGTGTACTTGCTTGACAGCCCAGTCCATTCTGCAACATTATTGCCATTCTATACATGGCTTCGACGTTACCTTCATCCGCAATAGGTGATAATAATTTTATAGCATGAGCAAAACTTTTTGTTTCAAAAGCAGCTATACCACTTTCTAATTCCATTGCTCTATTTTCATATTTATCCATATTAATCCTTTAATAAATCCTCTAGTTTACCGTCCATATCATGCTCAATTAAATCATCAAATCCACCCACATGATAATCACCAATAAAGATTTGTGGTACAGATTGCCTTTTAGATCTTTCCATCATAATTTTTATTTCTTCAGGGTTTTGATCGATCATAATGTCTTCGTATGGAATATCTTTTTTGGTAAAGAAATTTTTAGCTCTAACACAATACGGGCATATTCTCGTACTATATATAACAACTTTTTTCATCTTAACTCTCCAGTCTGTATCTTTTACTTATAGTGTGTGATTTTTCTCTTATGGTTTTTTTGAATTATTACCCCTAGGATATCATAAGAATTATCTAATAAAATTTCTGGATACATATCATTTAAAGCTATTAAATATTTTTTATCACCTTCTTTGACGAACTTTCGAAACCACCTGACTCCCTCATATTCTATAAAAATATATTGACCATCCGTGCATTGGCCAACAGGATCTATAATAACTATGCAGTCTTTATTAAATTCTGGCTCCATACTGTTATCTGTTACTTGTAGAGCAAATGCTTCTGATGCACCACAATTAGATTCAATATTATTAAGGTTTTCTTCACTCATAGGCAAATTATAGTTGAATTACTATTGTTATCTACTAAAAAGTATATTTAAATCAATATATTGATAGTAATTAGGGGTATTCAAGAAATGATAGATATTTTGGGAAAAATTATTCCACAAGAGCTAAACATAGGCGATGAGTATACAAAAAAAGACTTAGCTGAGATCTTTAAAACATCTGATGTGGAGAATATTATTGGTGGTATTGGTTTAGTTAAAAACTGTATGCTGCTCCTTATAACGCTTGATAAAACATTCTTTGCTGAATTACCTAATGACCTTGATAAAATGAATAGAGAAGAATTTGAAGAACATAGTTATCGCCATTTAGATTATTTTGATATTAATGAAAAAGTGTTTGGATGGGATGGGCCAACTACCATGAACATTGAAAGTCCTCTTAT
>JABHRC010000038.1 GCA_018670435.1 Gammaproteobacteria bacterium
TGATTCTAATAAAGATTTAGTATTCAATCTTTATGGGAATAATATTCTAAATAAAACTATCAGAAACCATTCATCTCTGATCAAAGATCATGTTCCCGTTCAAGGAGCAAATTATGGGATTGATGTATCCATGAGATATAACTTCTAACATATAAGGCCACTGGCAAGAAGATTAAGTATTTTCTTGCCAGTGACTGATATTTAAAAACACTAAATGATATAATATATTTAATATCCAGTAATGATCTAACTCAAAGGAATGATGTGAAGATAATGAAGAAGGAACTTATACTCAAAAAAAAAATAGATACGTTGAATAATCATCCATTACTCTCTAAGAGTTATGTATTTACAGAAGATCATTTAAAAATATTCATGGAGTTTCATGTCTTTGCGGTCTGGGATTTTATGTGCATTGTAAAAAAATTACAGAGTATGATTTGTCCATCATCAACACCTTGGTATCCAAATAGTTTTTCTAAAAATGGAATAACAAGATTAATAAATGAAATAGTTATGGCTGAAGAATCAGATGAAATTTCAGATGGTATTTTTATGTCACATTTTGATTTATATTTATCTAGCATGAAAAATATTAATGCAAAAACAGATATAATTGAGTCTATAATAAATGATACTTCAAGAAATAAACTAAAGGGCTTTGATAAATATGATCTAGAGCCTGAATGTTTTAATTTTTTAAATGAAAATAATAAATTACTAGATACAAATGAACTTCATATTATATCTGCATTATTTACGTATGGTAGAGAAACTACTCTTCCTGGAATGTTTGAGCAACTATTAACAAAAATTGGCCTGTCTTCAAAATATGATTCCCTGAAACTTTATTTAAAAAGACATATTGATATAGATTCAAATAGGCATGGACCACTATCATTAATACTGTTTGAAAAGTCATATGAAAATAATGATTTAAAATATAACCAAGCTTTGGATGCGGCAATTAAGAGCATAGAGATTCGATATGATTTATGGACAGGTATTCACAAAAAAATAACTTCCATGAATTCATAAATTTTTAAATCATCTAAATATATATACTTTTTTTTAATTATATTTAATTCTTCCCACCTAAAGATAAAGCTAAAACCAGGTCGTCCTCGGGGAATGAGAACTTTGAAGAGTTTGACCTAGTTTTAACAATCATATATATAAAAAAGATTCTTCTATATATGACAATGCACGTACCATGCCAGTTATTAAACTTTTGCTATCTATTGGGAAGAGGAGTTATGTTTCTCTGTTTAAATAAATATCTCACATTAAGGCCAAACTACATGATTGATTGATTTATTAGTAGGTGAGATTTTGTAAGTGTAATTTGTATTGAATTTATATTGTTATATGCTAATATACTTATATACACCTCCGTATGATGTAAGAGCTAGCAGAAATGTTAGCTTTTTACCTTAAACACAGTCCCAACTTTAATCTCAAAAGAATTTACATTAGTTTCAGTATTCACTCCAAACAAAACAGAAATAGCACGGATTGTATTGCCATGAGAAACTACAAGAATATTTCCTGATTTAGGCAACTCATTTATAAATGGATTAACCCGCAAGCTTACATCTTTTAGGCTTTCACCATTGGGTGGACTAGTTTCCCAGCCTCTTCTAGCTGCATAATAATTATCTACACCTTCAGATAACTTTACTTCTTCCTTATTTAAGGCAGACCAATCACCATAACTTCTCTCTTTAAGTCTATCATCTATCTTAATCTCTTTGTCATCAGCTAAGATTTGTGCTGTTGATAGAGCGCGTTTCAAAGGTGAAGAATATATATGATCAAATATCACTCCATAAAGCTCTTCTTTTAAGTCATGGGCTTTATGTATACCATGTTGCGTTAAGTCAGGATCATGCCAACCTGTAAAAAGCTTTTTTTTGTTATATTCTGATTGAGCGTGTCTTGCAAACCAAATAGTTCTAGTCATAGTTACTTATCATCCTTTTTATCATTATTTTTATCAATATCATCATATAAAACAACACCACTATCATTGCGATGCTTAGTCAGAATACGTGCAAATATAATTCCAACTTCAAATAAAAACCAAATTGGGATCGCTAGCAAGGTTTGAGAAATAACATCTGGTGGTGTTAATAACATCCCTATTACGAATGCACCAACAATAACATAAGGTCTCTTTTTAGACAAACTTGTTGGAGTGCTAACATTAGTTAAAACTAATAAAACTGTAATAACAGGAACTTCAAATGCAAAACCAAAAGCAAAGAAAAGAGTTATTACAAAATCAAGATACCTACTAATATCAGTCATCACGGCTATTCCTTCTGGTGCAATGCTAATAAAAAATGCAAATATTAATGGGAAAACAACAAAATATGCAAAAGCAGCACCCAAATAAAATAATACACTGCTAGATATAAGAATTGGTAGTACGAGCTTTCTTTCTTTTTCATAAAGACCAGGGGCAGTAAACATCCATAAATGGTATAGAAGAAAAGGTATAGATATAAAAATCGACAAAATCATCACTAATTTAAATGGAATAAAAAATGGTGATGCGACATCAATCGCTATCATGTTACTTCCCTCTGGTAATCGCGATATTAAGGGTTCAGCTAATTGAGTATATATTATCTCTGAAAATGGAAATAGTACTATAAAAAATGCTAATACGAAGAGTAAGCATTTTGAAATCCTTGTTTTTAATTCTTGGAAATGTGGGACTAGAGACTTAAAAGAACTATTTATTTCATCTCTAGGATTCATTATTTACTATCTTCCTCTTTCTTATCACTTATCTCTTTCTGCAATCTATTCATTGAAGACTTTTGATCATCTAATAATTTATTAATTTCATTGGTAGGCGCTTCTGTTTCCTGTTGGATAGAGTCTTTAAGTTCAAAAAAGTATCTCTGAAACTTTCCAAACCATTTTCCTAAATAGCCTGCAATTGCTGGAAGTCTCTCTGGACCAACAACAAACAAGAGTAATAAAAAAATTAAAAATAATTCCCAGAAACCTATATCAAACATAGGACTTACTTACTATCTTCTTTTGCAGATGTTTTCGTTGAGACAGTTTTACTTTTAGTATCATCTTCTTTTGATGATTTTTTAAAACTTTTTATAGCTGAGCCTAAATCTGCTCCAACATTTCTAAGTTTTTTAGTTCCAAATAAAACCACAACTATGATTAATATTAATAAAATTGACCATGGTGATATACCGCTTAGCATTTTTTATACCTCATTTTTTTCTTAACTTTTTCTCTTCTAATCCTGATAGACCGAATCTACCCTCAAGTTCTTTAAGGATATCATCTGATGATATTTCATTCAAAGTTAATGATACTAATATGTGAAACCATAGATCTGCTGCTTCATGAATTACGTGTTCACGGTCAAAATTCCTAATCGCATCAACATACTCATTTGCTTCTTCTAAAATCTTCAAATGTATAGCCTCATTACCTTTTTTATATAATTGCGATACATACGAGTGATCTGACATATTATCTTTTCTGTCATTTAAAATACCCTGTAATTTCTCAAGGATGTCTTTCTTTGTATCTTCAACCATACTAGTAGGTTAGCATAAATTGTTAAATTCTTACTAAAACTCCATGTTTTTTCATATATTCCTTAGCTTCCTTAATTGAGTGTATTGAATAATGGAATATACTTGCTGCCAAAACAGCATCAGCTTTGCCTAATAAAACCGCGTCTTTTAAGTGCTCTAAACTCCCTGCTCCACCGGATGCTATAACTGGTATAGTTACTTCGCGCGAAATTAAACTTAATAGGTCTAAATCAAATCCTTTTTTTGTACCATCTCTATCCATACTAGTTAATAAAATTTCGCCAGCTCCTCTATCGCACAGTTCTTTACTCCACTCAAATGCATCTATACCTGTAGAATTACGCCCTCCATGAGTGAAAACTGTCCAAGTATCTTTTGAAGTAGACTTAACATCTATTGCAGCTACTATGCATTGCCTTCCAATCTTATCAGTAACTTGGTTAATTAAATCTGGGCTAGATACTGCAGCACTATTTATTGCAACTTTATCTGCACCAGCATTTAATAGATTTAATACATCACTATAGTTAGAAACTCCACCTCCTACGGTCAATGGAATGAAAACTTCATTTGCTACTTTTTCGACAGTTTCTATAATTGTTTTTCTATCCTCATGCGTAGCAGTAATATCTAAGAATGCGATTTCATCGGCACCTTCTTGATCATAACGCTTAGCTACTTCTACTGGATCGCCTGCATCGACAATATTTACAAAATTAGTTCCCTTTACTACTCGTCCATTAGCAACATCTAAACAAGGTATTATTCTTTTATATAGAGACATTAATTTTCATAGGATAATTTAATAGCTTCTTCTAGGTTAATTTTATTTTCATACAAAGCTTTGCCAATAATCACACCAGAAATTTTAACCTCATTCAGTTTATAAATATGTTTAATATCATCAATGGAAGTTACGCCACCAGAAGCAATTAATGGGATATTAGAAAAGCTTAAAATATTTAGAATCTCTGGAAAATTCATTCCTTCTAACATTCCATCTTTACTTACATCTGTGAATACAATTTCTCTAATATTATTAGATTCTAAAATTTTAATGAAATTTTTCAATGTATAATCTGATGAATTATTCCAACCATGTACTGCTAACTTTCCATCTTTCACGGCAAGATCAATTATTACTTTTTCTTTAATATCAGATGGTATTTTTTCCAAAAAACTCGGATCTGAAACTACACGAGTTCCAACTATAACTCTATCAATACCAATATCAAGATAACTATTGATATTTTCAATATCTCTAATGCCACCACCAACTTGTATATAAGTTTCTGGATAGTTATTTCTAATTTTAGAAATAACATCAAAGTTAATAGTTTCTCCAGATTTTGCTCCATCTAAATCAACTATATGTAAATTCATAGATCCTTTATCAATCCATTTTTTTGCAACTTCTAATGGATTATCAAAGTAATGAGTTACTTGATTATAATCACCCTTAGCAAGTCTCACGCATTTACCATCTTTAATATCAATTGCTGGAAGTATTTTCATTGAATTTCACCATTCCAATTAATAAAGTTCTCAAGCAGTTGTAACCCCATATTAGAACTTTTTTCCGGGTGAAACTGAACTGCTGCAATATTGTCTTTATAGAGTGCCGATACAAAATCTAAATCATAAGTAGTTGTTGCCAATATATTTGATTTATTTGAAGGACTCACATAATAACTATGTACGAAATAAAAAAATGACTCATCAGGAATATTTTTCCAAAGAGGGTGATCTTTAGCCTGTTTAATTTTATTCCAACCCATATGGGGAACCTTTAGGCCTGTATTAATCTTACTTTTCAGGCTATGGACTTCTCCATCTAAAACACCCAAACAATTAGATCCCTTGTTTTCATCGCTGTGCGTCATTAATACCTGTAAACCCATACATATTCCTAAAAAGGGCTTTTGGGAAATAATTTTTTTAAACTCAACAATATCTAAATTTTTATTAATATTACTCATGCATTCGGATGCTGCCCCTTGCCCTGGGAAAACAATATGAGAGCAATCTAACAAATCATCAAGAGATCTAGTTATCTTTATCTCAGAGTCTTTGTTTATAACTTTATTAAAAGCTTTATAAACACTATGTACATTACCCATGCCATAATCAATGATCGCAATGTCTGCCATTAGATTAATTCTTTTGTAGACGGTATTTTGTCTGCTTGCCTTGGGTCAATTGTAACTGCCATTTTTAATGCTTTACCAAATGCTTTAAATATAGTCTCTGCTATATGATGAGAATTACCACCCCTGATATTATCAATATGAATAGTAGCTTTAGCATGATTGACGAAACCTTGAAAGAATTCTTGTAATAAATCTATATCAAACTCTCCAACACGAGACCTTGGAAATGTTACATTGAACTCTAAGCCAGGCCTTCCTGAAAAATCTAAAACAACTCTCGATAACGACTCATCTAATGGAACATATGCTGATCCAAATCTAGTGATACCAATTTTGTTACCTAGAGCTTTTTCTAAAGCTTGGCCTAAAACAATACCTACATCTTCTACAGTATGATGAGCATCTATTTCTAAATCACCTTTGGCTAAAAGCTTTAAATCAAACATGCCATGGCGCGCAACTTGCTCAAGCATATGTTCTAAAAATGGCAAACCAGCTTTAATCGATGAGTCACCTTGCCCATCTAAATTAATCTCTGCTTTTATTTGTGTTTCTTTTGTAACTCTCTCTACTTGTGCTATACGTTTTTTCATATGATATCTATAACATATTATAAGGATTTAAGCCACGAATTTACTATATTGACCAAAGAATCACCATGGTCTAAATAATTATGGTCTGAATTACTAATTTCTATATTCTTAGAACTTATATCATCTTTTCTTTTAATTTCTTTACCAAAGAGCATGGAGTGATTCTTTACAGAGCCA
>JABHRC010000040.1 GCA_018670435.1 Gammaproteobacteria bacterium
GCTCTGGAGTTGCTTGATAGTTAGATGTTGTAATTACATCAGCTCCAGCTTCAATATTTTCAATATGGATTTGTTTGATGATTTCTGGGTTATGTATCAACGAGTATGCAGACCAAATTGATGTCTTAAAACTAGGAAGATACTCCCCTCTATTTTCCAATTCAGTACCAAGTGCAGAATCAAGTATGTATGGCTTCATGAGTATTTTGTTTGGGTTTAAGTTATGTTTTATTATACTTCTTATCGAAATCAATTAATCTTCTTTTCCACTTACCAGAAAGCACTTTAAATTCTGCAGGCTTTACTAGAAACTCTTGAAATATTAAATCTCTATCAACCATTAATATAACTATTTGCTGAATATCTGTACCGAACATTACATTATGCGCATTAGCATAGGCGCTACCTTGTAAAAAGTAATCCTCTATCCAATCGCGTCTTTTAATTTTTTTTGCTGTTTTAAAATCTATAAGTGATGGAACTCCATTATATGTTCCTACGCAATCAGCAGTACCAGCATATAAATTATCTAAAATAAGACCAACCTCTAGACCCCAGACCTCAGTGATCCCATTCAAACCATCTGTAATAAACTTACCAGTCATTCTTTTGGCCATTAGTTGATCGCCGTGATCTGAAAATTCATCCCAAGTTTCACTATTTAGGTATTTTTCTATTGCCTCATGAACAGCCGTTCCAATATCAGTACTTTGCTTAATCACCCTATCAGCTTCCTCGTCTCCAACGCGCTGTCTCCATTGATCAATACCAGCCTTACTTTGAGAAGTTCCAGATAGCACTGTTGTTACGCTTGGAACTGCTTTGTTATTTGAATCCAAGTAATGTCTGCCTACTTCTGTATCAACCCTTTCAAGTTTTGGGTAATTAAATTTATTTATCATATTTAAAGTGTGTAGTTAAAATATCGAGATTATCACTATAATTCTTCCAATAATCTATACCAGATTTATACATTGGCTGCCTAACCTGTTCTGAGCTAGCAGTCTTAACTGGCCTATCAGACTTATAGAAATTTAAACAATTACTTTCAAACTCAACATTGCAATGATTTAAAAGTTTTTCAATTTCTTCCTTTGGATTTTGTATAACCTCTTCGTAATTAATAGTATAAATGTTATTTGGAAATAACTGTTTCCAGAAATCAATCAAACGAATATAGTCTTTATAATATCTAGATATATCATCAAGATCATATGTAAAGTGCTGGCCTTTAGCAAAATATTGTTTGTAGCAACTAAAACATGTATCTAAAGGATTTCTTCTAGCATCAATAATTTTTGCATTAGGAAGTATTAATTTTATTAAGCCAATATGCACAAAGTTATTAGGCATTTTATCTATAAAATAAGATTTCGAAGATCTAGCCCATCGTGTTTCATCAATGTAACTATTTCCATAATTACTAAAATCTTTATCTTTAAGTGATAAGAGATTATTAGGATATCCAATAGACGTGTCTAGTAATTTTATTTGCCTTGAGATAGACATTATATTTGGCAGTTCCTGCGTGCCTTCAATTTTAGAGTGAGATGATAAGATCTGCTCTATCAATGTAGACCCAGATCTAGGAAGCCCTAAAATAAATATAGGGTCATTAGATTGATACCCATAGTTTTGGCTAAATAAACTTTGGTTATTTGTAAAAAAGTCAATCATCTCATCTATAGAAATTTTATAATTTTCTGCGTTGTAATCTATTTGTTTTCTTTGTTCCCAGTTACCTTTTTTATAATTACTAAAAGACTTATCAAAATCTTTATTTGATTCGTAGGCTTTACCTAAAGCAAAATACATTTGTATAAGCTCATTAGGATGTATTTTTTTAGCAATAGCAGATTCCATATCAGATATTTCAGATTTGTTAAATTTGTATGTTTTAAGGTTTGCTAAACTCCAATAGGCCTCACCAGATAATGGGAAATATTTTATAGCATTTTTATATGCGTTCTCACACTCTTCTCTTTTTCCAACTGTTTTAAGGGCATGCCCCATACTTAGATATACTCTTGGATTTTCAGGGTTAATTAATAAAGCTTTTTTATAAAGCTTGATTCCATCCTCATAATTAGAAAGTTTTACGTAAACAGTTCCCAAGGAAACAAGAGCTTCAAAATTATTTGAGTCAAGTTTTATAAGGTTTTCAAAGGCAGGTATAGATTTAGATAATTTATTTTGAACTCTATATAATTTTGCAAGGTTGTCCCATGCAAGTGCAAAAGATGGGTTTAATGTAAGACACTTTATAAAAAGATTTTCAGCAATATCATAATTTTTTGTTTTAAATGCCAGCAACCCTAATAGCCTTAGTGCATCAATATTACTCTTATCATTCTTTAAGATCTTTTTATATGTCTCTTCAGCTAACTTTAATCTTCCAGCCTTGACGTGTCTGATTCCTTTGTACAACTCTGAATAATTTTTATCATTTTCTAAAAATGATTGAATAACATTATCTGACTTATCCTCATCATCGTCAGACATATATAGATTAGAAATTAATCTTGCTGTTTGTATGGAAGGATGAAGTTTATGTAAATTTTCTAAAGCTTCAATATAAGCTTTTTCATTATTTGTAAATTTAAAAATCTTGGCTCTTTGTTCTAAATATAATTTATTATTAGGTTCGATTTCTAGTAGCTTTTTATTTATATTTAATGATTCTTTAGATTTATTAAGTTTTATATATACGCCTAGAAGCATTGATAGGGAATCTATATTATTTGGTTGATGTTCCAGAATTTCGTTTAGTTGTTCAATACATTCATTTAGATTATTATTATTTAAGTGATGAACTGCATTTATTAATGCTTCTTTAAGGTTTCTATTTTCTGGCATATGTACAATAAAATAAGTTCTGAGTGGAATAAAACCGTTGTCCTTTTAACGATTGTACTATCTTTATTCTTATCTATATATGTATTAACAGACCCTTTAGGTAGCGCCTTAACTCTAAGCTCAATATATAACACCCTTTCAACGATGTTTGAATCAACTTATATGTATGGAAGCTTTATAGTTTTAATATTTCTTTTGTTTATAGCTTTATCAAGATATGGAGAAATACAAGTTATTTTAGAAAACAAGGAGATTTATTCATTTATTTCATGGGGTTCAATGTTGTTTGCAGCTGGAATTGGTGCTGCTCTATTGTACTGGGCTACTGTTGAGTGGATCGATTACTACAATATTCTCAATACACCCCTTGCTGATAAAAAGGAAGTAATGCTCTACTCGAGAGCTTATCCTCTTTTTCATTGGTCATTTACTGCATGGGCAATATATTGTTTACCAGCAGTAGCATTTGCATTGGCATTAACGATAAATAAAAACTCTAAATTAACATTTTCAGGAATCTTTAATATCAATAATAAGATTCTTGAAATACTTTTTGATGCTTTATTTATTGGAGCTATACTATGCGGTGCAGGAGTTGGGCTTGGCTTGTCCTTCCCTTTAATATCAACTATTTTTTCGAAGATTTTTAGCATTGAAAGAAGTGCTTATCTTGATATTTTTACTATTCTTGTTTGTTTATCTATCTTTTCAACAAGTGCATATCTTGGAATTCAAAAGGGAATCAAGAGATTAAGTAATTTTAATATGGTCTTGGTAATTCTTTTTCTTATATCCATTCTTCTTCTTGGTCCTACAAAGTATATTTTGATTCATTCTATTGAATCATATGGATTTCTTATAAAGAAATATCCTGAATTAAGTTTTGCAACTGGTACAACAATTAGCAAAGACTGGAGTGTTTTCTATTGGGCATGGTGGATGGCTTTAGCACCAATGGTTGGTGCATTTATTGTTAATATTTCAAACGGTAAAACTATAAGACAAATTATTTTAGGGACCATATTGATTGGAAGTATTGGCTGCATACTAAGCATGTCAATCTTATCTAATTTATCAATAAGTCTCTTTGAAGAAAATATATTAAATTCTCCTGAATTAATATCAAAAGGACTGATGTCACGTGAAGATTTGATAGTTGAAACAATTTCTACTTTAAGTTTCAGCTACCCATTATTAATAGCTTTTGGGATTATTTGCATAATATTTTTAAGTACTACATATGATTCAACATCATATATTCTAGCCGCTGCCTCTATGAAAAGTTCTAATATTGAGAGTTCGGGAAAACTAAGACTTATTTTTGCATTTTTGTTGGTCATACAACCTTCGCTCCTCATGTTTATAGGAGGAGTTGATTCATTTAAGTGGATAATGGTCATTTTTTCTGTACCATTGATATTTATATATTTACTACTCATGACATCGGTTATCAAAAATGTTTATAGAATTACAAAATCATAAAGCTCATATTTTTGAGCATAATAAAATTGATAACCCGCTATCAAATATTTTTATAATTCCTGGTGCTGGTATGGATCATAGAATTGGCTCTATGATTGATCTCTCAAGACTATATTCTAAATATAATATTTATTCTATTGACCTTCCTGGTCATGGATTCACATCAGGTCAAATCTTACATACAGTTGAAGAGTTTTCAGATTTCACTATTCAAGTTCTTAAAAAAATGGGAGTAAGTAATAATATATTTATAGGTCACTCGATGGGTGGTCTGATTGCTATGGATCTTAGTTTAAAAGTAGAAACTAAACTGACCATATTAATGAATACTAATTACCCTCTGATGGTAGGAGATATGCTGCTCGACCATGCTAAAGGTAATTTAGATCAAGCTAGTGAATTTTTTACTAAATATGGACTCTACAATATTCCTGAAACAAAAATAAAAGCAAAGACTTTTGGCTCTATGGGTTCTGGGTTTTATGGAAGAGATAAAGGCACCATTAAGTCACCATACGGAACTAAAAATATTGAAAATGATCCACAAAAAGAAATTAATGTATATCCACTTAAGAGACTGTTCAATCAAACTCAAAAGGAAATACTTTCATATGATCTAAAGACCTGCTCTGCTTATAGAAATGATAAATTAAAAGAGCTCAAAAATATTAAATTTATATATGGTGGCAAAGATAAGTTGGCAAGATACAATCCTGAAAGCGAGGTCCATCAAAGCATAGGAACTGAAGGTGTAACTATAATGGATGAGACTGGACATTTTCCATATTTTGAAAGGCCAGAAGACCTTTCAAATATATTAGAGAAACTTATAACTAATAGCGATATCTGAAACGTAAACCAATTACTCTTGGTCTGTTCTGTGTTCTTCTAATATCACCAAAGTCATTATATCTAGATAGATAACCGTTTTCATCAGTTAGGTTGCTTAGATACATCTCGATTGATCTATTGTCAGCTTCCATACCAATTCTCATATTTGCTATTGCATAAGAAGGTAGTTTCAAGTCATTTGCTTGGCTGGTATATCTATTTCCTGTATGAGAATAATCAATAGTAATATATCCAGGATTGCCAAATATCGTAAGAACCTTATCTAAACCTAAGACATAAGATAGCTCAGGAACATATGCAAGCTTATTTCCTGCGTTTGCTTGCAAGACACCTGAAACATCATAATAATCTTGAGAAAGAGATGGGTCATTTGAAACCATATAAGCAGAAACTGTTAGAGAGTCGTCTATTTTATATGTTGCATCTAATTCCAAACCATTAATTTCTGCATTACCAACATTATCAACAAAAGCAACTGGCGAAAATGCAAGATTATATGTTGTTGATTGGAAATCATTCCAATCCATCATGAAATATGCGCCATTTAAAATTAGCCTGCCATCTGCCATAGTAGATTTGAATCCAAACTCTAAACTTTCAAGATAATCTGACTTATATGTCTCAGGAATAAAAGCAGTTTGAGCAGGTCTTACACGATTAATACCACTAGCCCTAAAACCCTCAGAGTAAGTTCCATAAACCATAGTATTTTCATTTAAGTCATGTGCGATATTTACTTTTGGCACAACCCCTGAATCACTGGAATTGAAAACTTTATCAACTCCATCAAATACTCCAAAATAACCATCCTTGGCATCAACCATTGTTTCTTGATCATAAGATCTAAAACCAAGTGTTAATCTAGTTTTATCATTTAAATCAAAATAACCTTCACCGAAAATAGCTTCAACTTCTTCTTCTCTAGTATTATCAAGATTCCACCATTGTCCATTTGTGGGCTGAAAAGATAAACCACCAGGGTTTAGGCCCGGCCACAAATATTCAATTTCATAGTCCCTTGTTGAGGTTTCAGAAAAAGCACCGAGAACCCATTGAAAGCCACTGTCGCCTTTCGACTGGATTCTAAACTCATAAGACTCTCTTTCATGATTGTCTGTTTGTGTATAAGACATTCTTGGGTCCTGACAACCAGAGATATTATAGTAATAATAGTAATCATAATAATCACAGGTATAAGTAGGCCCATCATAGTTATAATATTCAACATACTCTGAATAATCATAAGTGTAGTTAACGTCTCTATCGAAGGAAGACGTTGTAAAGACATATTCTAAATTGTCATTAATATCACCACTCAAAGAGAGTGAAAATTGACTAAAATCATCATCGAACTTTTCTTCATTAAATCTTGAATTAGATCTTGGTCCAACAGCTTCATCTGTCTCCCATGAACCGCCAAAGGTTGATGACTGGTCTAATATAGAGAGATCAAGGCTTTGATTCATTATCTCTGTTGCAAACCTTACCCTATAGCCACTTTTGTTAAGTTCGTTATAGTCATCCTCAGCAACCTCGCTGTTATCGATTGTATACCCGCTATTCGTAAAAGTTTTGGAAGTTAGTTCGTTGTCAATCCAACCACCATCTTTAAGATCATAGGCACTAATTCTGATGGCAGAAGAATCACCTAATGGCATATTCATGTATGCCTCAAGAGATTGATCATTTGAACCATCTCTAATAGAACCATAATCAACATCAAAGCCATAATCAATAGAACTTAAATCTGGCTTTTTAGTAATAATTTTAATATTGCCTGATGTTGAACTAGAGCCATAAAGCGTTCCTTGTGGGCCGCTTAAAATCTCAACACGCTCTATATCAAAAACGTGTAAATCTGGTGTTTGGCCAATTGTAGTTAGTGGTTGATCATCTAGATATAAGGCTGTTGTTGATGCTGCTCCTGAGGGATTACCAAATCCCCCATCTGATACACCTCTAATATAAAAAGAAGAGTTACCTGGGCCCCCGGCATCCAAAGTAACTGCTGGAGATAAATTAGCTATATCATCAAGACCTTTAACATTTTTAAGATCAAGCTCTGCTGCACCTATGGCCTGAACACTCATAGGAACATCCTGAAGATTTTCTGAACGTTTGGAAGCTGTAACTACTATATCTTCAATCGCATCATCGGCCTTTAAATCAGAAGATTGGGCAACGCCTAGGCCTAATGCCAATACACCCATAGTAGATAATGCGTAATTATTATCTTTAAAAATATCCTTCATTAACAATGTCAATGGATCAGATTTTTTCTCAAACAGTGGTTTTAATTGAATTGATGACATTTATTATTACTCCCTAAGATATAAAAAAAAATAAACAATGTTTATCTATAATACCTAAAATGGATGTTTTGACAAGAAATGTAAGAAATCTATATATCTAATATAAAGATATTTAATTTTTATGTATTCTTAATTTTATAGCTCTAATAACAGTTTTACTATAAATTCATTACCCCAAGAATTTTTAATAACACGACACTCATTTATCTCTAAATTAGATTGATCTCGGGTATTACAGAAGCCAACACTTTGATCAATCCCAGGCCATAAATGACCTCGATCTTTATTTAAAATACTGGTAATAGTGATACCGCCTTTACAATTAGAAGCAGTTTTTTGTTCAAAATTATCAGTAAATAAATACTCTTCATTTATAAAAACAGAGCAATGAAAGTTTTCTGACCAGCTATTAAAAGTTTTATTCATGGGCTCATAAAAATATCCATCAGCAGCTCTTATGTTAATTGGTGGAACTGTTGTATCTTTCATTCCGCCATAAATAATAAAGTTAATCGGTTTATCCGGTATGCAACTTAAGTCTTTATGCTGCATACCAACTACATTGGCAGCTCCTTTAAATAGCTCAGGATATTCACATGCTAATGCCTGAGCCATCATCCCCCCATTACTCATACCAATTACATATATATTTCTTATATTTTTGTTATTTATTGTTGCGTCAATAACTTTTTTAATAAACCCAATATCATCATTACAACTTGTCCATGAGCATCTCCCACCACTATTGCAGTTAGGGTATTTAGGATATATTGCAGCATCTGTCGCGCATGTCTCACCAAGTGGTGTTTTTGTTTTTGATCCGGCTAAGTCATTCCAAGAAGATACAAAAGATGAGCTGCTATTATCATAAAAATAAATACCCTGAGGATAAATTGCCATAAAGCCATATTTTTTAGCTACCGTATTGAACCCTCCAGTTGTTTCTTTTTCAAAACCAGATGCGGTTCCAGAATAGCCATGCAAACCAATAAAAAGGTCTATAGGGTCATTAACATTTTTATTAGGGGGTATGTATTGAAGATATGACCTGTCAATACCATTATGTGGAATAGAAATTTCTACCATGGCTTGAATGGATATATTAAAAAATACAACTGCTAGAAATATAATCCTCATAGATTCATGATAAATAATTTAAATTTTTTGTAAGCTTCAAGTTTATTTAACTCTGTAAATACTTCATGTCTGGCGTCATCCATTAAAATGATAGATGTTTTCGTAAAGATGCTGTCTAAAAATTTATGCAAACTAATGGCCATTTTTCCATTTGAGCTAGCTGCATCAAACTTTCCAGACATTATTAATATTGGGATCTTTTTATTAGATTCTAAATAAAAGTTCTTCTTAAAAACTTCTAATAAACCATTTGAAAGATCATTCCAAAGGCTGTTTGTAACTTGAAATCCGCATAATGGATCTGCTGTGTAATTATCTACACTATCTTTATCACGGGAGATCCAATCATTTGGTGTTCTATTTGGCTTGTATTGGTCATTAAATTTTCTAATAGTTAATTTATCCATAACCGAGCTTACTGCGGTTGGTCCTTTTAGGATTGATTCAGCTTTTATAACACTCTTTTGTATATATATTAATTGATTAGATATTTTGGATGAGCCTGTTAATACCAAACCATCTAAATGAACATTTTTATCTAGTATAGAAAGAGCTATCCATGAACCCATGCTATGGCCTATAAGATAAGTTTTTTTATTTTTAAATTTATTTTGAGCGTAAATAATAGTATCTAGTAAGTCATTCGAAACCTTATTCCAGCCATCTTGCAAAGAGAAAAGACCTGGAGTTGAACCATTTAGTATATTTGCTCCATGCCCTCGATGGTCTGATGCAATTACATGATAGCCATCGGCATTTAACTGAGAAATCAACCATTTATATCTTCCGATATGCTCAGCCATACCATGACTTATAATCATTAAACCATTTACATCATCATTTGATGATAGGAACTCATGATAGCCGATTTTAGAATTAGTTATATTAATGTTCATAATTTATAATAAACAATATTTAATTTTTAACAATTACTATGCATAACATTCATATAGCAGGAACCGGAATTTGGTATCCAGATAATCTGATTACTAATGACGAGCTTGTAAGTTCTTATAACTCTTATGTTGATCTTTTTAATGAAAAGAATAATCTAGAAATTGATAAAGGCAATATAGAAGCTATGATGCATTCATCCTCGGAGTTTATTGAAAAAGCATCTGGCATTGAAACCAGATATGTAATAGACAAGGAGGGCATTCTTGACACTTCAAGAATGATGCCTAAAGTATCAAATGAAGATGAAAATAAATTATCAGTTCATGCTGAGGCAGGTATTATTGCTGCAAATAAAGCTATGGAACAGGCTGGGGTAACCTCCTCTGATATTGATGCAGTCATAGTTGGAACATCTCATGCTGCAAGAAATTATCCTGCAGTAGCAATAGAGATACAATCTGAACTTGGAATTGATGGTTATGCTTACGATATGCTTGTTGGTTGCTCTTCAACAACCTTTGCAATCAATAACGCATATAGCGATATAGCCTCTGGGCTTGCGAACACTGTACTTGTAATAAACCCAGAAATATCGACCCCCTTTGTGAATTTTACCCATAGAGATAAGCATTTTATATTCGGTGATGCTTGTGCGGCTACTGTTGTACAAAAGGACAGCAATTCAAAGCATGCATTTAAAATCATCGATAGAAAACTTCACACTCAGTTTTCTAATAATATAAGAAGTGATTTTAGTTATCTCAATAGAGCAGCTGTTGACCAAAAAAATATAGATGAGTTAATGTTTGATCAAAATGGAAGGAGCGTATTTAAAGATGTCTGCCCTCTTGTTTCATCTTTAATATCTAATCAACTTGAAAAAAATAATATTAATCCAAATGATGTATCTAGATTTTGGCTACATCAAGCTAATGGCAAGATGATTAGATTAATAGCTTCAAAAATATTAAATAATGATGACTTTGATTCCTTGCTCGTTCCTATGCCAATAAAGCAGTTTGGAAATCTTGCATCTGTTGGGTCATTGTTTGCATTTAATTTAAATAATGACCTTAATCCGGGTGATATAGGAGTTATTTGCTCTTTTGGTGCTGGTTACTCTATATGTTCGATTATTGTTGAAAAAATATAATTTATCTCACCAATTAAATATAAAACATTTATAATAGCGCCATGGGTGAATATGATGCAGTATGGGTTTTCTTAATATCTACAGTTTTTGTAGGTACATTTATTTTTTTAGAAGCAAGGCCTGGCGGATCAACACTTACTAAAGATATCACATCTACAATATCTAGATTTTTTCGTAAAAGATAACCTTTGTTATTAACTAAAAAAGTATCTGTTTTCCCTTTTGTTTTTCTAGCCCTCATCTTGGGTGGATTGGCCTCATCTAATACGTCAACTGATGTCTGGTATCAGGCTCTTAACAAGTCAGATTTGAACCCACCTGGTTATGTTTTTGGAATAGTCTGGCCTGTCTTATATATATTAATGTCCATATCAGCCTACAGAACTTTCTCAGTAACTAGTAAAGTTTTTTTTATACAACTAATTTTTAATACAGCTTGGTCATGGATGTTTTTCTCATTTCATATGCCTTTTATTGCCCTTTTAAATATATGGCTATTGATATATTTAAATATTAATCTTGCTTATAAAATGAGTAAAATTGATGTTTTATCTGCTGCTTTATA
>JABHRC010000009.1 GCA_018670435.1 Gammaproteobacteria bacterium
GAAGCTGCACCAGTTGAAGAAACTGTAGAAGCTGCACCAGTTGAAGAAACTGTAGAAGCTGCACCAGTTGAAGAAACTGTAGAAGCTGCACCAGTTGAAGAAACTGTAGAAGCTGCACCAGTTGAAGCATCGGAAGAAAACACAGAAAAGTAAATCATAATGTCATATGACAGTCACATTATTGTCGGCAAGATACTCACTACACATGGCATAAAAGGATGGTTCACTATAGGGTCATATACCTCTAGTCCAAAAGATATCTTTGATTATAAGCTCAAGGTGCTAGTTAACAATGAATTCGAAGAGCTACTGATAACAGAGCACAATCTAATGCCTAAAAAAATTATCATGAAGGTTGATGGTATAGAAACAATTGCGTCATGTGAAGAATATATTGGTTTAGATCTATATACAGCTATAGATGAACTGCCAAAAGTGGAAAATAATGAGTATTACTGGCATGATCTTATTGGATGCAATGTATTTAACGAAGAAGATATTTTGCTAGGAGTCGCTGACAGCTTATTTAATAGTGGCGATAATGATATCCTTGTTGTCAAAAATGATAATTCTAAAAAAGAAATTTTAATACCTTTTTTAAAATCCAATATAATTCTAGTTGAGAAGAACAAAATAATTGTTAGGTGGAGTAATGATATTTAATATTCTTACCATATTCCCTGAATTAATATCTACATTTTCAGATGTAGGATTTATCAAGAGAGCTATTTCTAAAAATGTTATTGATATAAATATTGTTAATATTAGAGAATATTCTGACAATATACACAATAGAGTAGATGATAAAACATATGGAGGTGGCCCCGGAATGGTATTGCAGTATCTTCCTATCAAGAGTGCAATGGATAGTCTACAGAAGAAAGGACATGTGATATATCTTTCTCCACAAGGCAAAATATTAACTCAGGAAAAAATGAATACCTTGTCTAGCATCGAGGAGATAACATTTCTTTGTGGTAGGTATGAGGGAGTAGATCAAAGAGTTTTGGATGAATTAATAGATGAAGAAATATCTCTCGGTGATTATGTAATATCTGGTGGAGAGACGGCATGCATGGCAATAATTGAAGGAGTAACTAGATTAACACCAGGAGCGATTGATGACATTGAGTCTGTTAATCAAGATTCATTTCAAAATGGTATTCTAGATCACCCTCATTACACAAGACCTGATGATATTGGAGGTAGAAAGGTCCCGGAAGTTCTATCTAGTGGAGATCATGCCAGCATTGAAAGATGGAGAAAAAAGCAAGCATTGGGAGCTACATGGATAAAACGTCCTGAATTACTAAAAAACGTGAAACTTTCAAAAGAAGATGATAAACTCCTCAAAGAATATATAGCTGAGTTTAAAGATAATGAGCATAAATAAGATAATAGATAAAATAGAGGCAGAACAACTGTCATCACACCCTAAATTCTCAAGTGGCGATACTGTAGAGGTTTCCGTTAAAGTGAAAGAAGGTAAGAGAGAGAGAATCCAGCTTTATGAAGGTATTGTCATAGCTAAAAAGAATAGAGGTGTTAGCTCATCATTTACTGTAAGAAAAATATCTTATGGAGAAGGAGTTGAAAGAGTATTTCAGTTACATAGTAAAGTTATTGCAGGCATAAAGGTCAAAAGAAGCGGAAGTGTACGTAGGGCAAAATTATACTATTTGAGAGAGTTATCTGGAAAATCTGCCAGAATCAAAGAAAAGCTGAGCTGAGCTCTGGTATCTTTTGAATACAGCATTTATAGCCTTGGGTAGTAATCTTAACAATCCCATTTATCACGTAGAAAAAGGAATAAGAGATATAAATCATTTACTTGAAACTAGAGTAATAAAAAGATCATCTCTTTATAAATCCAAACCAGTTGGTCCTCAAAATCAATCTGATTACATAAATGCAGTGATCAAGATAACTACAAATTATGAACCAATAGAGTTATTAGATAATTTACAAAGTATTGAGAATAAACATCATAGAAAGAGAGTAAAAAGATGGGGTCCTCGAACATTAGATCTAGATATTCTTATATTTAATAATTTAATAATTAATCATGAGCGACTAATAGTACCTCATCCAGAAATTGTTAATCGAGATTTTGTACTAATTCCTCTGAAAGAAATAACAAATTATGATTTCATTATTCCAAAGTATGGTAAGTTATTACAATACATTTAATAAGAAATAATATGAAAAATAAATATAAATCTATTATTGTTGAAGGACCTATAGGTGTTGGGAAGACGACACTTGCAACTAAACTTGCTAGTAGTCTTGGAAGCGAGATAATGCTGGAAAAGTTTTCTGAAAATCCTTTTTTAGAAAAGTTTTACAAAGACGTTGGAAAGTTTAACAAATATACTAAGACCAGTAAGTATGCCCTGGCAACTCAGTTATATTTTCTTTTACAAAGAGCTGATGAATTTAAAGGTGAAGAATATCAAGCTTTAAAAAGGAACAATATTGTCTCTGATTACTTTATTGATAAAGATAAATTATTTGCAAAAACAATCTTATCTTCGGATGAATATCTTTTATATGATAGAGTGCATGATGGGCTAAAGCTTAACATTGAAAAACCAAGTCTAGTGATTTATTTACAAACTAATGCAGAGACACTTCTTAATAGGATAAAAGAAAGAGGCATAAAATTTGAAGCAAGCATAACAGAGGCATATCTCCAGAAAATCATAGATTCATATACTCAGTTCTTTCATTCTTATAAAGAGTCTCCTTTATTAATAATTAATACATCCAATGTTAATATTAATAACCCAGATGATTATGCTATGTTATTAGAAGAAATCAACAAAGACATTAAAGGTAAAATATATTTCAACCCATTGTCTTAGTGAGTCCAATGTATGTCTAGAATGACTTTAAAAAAAATTAATTCTTTAAAAAAAAATCATATAGGCATTAGTGCTCTCACATCATACGATGCAAGCTTTGCCAAATTAATAGATGATTGTGGAGTTGACATTATCTTAGTTGGTGATTCTTTAGGAGAAGTCATACAAGGTTATCCAAATACTCATTCAGTAACAATGAATCATATGTGTTATCATACTGAAATCGTTTCTAGAGCAATTAAAAAAGCATTCCTTATCGCTGATATGCCAAAAAACTCGTATGAGACGAAAAGCCAAGCTCTTAGAAATGCAAAGAAATTACTTGGCACAAATATGGCTGACATGGTCAAAATTGAATTTGACAAAAAATATTTGGGAATAATGGAGCATTTAATATCTAGCGGTATTCCCGTATGCTCTCATATTGGTATTCTTCCGCAAACTATTAGTAATAAAAAAGATTACAAGAGAATTGGTAAAACTATGAATGAAGCAAACAGATTAATTCACGAGGCAGATTTAATTGAGAAAGCTGGTTCTCAGATACTTATAGTCGAATGTGTAGACTCAAATATAGCTAAGAAAATCACTAAAAATTTAAATATACCAGTGATTGGGATTGGATCAGGGAAAAGTTGTGATGGTCAGATTAGAGTAATCTATGATCTTTTTGATATTAGTTTCAATGGTGCGCCAGGCTTCATTAATTCTGAAAATATTAGACTTAATCCAATAAAAAAAACTATAGAAAAATATATTATGAATGCTAATAGGTATAAAATCTAATTTGAAAATAATTACATCTGTCAAAGATCAAAATGATTATTGTAATTCTCTAGGTGAGGAAGGAAAAAAAATCTCATTAGTGCCAACTATGGGTAACTTGCATAAAGGACATGAACACCTTTTGTCATGTTCAAGAACTACAAACAATAAAACAGTTGTATCGTTATTCGTTAACCCGCTTCAGTTCAATGATATTGATGATTATAAAAGTTATCCAAATTCTATAGATGCTGATATTTCAATGCTTGAAAGAAATAAAATTGATTGCTTATTCATGCCATCGGAAGATGAAATCTTAGAGAGTATTGATGAGTCTCATTCTCCTAATCTTCCAGTTTATATGAAAACTTTATGTGGAAAATATAGAGAAGGACACTTTATTGGTGTTTTTAAAATTGTTAGACAATTATTAAAAATAATTAAACCATCTATAGCTTATTTTGGGAAGAAAGATTACCAACAATTAATTATGATTAATTATATTGTTAAAGAACATTTTATGAATAAAATAAAAATAATTCCTTGTGATACGGTACGTGAAGATAATGGGTTAGCCATGAGCTCTAGAAATAATAAGATGACGAAATCAGAAAAGAATATTGCTTCGCTTGTATATAAAGAACTACTTGCTTTAAAAAAGATCATAAGATTTGATAAAAATTATGATTATGATGAACTTCGAATAAAATCTATAGATAACCTATCCAAGGTAGGGATTAAGATAGAGTATTTAGAATTATTATCCTCTAATGATCTTTCAATAATACAAAAAAATGATACTGATAATCGGATGTTATTTGTAGCATTTTATATATCAGGAGTTAGATTAATTGATAATATTGAGGTATAATTTATTCAACTATAAAGTATAACTTATGAAAAAATCATTCTTAAGCTCAAAGATACATAAAGCAACCGTTACTGATACTCAACTAGATTATGAAGGTTCTTGTGAGATAGACATTTCTTTACTAAATGCTGCAGGTATAAGTGTGCACGAAAAGATAGATATATATAATATTACAAATGGTGAACGGTTCACAACATATGCGATTGAAGGTAAACCAGAAACAGGTAATATTTGTTTAAATGGTGCTTGTTGTCACAAGGCATCCATAGGTGATAAAATTATCATATGTACATATGCAGATATGGATATCAAAGAAATAAAAAATCATAAGCCAAAAATTATTCATGTTGATGATAAGAATAAAATCTTAGATTCGAATAATTTTGATAATATGAGCTTAGTAGAGTGAATGAATGATTATATGAGTGAATTAATTAATATTAATGATATTGGTGGAAGTATAACTAAAGAGGATGATCGTTATATAGTAAAGGATAATAATTTGTTGAAAAATCTTGTTGTTAGTAGTACAGATTTAAAGCCTATGAAAAGTACTTCAGGCCATGAGCATAAAGGTCAAGAAGAGGTATATTTTTTCGTAAAAGGTAATGGCAGAATGGAATTAGATGGTAGAGAGATCAATGTTGATGTTGGCGATACTGTTTTAATTGAGGATGGAGTTTTTCATAGAGTCCATGCTGGGCCACAAGGGTGTTATTTTGTTTGTGTTTTTGATGGTAAAAGATCGCATTAAAAAAATGATTTACTAATTCTATTTACATTTTTTATCAAATCTTTTTTATCATTATCTGTGACTGTAATATGTCCAAGTTTTCTGTTTAACCTTTCAGATTTCCCATAATCATATAGTTTATAACTACCATTGGTATCAATTATATTTTCTGGCATTTTAGAAATAATATTCATCATTGCAGAATTACCATTTATGGAAATATTCTTAATTTCGATATCAGAAATAGCCATAATATGAGCTTCAAATTGACTGATATTTGCACCTTCATTTGTCCAATGTCCTGAGTTATGGACTCTTGGTGCCATTTCATTTGCAATAAGCACTCCCGATTTATCTAAAAAGAATTCTATTACTAATACGCCAATATAATTTAATTCTTTAGCAATTTTATTATGATAAGATTCTGCTAATTTTTGAAGATTAGAGTTTTCATATGGAGCAATGCTTAGGTTTAAGATACCATTCTTATGAAAATTTTCTACAAGTGGATAAAAAAGTGTCCCAGATGATTTAGTGCAGACTCCTATTATAGATACCTCAGTCTGAAAATCTATTTTCTTCTCAAGAATTGCGTCTACTTTTCCAGATAACAACCACGCTTCTTCGGCACTATGCTTATTAATTATAATTTGGTTTTTACCGTCATAACCTAGCTTTCTTGACTTAAGAATTGAGTCAGTCCCCAAAATATCGATAGCAGCAGAGAGATCCTTTGCGTTATTAACTACATGGTATTCAGTGGTAGGAATACTATTCTTATTGAATATATTCTTTTCTTTTAATCTATCTTGGCAAATTTTTACTGCTTGTGAGCCTGGATATACAGAAATACTATTTTCTAAATATTTTAATGCCTCTGATGGTACATTTTCAAAATCTATTGTTACAACATCACATGTATCAATTAAATAATCCAATGACTCTTTATTATCATAGTCAGATTTTATATACTTTGCATACTTTGATGCCGGGGGATTATCGCTTGGGTCCACAACTATGAATTCAATGTTATGTTTTTCAGACATCTGAATCATCATCATTGCTAACTGTCCACCGCCAAGAATTCCAATACGCATTTTATTTTTTAGGGTTCCCACTCTTAAGCACATCAATTGTTTGTTTATTACGAAACTTAATTAGAGAATCTTTGATTTTTGGGTATTTTAAGCTCAATATACTCGCAGCTAGTAATGCTGAGTTAATAGCTCCACTATCTCCAATGGCTACTGCAGCAACAGGTACTCCTTTTGGCATTTGTTGAATTGACAATAAAGAGTCTAACCCGTCCAAGTTTTTTGTTTTGATTGGCACACCGATAACAGGTAAATGCGTTTTAGATGCTGTCATTCCAGGTAAATGAGCAGATCCGCCTGCTCCAGCTATAATTACTTCAATACCTTTCAAATCTGCAGACGATGCAAATTCATAAAGAAGATCTGGGGTTCTATGAGCTGAAACTATTTTTGTTTCATATTTAATTTTCAATTTATCCAGCATCAGAGCTGTTTTTTCCATGGTTGGCCAATCTGACTTAGATCCCATGATTATAGCCACTAATATATCAGATTTCTTCATAAAGAGATTGTATCAGTATCAAATAGGCCTTAACAATACTTATTATCTTTTATTAGTCATATTATGATTTGTTTTATATAATCTTACTTAGTTTAACTAAAAGGAATCAATCTATATGTTGGTAATTACTGGCGGGGCTGGCTTTATTGGTAGTAATTTGGTTAATTTTTTAAATAATAACCAAGACGACGAAATCTTAATAGTAGAAGAGATGGATACTTATCTTAAAAAGTTTAAAAATTTAGATGATTTAAAGTATATTGATTGCATTGATAAGAATACATTTATCAATGACTTGAATAATAGTTCCTCTAAGTATAAGGACAAAATTAATAATATATTCCATCTAGGAGCATGTTCAAAAACTACTGAGCCCGATAGAGACTATATAATGTCAACAAATCTTGAATATTCGAAAGATATTCTTAAATATTCTGCTAATAATAAAATCTCACTGATTTATGCATCATCTGCATCAGTATATGGAAAAACCAATTCATTTATTGAAACTCCAGAAAATGAATCATTTCTCAATCATTATGCTGAATCAAAATTATTATTTGATCAATATTACCGAAAACATAAAGATAGAATCAGTTCTCAAGTCGTAGGGTTGAGATATTTTAACGTATTTGGTCCAAGAGAATTTCATAAAGAGGGAATGTTTAGTGTTGTTTATCATTTTTTTACTCAAATTAACGAGTCAGACAACATTAATCTCTTTAAGGGAAGTCATGGTTATGAAGATGGTGAACAAAGACGGGATTTTATACATGTAGGTGATACAGTACAGGTAAACAATTGGTTTAAAAATAACCCTGGTGTGTCAGGAATATATAATGTTGGCACAAGCAAGAGTAGAACATTTAATGATATAGCAAACTGTGTGTTAGATTATTATAAAAGGGGATCTATCAATTACATAGATTTTCCAGACAATTTAGAAAGTCAGTATCAAGCATTTACTGAAGCCGATATGTCAAAAATAAAATCTAAAGGTTATTCTAAAGATTTCACAACATTGGAAGATGGTGTAAAGTCTTATTTGGACTGGTTATCAAAACAAGCATGAGCTTAAGAGAAAATTTTTTAATCATCTCTCCTTCTTGGATAGGTGATCTTATTATTTCACAATCAGTGCTTAAATATTTAAAAAAAGAATATATAAATTGTTCTATTGATATAATAGTTAGGCCAGATTTGATAGAAATTGCAAAGATGATGCCAGAGGTAAACAAGATATACTCTTTGGATATTGATCATAATTCTTTGGGCCTAGCTAAAAGGTATAGGTTAGCAAAAACAATAAAAAAAAATCTATATACATCTTCAATAATATTGCCTAATAGTTTTAAGTCTGCAATTATTCCATGGCTAGCAAATATACCAATAAGAATAGGGTATAAAAGAGAGTTAAGATCAATCTTGTTGACTCAAAAATATTCCCTAGCGAAACATGAGAACACTATGGTTAATAGATATTTGAAACTAGTGAACAGCTCATATTCAGAGTGTCTCAGACCATTTCTTAATATAGATATGAATACACTCGAGTTAACAAGGAAGAAATATATTATAAGTAATTCAAGAAAAAATATTTTTTTATGTCCAGAAGCAGAATATGGAGCAGCAAAGCGATGGCCTATTAATAAATGGATAGAATTAGCGAAGTATTTCGAAGAAAACAATCATAATGTTTATTTGCTTGGCAAAGATAAAAATCTTGAGAGACAGTATAAGAGTATCTTAAAGATAGATTCCATTACTTCATTGTTAGGTAAAACTAGTCTTATAGAAGCTACATATCTACTATCATTAGCTGATTTAGCTGTCACTAATGATTCAGGACTCATGCATATAACTGCTTCACTTGATACTAAGTTGATATCTATATTTGGTTCTTCATCACCATTTTATACGCCACCTCTCATGAAAGACATGCTTGGTGAAGTAATTTATAAGGGCTTAAAATGTAGTCCTTGTTTTAAAAGAGAGTGCCCATTAGATCATCTTAACTGTCTTAATAATATTAGTGTTGATGAGATATTCAAAAAATCTCTCAAATATTTAAATTGAAGAAATTAACTTTTGAATTTGAAGTAACGATTTCTTAATATCGATGCTTATATAATTCTTATTATTTTTCATATCAGTGAAAGATAATCTATTTTCAAAATTGTTTATCGTTTGCCATCTTAAGCTGGTAGATGATTTTTTTGAAGGATAGAAGCCTACTGTCTTTTTATTTAAAGCACCTGCAATATGTAACGGTCCTGTTGACCCAGCGATAAACATATCACATATGCTTATATTTTTTAGCATATATAAAATACTTTGTTTGGCCTCAATAACTCTGATCGTTACATCCTTATCAATACTAATCTTCAAGTCTCTGGCGAGTTGTTCTTCTTCTACTGAACAATGGATTATAAAATTATAATCATCAAAGTTCCTTAAGCCTTTGCATATATTTCCATAATCATCCAAACTCAATCCTTTTGAAGACCCTCCCGTTCCCGGATGCAGAAAAATTATTTTTTTATCAGGATTAAGGTTATACTCTTTTATGAAGTCCATTCTATTTTCAGTAATTGTAGCATGATCATATTTTAAATATGGACCAAGACTCATTTCTTTAATATCTATGAGATTAATGATTTTAAATAGTTCATGAACAAGATCAATATTATATTCATATTCAGGTTTTTTAGAGCTTGACCTTTGTTGATAAAGTTTATAATTAAAAAATATTTGAGCTAGTTTTGTTTTAGGAGCCAATCTTATCGGTATATCCAACTTCTTAAGTAAATACCCAATTCTAAATGTCGAGAAGAATGAAATTGCTATGTCAAAACCATATCTTTTAAGCGAGGAATAAAGCATCTTATTCTTTGTATCTACTATGACTTCATCAATAAACTCACACTGTTCAGCAAGCTCTTTCACATTTTCAGAGACAAGGCATACAATCGTTGAGTTTGGAATATTCTCTTTTAGAGATACTACTGCGGGTAATATTAGGGCGAAATCTCCAATCTTATCATTCCTGATTATTAAGATTTTTTGATTTTTTCTTGCCATTACTCTTTAAAGCTTTTTTTTAAAGTAATCTATTGTTGTCTTAAGCCCATCCAGCACATCTATATTAGGTTCCCACCCAAGATCTTTTTTGGCTTTGCTAATATCTGGTTTACGTCTAATTGGATCGTCTACTGGTAAACCTTTATTTATTATCTTAGATTTTGAATTAGTAAGTTTAATTATCATTTGTGCTAATTCAATGATTTTAAATTCTACTGGATTACCTAAATTAGTCGGTCCTATAACTTGCTTATCTGATGACATCATTTTCATCATCCCATTAATTAAATCATCAATATAGCAAAATGATCTTGTTTGTTCTCCGTTACCATATACCGTAATATCTTCATTAGTCAAAGCTTGCATTATGAAATTACTAACAACTCTTCCATCATTTGGATGCATGTTAGGACCATATGTATTAAATATTCTTACTACTTTAATATCTAAATCATGTTGTCTGTGATAATCAAAAAATAATGTTTCCGCGCACCTTTTCCCTTCATCATAACAACTTCTTGGACCAATCGGATTTACATTTCCCCAGTAGTTTTCAACTTGTGGATGCACATCTGGATCACCATAGACTTCAGATGTAGATGCTTGTAGAATTCTGGCATTAATTCTTTTGGCTAATCCAAGCATATTAATAGCACCATGCACAGTTGTTTTTGTGGTCTGCACAGGCTCATGTTGATAGTGAATAGGCGAAGCTGGACAGGCTAAGTTGTAAATTTCATCAACTTCTACATATAATGGGAAACATATATCATGTCTTATAGCCTCAAAGTATGTGCTTTTAAAAAGGCTACTTATATTTTCCTTTGTA
>JABHRC010000031.1 GCA_018670435.1 Gammaproteobacteria bacterium
AGGCAAAAATGAAAGTACTATTTTTATATCCTAATCACGAAGGCTACTTTAGATGCCCTGTTGGATTAACTCTTATAATGACTGTTGTGGAAAATGCTGGCCATGAAGTTAAGTTATTTGATACTACTTTTATGAATTCTGATGATAATCAGGATAATTCCAAAAGAGAAGAAGCAGGACTTGTTAAACCAGTCACCTTAGATAATTATTTTAATAAAAAATCTACAACTGAAATAGAGTCTGATTGGATTAAATTTGTCGAAGATTTTCAGCCTGATCTGATAGCAACAACTATTGTTGAAGATGCTTATACGTATGCGCATAGATTGCTTGGTTTAGCTAAAAGCACATGTGATGTACCTGTGGTGGTAGGAGGTAGTATGCCTACAGTAGTTCCTAGGGTCATGATTGAGAATCCAAATATCGATTATCTAGTAGAAGGGGAAGGGGAAGTTGCCTTTAAAGAGTTAATAGATGCTTTGATCAAGGACGGGGACGTTAGTCAAGTTCCAAATTTATGGTATCAAGAAGACGGAATAACAAAAAATACGGGACTTGTAAAATATTTAGATATGGATGAAATACCATTCCAAAAATTAGATTTCTGGGATGACAAGCATTTTACAAAGCCATATGACGGTGAGCTTCGTAATACTGGATTCTTTGAAGGATCTAGGGGGTGTATGCATAAATGTCATTATTGTATTAATCGTGCATTTCAAGTTTTCCAGGAGGAAGCTGGTAAAGTTAGAAGAAATAAATCACCTCGTAGAATAATTGATGAGGTTAAAGCTATACATAAAGAACGAAATTTTAATCTTATAATGTTCACAGATGATAATTTTTTAGGCAGACAACCAAGGGAATTGGATGAATTCTTTAAGTTATGGAAAGAGGAAATAGATCTCCCATACTGGATTAATACATGTATAGAGACTGTAAATGATCATAACTTACCATTATTAAAAGCTAGTGGCTGCGTTGGAATCGCCATTGGACTTGAAACCGGCAGTGATTGGGTTAGAAGAAATCTATTACTTAAAGGCAAAATGGATAATAAATTTTATATGGAAAAATTTGCATTAATGGCTAAATATAAAATTAGATCTACAGCAAATAATATGCTTGGCATACCTGGAGAATATGAAGAAGATTTCTTTGAAACCATTAAGCTTAATAAAAAAATACGTGCTTTAGATCCAGAATTAACATCATTTGATGTCTCCTTCATGGCTCCATATATGGGAACTGTCATACATAATATCTCATTAGATATGAATTTGATTGAGCCCCACACAGAGTTAGGGTTCCGTGGAATGAGTAAAGCAAAAATTACTATGAGACATGAGCCAACTATGAAAAACCCTTGCATGTCTAAAGAAAAAACCATGGAATTACATGATGATTTCATGAAATATGTTAATGGTGAAAAAGAAATCCCTGAAAAATTTTTAGCTGATGATCCTGAAAGAAGATTTGCTGACAGTGATGATATTTATGCACTATATGAGAAATATAAAAGTGGACCTATACCGATAGACCCTGTTCTTGTTGTGCCTGCGCCCGTAGTTTTTCATCAACCTATGAAAAAGAAGTAATTCTCATTTTAATCTATATATTTTTCTAAACACCAGAAATTAGTGTTGACATAGGTGTATTCATAACTTATTGTTATATACAGAAGGTGGACAAAGTTATTATATATTAGACAAAACTAATAAACTAATAAAATTGTTCATATATATATAGACATAAATCAAACAAAGGAGGATGTTATGTCACTAATATTCGCAAACATTAAATATTTGCTTGCTCCAGTACTTATCCTTGTGACTTTCGCAGGTGTACTAGCAGGTGGAATATTCGCATGGTTGGGTGTAGCTCTTTTATTCGTTGGTATCTTAATAGATACGTTAATCAAAAGACAAGCATCAAGCCAAATGCATAGTGATTCAGGTGAAACACTAGCAAGTCCAGCATTTCAAAACATAGTAATGTATTTCATGTTACCAGTATTTGTATTGCTACAATTTGCTTTAGCATGGCGTGTATATGGCTTTATGTCAGGTATGCCTGTAGAAGTAACATCATTATGGTTAGGCCTAATTCCTGTAACCTCAGGTATTACAGGTCTTGATCTGATAGGTGCCACATTATCAACAGGTATATTTGCAGGAATTGGGATAATTTATGGACATGAATTATCACATTGCAAAGGTTTTGCATTCATCATTTCAAGGATGACAATGGCATTATCTGGATCTGCTCATTTCTGCTATGCACATGTGTACAACCATCACCTAGAACTTGCTAGTGAAGATGATCCTGCAACTGCTCCACGTGGACGCACAATTTATGGACATTACTTACTATCATATTTAGGTCAATCCAAATTCGTGTTTAACATGGAAAAAGAAAGACTAGCTCGTATGGGTGTATCTTTCATTTCATGGCAAAACCGTTGGATTCGTGGTTATCTAATGTCAGTACCTTCAGTAGCATTATTTTTTGCAGCTGGCGGCTGGGTTGGTGTTTCCGCATTAGCAGTAGTATGGGTTGTTTCAAACTTTGAACTAGAAGCTTTGAACTATCTAGAACACTATGGCTTAATACGTGTAAAAGATCAGCCTATTGACTATCGTCATAACTGGGATAACAACACATTATTCACAAGTTGGTTCTTTATCGAAATAGGTCGTCAAGCTGACCATCATGATCGTGGAGAAACACACTTTTGGGAACTTGAGAACGTAGGTGCACCTAATACAGGTTGGGGCTACTTTACAATCTTTGCTCTTGCACTAGTACCACCAATCTGGCACTGGTACATGCGCAAAAGGTTAGCAACATGGGATGAAAAATTTGCAACTATCGAAGAAAAAGTAATTGCTGCAAGAATCAACAAAGAAGTTGGTTATGAAGGCACAAGCTTTGATGGTGATGAGTTATCTTTCCCTGTCGAGAACTAAGCAAGGACGACAACTATTACATGGATGTAATGATGACCCCTCTTACGAGGGGTCATTTTTTATTAATAATGCAACCGAATATTTCTTACAATCCCATTACGAACATATGAACACCAAGAACATTTATACTTAAGCCCAATCTTGCATGTAAGCTTATATATAAGCTCATCTATATTATTTTTAACATTATTGAGATTAAATTTAATATAGTAACTGTTAGGATTATTTATACCTTGATGTGAACATGACAAGTTTCCTACATATCCTTTTGTCGGTCCATTGCATAGATATTCTCTAATATCATTGTTAACTTTGACAGTAGGAATTAGTGACTTATCACTATGTCTACTAAAAGTTAGTATGATACAGATATATGATGTATCAGCACAAGAGTTCTTAATAATTTGGTCATTTATAACTCTTGTAAAAATATCATCAGATGTTAATACTGATCTTATTTTCATTTCCTTCTCCTCTTTAGTGTTTTACCTGATCGGCAATGGCCACAAGCTGAAGATCAACTGCCAAAAAAAAACCACCATGCGCTAATGCATTGGTGGTAAACCGATCGCTTTAGCTATTTAACGCCGGCAAGCTGAATAATTCAAAACGGCGTAATTCCATTACAACAAATAAGGTTAGCCGTGTCAAACGTATTTTAGTTAATAAATGGGTGTTTAATATTTTGTATTAGCCCGAATTCCTTAGTTCTATCATCTAAACCAAGGTATTCTCTGTCTTTTTTGGTTGCTTCTTTGTAGGTAAAGAATATTGTATCCCAGATTGTGAATATGGAACTATAGTTAGCATCCCTTGATAATTTTATTTGTGTATGATGATTTGCATGATACTCAGGCGTAACAATAAATTTTTTAATTACCTTGTTAGTACTATCTGATAGCTTAATATTAGAGTGGTGGAATTGATTACAAGCAGACAAAATAATTTCGTAAAAGATAAAGACTGATATCGGCATTCCAATTAGTAATATTAATATCGTTTTATATATTGATGATAATATCAACTCACCAAAATGGAATCTTAATGACGTGCTTACGTCTAAGTGTGTATCCAAATGATGCACTGAATGAAACCTCCATAATATAGAATTTGTATGATTTAATCTATGCCACCAATAAAATGCTAGATCTAGTAAAAGTATTCCTAGTATTGCTTTGCTAACGAATCCAATATTAATATTATTTAATATACCGTATTGATTTTCTGTGATTAACATCAAAGTTGGAATTACTATAAATATAGTCGGTATTCTTATTATTATAGTATTTATGATTGCCATCTTCATATGAAACAGTAATCTAAAAGACCTTTTAGATATCCATGGTCTATCTGAATAATATGATTCATATATGAATAATATTATAAAAAACATTACAAAAAATATGAATTTAATATTAGAGAGTATTTCTATCATAATACCATAGTACCATCTAATGGATAAGAAGGTCATTATGCAATATACTAATCTTAATCAGTTTTTTATGGAAAATATTATGACTAAAAAAGGTGAGAGACATAGATTAAGCTTAATAATTGCAACCTTAGGACCCTCAACAGATAATGAAAAAGAATTAATTACCATGATCACTGCAGGTATTGCTAGACAGTGGACAGACGGTGTTGATATTGCCAGGGTCGTCCACAGTGATGGTGAATCAACTGTAATCAATAGAGTTAATGTATTTAGGGAACAATGTTCTAAAAGGAATTTAAATACAAGTATCTACCTAGATACTAATGATACTAATGTGAAGAATTTCGATAAATATCTAGCATTAGCTAAGACTATAAAACCTAAGTATATTTCTATTCCTAAAAAATTTGGCATTGAAGTTATTAATAATACAAAAAGAACTTTTCAAGATAGTATGCTGGTAGGTGTCAGAGTGGAAGCAGATGATGACATATCTGACATAGAAAGCTATCTTGAGATATCTGATTTTGCGATGGTTGAACTTCCGTCTAAAATAATTGTCGATGAAAAAATAGTAGAGAAAGCTAAGCAAAAAAATTGTGAGCCAATTTACTTAGCAAAAATGCCAACATTAATGGAAGGACAGGTTCAGTCTAGAGATGAGAATTTTGAGATAGGACATACACTAGAGGACGGTTTCGATATCGTTGCACTTTATGAAGAAACATCTCATGGGCCTTATTCAGCAAGAGCAGTTAAATGCTTAGATGAGATAGCTGTAGAGTCTGAAAAACTACGAGTTAATCCATTTGGTGATTTATTGGATAAATTTCTCAGTTTTTTTAAAAAATAATATTATATGATTTATCCAGGAGGCCAGCCAAAATCTCTCCCGGCTAAAATATGTAGGTGCAAATGGAAAACAGTTTGTCCTGCTCCAGCACCATTGTTTACGATTACCCTAAAGTCTTTAATTTGATATTTATCTGTTATCTTCTTAACAACTAACAATAAGTGTCCTAGAATTTCTTGATCTTGTTTAGAAGTTTCACTTAACTTTTTAATTTCTTTTTTTGGCACCACAAGTATATGGGTTGGAGCTTTAGGGCTAATATCATTAAATGCAATAGTGATATCATCTTCATAGATTATTTCTGCAGGGATTTCTTTATTGATAATTTTTAAAAAGATATTATCAGCCATGGTTATTTTATATTTTTTAAATATTCATGCTTTAAGTTTTCTAAATCTTCAGTAGACATAGCGTTACTCTTTTCAATATTTTCATTTTTTGATAAAATCTTTGACAGTAATTCATTGGTTTCTTGTTGTAGTTTGATAAGTTTTTTGAAAAATACTATACCATTTAATAAAGTTAGTATTACCATTGTCAGTAATAGTAATTGTATTAGAGAAAAATCACTCATTTTAATTCCTTGATTTTATTTATTACTTCTTCAACATGACCATTAACTTTTACATTTCTCCAAGCGTATAGAACTTTCATATCTTTATTGATCAGAAAAGTGCTCCTATCTATACCCATATATTTCCGTCCATATAATGATTTTTCTTTTATCACATCGAACATATTACAGAATTTTTCATCTTCATCAGAAATTAAAGGAAACTTGAATGAGTATTTTTCAATAAACTTCATATGTTTTTTGATCGTATCTCTAGAAACCCCAACTACATTCCATCCCATTCTTTTGATTTTTGCAAGGCTATCATTAAATTCTATACTTTCAGTTGTGCATCCGGGCGTCATATCTTTTGGATAAAAATAAAGTACTAAGTTTTTATTCAGATAGTCTGAGATTTTATTTTTATTATCTGTTGTGACAATGGATATGTCTTTTATTTTTGAACCAATTTCTATTTTCATATTATTTTTTTAATTCCTCAACTGATAGAGTTCTAGCTTCTTGTACTAGCATGATTGGGATATTATCCCTTATTGGATATGCTAGCTTGGACGTTTTGCAAACCAATTCATTCGTTTCTTTTGAGTAATCAAGCTTCCCTCCAGATACAGGGCACACGAGTATATCTAGTAAATATTCATTCATAATTAAATATAATTTATCATATATTCCAAATAATAAATAATGTTTATGAATTTAATTTATTTTAGTCTATAATATTTTATTAATGAAAAAATATATTATATTAACCCTCGCCATTTCTTTAATAACGAGTAATTCTCATGCTTTCATGACGGGCGTTGAGCCAGAAAAAGATGGTGGTGTTGCTATTGAATTCATATCTGGCGTTATACATATGGCGCCTCCAGGCAGCAACGTAAATGCTGGCTATGGTGTATTAAGAAACAATACTGATAAAGACATCATTCTAAAAAGTTTTAGATCACCTGTTTTTGATAGCACAGAAGCTCATACTATGGAATATTCTAATAATGGGACAGCTAAAATGAGACATCTTGATGAATTAACAGTACCAGCTAACAATGAGTTAGTTCTAAAGAGTGGCGGTCTTCATATGATGTTTATTGGAAAGAGACGAGATATTAATCTTGGTGAAGATATTCTTATAATCTCAAGGGATAATCATGAAGTTAGATATATGCTGAAAATGAAAGTAATAGATTCTAGAGCTAAAAGTCATAGCCATGACGGCCACCATATGCATTAAAACCATCGATTGACTAATTTCTTATAGTCTAAATATTTTAATTTAAAATTCTTTTCTAAATATATTTCCTCTGGAATAATTACATAATATTTTAATACTATATATGTGAATACTGTAAAAAAAATAATGTGAATAATGCTTAACATCATACCAATTCCAACTTGTAGAATTAACATTGCCAAATACATTGGGTTTCTAGTATATTTATAAATATTTTGGTCGATTATTATTGTAGTAGATGAAGTTGGGACAGGATTTTCATTGACTTTTTTGAAAGTATTTAAAGATATTATTAGTATCGCCAATGATATAATTATCAATGTAAGTCCTAATTCAAATGATCTAAAAACATCAAAGAATTTTGGTATCTGATATAACTGGAAGTAATATAAGTTTGATGTTGATGTAATAAATCCTAGGTTTATAAAAAATAAAAGAATAATAGGAGGGAAAGATATAACTAATGCATGGTTCTTTCTTACTTTAGGGTAATAAAATATATGTGTTAAAAATAAGAACATAAACATTGGTAATGATGAGTGCAATGATAACCTAAAAGCATTCTCGATAATCATTTGATCATCTCCCAAGTACCATACGAAAAAATTAAAATAATTAATCAATGAGTAGGATAATATTGAATACAGCATTATATTGATAATAGAATTAAACATTTTTAGATATATCCATATAGTTTTTAATTGATAATGTTTCTGGTCTTGAGGATGGATCAATAGATAGATTATTTAATAATTGAGCACTAATAGTTCCCCTTAAAGATGTTTTGATCATTTTCCTACGAGCAGTAAAAGCCAAAGTTACAATACTTTTAAACTTATTTTCATGAAATGTACTGTCAAATATATAGCTCTTTGGGACTAGTCTTATATATGCAGAATCAACTTTAGGTTTAGGAATAAATACATTGGGAGATATATCAAATAACTTTTTCACTGTAAAATAGGCTTGCGTCATTATACTTAATCGTCCATAAATCTTTGTGCCTGGGCCTGCTACTATTCTATCAACTACTTCTTTTTGGAGCATAAAGTGCAGATCTTTAATATTTTTTGAATATGGTAGTAATTTAAATATTATCTCAGTAGAAATATTATATGGAAGATTACCTATTACACGCATATTAGATTTTATTATATTAGACAAGTCACATTTCAGTATATCTTGATTAATGACCTGAACTTTTTTTGAATCAAACTTGTTCGCAAGGATAGGTATCAAGTCTTTATCCTTCTCTACTAAGATTATATTTTGGATTTTATCAACTAAAGATGTTGTTAAAGCACCTTCACCAGGACCAATTTCAAGAAAGAGATCATTTTTACTTATTTCAAAACTATTAATAATTTTATTTATAATATTCTTGTCATGCAAGAAATGCTGTCCAAGATTTTTTTTATGTTTTTGCATTACTAATTGATTTAGCAACTTTGATGGCTTCAAGGAAACTAGATATATCAATATTTCCAGTTCCAACTAAATCTAAGGCGGTGCCATGATCGACGGACACTCTTGTTATTGGTAAGCCAAGTGTGACATTAACTGTTTTTTTAAAATTATTGAATTTAATCACCGGCAAACCCTGGTCATGATACATAGTTAGAATAATGTCATATTTTTCAACATTCTTTTTTAAGAATGCAGTATCCGCAGGCACGGGGCCATCTATATAAATCTTCTTCTTTTGCATTTTTAGAACAACAGGCTTAATAATATCATCATCTTGTGAACCTAACACTCCATCTTCACCTGCATGAGGATTTAATCCTGTCACTAAAATTTTAGGTTTTTTGATTTTAAATTTATTGATTAAGTCCTTATGAACTATATTTATAGTTTCTATGAGAGATTTTTGAGTAATATAATCTTTTACATATTCTAAAGGTACATGAGTTGTATGTAATCCAACTTTCATATATGAGTTCATCAGCATCATTACAGATTTAGTTTTGCAAATATCAGCTAAAAACTCTGTATGACCAGAAATTTTATACCCACCTTTATTTAATACTGATTTGCTTATAGGACCCGTTACCATTGCCCCTATCTCGCCAGTGATACAAAGTTCTGCTGCAGCTCTGATGGTATCTAATACATAAGCTGAGTTTTTTGGGTTAAGCTTTCCAGGTTTATTTTTAGTATTTAGCTTAATTGGCAATACATTAATAGTCTTATTGCCAGCTATAGTCTTAGAAGAGATATTTTTAAGAATATTAATTTTAATAGACTTTTTCAATATCTTGGCACTTATTTGTAATAAATCAGGGTCTGCTATAAATATTATATTTTTGCTAAGATTTTTCTGGGCCAATAAGACTCCTAAGTCTGGACCAATTCCTGCAGGTTCACCAAGTGTTACAGCAATTATTTTCAATCTAAAAATCCTTCATTTCAATGTATGCTTGGTCTTTCAGCTTAGCAACCCATTCATCACGTTCTCGTTTAGCTTTATCTATTCTAATAGCATTTGCAATATTTTTCCTTACAATCTTATTCGTATCATCTACTGACCTAATATTTTCAATATATAAAATATGCCATCCAAACCTGCTTTGGAAAGGATCACTTATTTTTTTAATTGGAGTAGTTTTCATTTTGCTTGCAAACGCAGGGACCAGTGAAGTGGTTCTCACATATCCTAGATCACCACCTTTGAAACCAGATGCTTTGTCATCGGAATATTTTTTAGCAAAAATCTTGAACTCTTCTATGCTTTTAATATTATTCCTCAATTCAATTAATTTTTCACGAATAGCCTCATTAGATGTCATTACATCAGGTTTAAGTAGTATATGACTTACCTTATACTCATTAACAAAAGACGACGTTTTATTTTTTGATTCTAGGACTTTTAAAATATGATATCCTCTAGAGCTAGATATGACTTCTGTATATTCAGAATTATTAATATTATGAATTGCCTTTATAAATATATTGGGAAGATTATTATGAGCTACGACCCCTAAAGTTTTTATTGTTATAGGCATATTTGAATATTTATTTTTTGTATTAAGAAAACCTTCTTCTTTAATATTAGTATAAATATTATTTATATCATCCTTTGTTAGAAGCTTTTCTTCATCTATAATTACAAATTCAATTAAGTCATATTCAAAATCACCATATTGATTAATTTTTTCTCTCTCGATAAAATTCTCAATTTCTTCTTCTGTCACATTCATTCTAGAATAAAACTGAGTTACAAAAAGAGTTTCAATAGTCATTTGATTTTTTATATCTTGGATAAAGTTAGTATAATCCTGACCTTGCTGGATTACTGTGCTTCTTAGCTCATTGATTGTCATTTTTTTTGACCTTGCAATCTCTGCAAGCTTATTTTCAAGAGCTATATCAGAAATCTTGATTCCAAATCTATCAGCTGCTTGAACCAGAAGACTTGTTTCTATTAAATTAGTTAAGACTTTTTTTATCACTTGCTGATCATTGAGCCCAACATATTCTTTTTGGATTATTTCTGGTGCAAGATAATCAATGGCAATTTGTATTTCTGACTTTAAAATAACTCTATCGTTGACGATAGCGATTATTTTATCATCATAACTTTCTGCTAACACAGTATGTGGTGTGTTAAAAAATATAATTATTAATATAAGTTTAAGTATTTTATTCATAATTTAATAATCAAATTTATCTTGATACCCAATTATTCCATCTCTTAAGAGTTCTGCAGTTTTGTTAGTTGAGGTAGCTATACCTTTTGGCAAGAATTCAAAATAGAATGCCTTATCCGTCTTAGTCCCATTCCAGTAATCTCTGAGAACAAATTTAATTCCATAACAGCAACTTTCATATTCAACACCGATCATTTTCTCCAAGGTATCCTCTGCATTACTTCTTCGGTTATTAAATGAATAATTAACTTTACCCACAAGCGATAACCTATTATTGAATGGTATTACGGCAGACAAATCAACTTCTTCTTGCGTGCCTCTAGAAAACCTATAACTAGTATTGAATATTTGGTTCTGCTTGCCATATGGTCTCTTATATGACAATCTAATCTGATTTTTCTCGCCATAGCCTTGATGAGGATTGAATTCCGTATAACCGCTTAATCTCCAGTAATCTGCAAATTTTGCATTTACTAATCCCATTATATTCGATGAACTTGAGTGATCTGTATTACTGTTAGTTAGATTAACCGACCTATCATCTAGATAAAAAATTTGACCTATTGTAGCTCTTAGTATTTCATTACCACTATTTGTATCTATCATGCTTGAGCTCAGCGCTAAAGTAATCTGTTTCGCATCATTTAGCCTATCCCCTCCATAAAATTTATTTTCTGAAAATAAAGTATATTTTAAATCATTTTCTCCTGAGTCAAAAATAGGAATAGAATCTTGATTAGATGCTGGAATATATAAAAAATACATTTCTGGTTCAAGAGTCTGAAGTAGGTTTTTTCCTGTTAGCCTATCAAAGATCATTTTACCTCTAAGACTAATAACCGGAGTAGTTTGGCTAACGCTGCTAGTATCACTTTTAGATAAACTATAACTTCTATGGTTTACACCTACTTTGGATCTTAATTCCCAACCAGGTCTTTTGATAGGATATTCAACAGATGGGTATAGGCTTATTCTGGTTCCATCTGTCTTATGATCATATGTATGTTTAAAGACGGATGCGCCCCCATCAAATTTGTATTGTAATTCCTCATTTTTTTCATAAGTATTAAACTGGATTTTAACTTGAGGCAAAACACTATATTGTTCAACTAGATCGATTTTAGCAAGCTGATAATCTGTAGCTCGAATAGAACTATTTAAATAACCAAATGAACTATAATCTATTCTATTTATTTCAGCTATCCTCTTAATATGAGTTCTTCCTACTCTAGAAACTGTATTACCAAAATCATTAAAGTATGTCAGGTCAGATATTCCACCTACATTTGTATTTGTAGTAATACGTGTACCCTCCCAATTCCCATTATTTTTTAATTCCAATGTATTAACAAAAGTTCTATTATCCCTGAAGAAGAAAGCATGTCGGTTTTTCCCAGTGACATCATCTAAGTCCATATTAGCTATTTCAAACTCTGTATTACTATTCTTAGTTTTGTATCGAACTTCAGCTTCAAACATTTGACCTCTTCCAGAATAACTTGTTGGAGTAAAAGTAAGATCCATATTTTCAGCAATATTAAAGTAATAAGGTGTTGAGATAATTGTTCCACTTTCACCTGAACTCCCTATAGTTGGAAATAAGAATCCGCTATGCCTATTTTTGCTTAAAGGAAAACTGAAAAATGGAGAATATAAAACTGGTACATCTTTATATTTTAAAAATATATTATATGAGTGACCTCTATCAATATCACGATATAAGATAGTTTCTGAAGAAGTTATTTCCCAATCCGGATCATCCAACCCACATGTAGTGTAACTACTTGGGGTAAGATATATAGTCCCAGAATTGTCTATAAATATTTCTTCTGCTGTGCCCCTTCCCGGTCTATCTTGCGTGGGAAAGTTATAAGTTGTACCTGAAAAATTTACTGTGTCAGCTTCGCTATTATAACCGCCTTTACTTGCATACAAAGACAAATCTTCTGTTAGATATTTAACATTACCCTCTGCAGCTAACACGCCTGTATCAGCATTAAACTGAGCTTTATCAGCTTTTAGTAAATCATCAGCTCTTTCGAGCTCAACATTGCCTTCTGCATAAAAAATACCTTGCTCGTCTTGATTCTGAACATCAGATCTAACTTCCAAAGTTTCTTCATCAGCATCAAATAAAGTTTTTTGAGTTAAATAACTCTCAAATTCATCATCAATGCATACAGGCAATTTATTTTTTAAGGTTGCCGTTAGATAATCATCTCTTTTTGCTATAATTATTTCTTTATATATATTATTTTGATTGAGGTCTTGTTTTCTTATTGGCGCATCTTCATATGTATTGACTAGATCTTCACCCATTCTTTTAATCAGCCTATGTTGGTCATATATTTCAGAAACTTTTTCATTTTTAAACAAAACAGTAACTCTCTTTGGTTTAGAAAATTCTCCATCATTTCTTTCATAATATATATAGTCCCAACGCTCTGTATGGAATGTATCTATTATTGTTGGGGTTCCTAACAAGAATTTTACTTGCTGCTTATCTAGGCCTGGAGTAAGTTTTTGAAGATTTTCATTTTCTATTAGCACGCCTTGCTCAATTGGCGTTTTATAGGGTTTGGGTAACCAGCTAGGGCCTGTCTCTAATAATTCTAAAACCTCACGATCTGGAATAACAATATCTGGAATTATTGACGCATTTGCATTATTGGTTATAACACATAAGATTATGGTAAAAACCAGATTATTTACTTTTTTCAGAAACACTTCATTCATGGTATTCGTGATTATATCATGAAATCTGTAGTAAAATAGAGAGAGTTAGCAGACTCTCTCTATGATTAAGATTTTAATATCTCTAATATTTTATTAGACAGAAGGGCTGGATCATTACCACCAATCATCTTATGTAAGATATTTTTATTTTGATAAAATTCTATTATAGGAGCCGTTTGCTCTTGGTAAACGTTCAGTCTATTCTTCACAGTTTCTTCTTTATCATCTTCTCTTTGATATAGTTCACCACCACCTTCACACTTATCGCCTACTTTTTCTCCTCTATCTGTATTTCCAATATATCCACTAGTAGTACATAACAATCTTCCAGTACATCTTTTAATCAAAGTCTCAAAAGGAACATCTATTAGAAAGACATATTCTAGCGAAATATTCTTAGCTATAAATAATTCATCTAAACTTTTTGCTTGAGAGATATTCCTTGGATAGCCATCAAGTATAAAACCTTTTTTACATTCATCTTGGCCAAGTTTTTTAGATACTAGTGACAGAACTAAATCATCACTAACAAATTTTCCTGTCGACATTATATCTTGAATTTCTTTTCCAAGGTTTGAACCACCTTTTATTTCTTCTCTCAAAAGATCACCTGTTGAAATTTGGGGAATGCCAAACTCTTTTATGATAAGTTTTGACTGTGTACCCTTGCCGCAACCAGGTGCTCCTAAAAATAATATATTCATAATCTTTCTCCTAATAGTTATAGTAATGGTGCAATTACTAAACTAACAATTGCCATAACATTAATTAATATGTTCATTGATGGACCCGATGTGTCTTTAAGAGGATCCCCAACAGTATCGCCAACCACAGCAGCTGTATGTACATCAGACCCTTTCCCGCCTAGATTACCTTGCTCAACGTATTTCTTTGCATTATCCCATGCACCGCCAGCATTTGACATTGTTAGAGCTAGCAAAACACAACTTAGTAGACCGCCACCAAGTAGACCTCCTAGCATTTCAGCGCCAAACCCTAATCCGATTATTACGGGTGAGAAAACAGCAATTGCTCCAGGTAAAACCATTTTCTTTAGAGCAGCTGTTGTTGCAATTTCTATACATTTTCCATTCTCAGGTTTAGCTGTTCCCTCTAATAATCCAGGTATTTCTCTGAATTGTCGTCTTATTTCATTAATCATTTCAGACGCAGCATCTCCAACGGCCGTAATCGTTAAAGAAGCCACTAAGAATGGAATCATGCCTCCGATAAATAAACCAATTAATACATTTGTATCAGTCAGTAATAATTGCATTGGTATATCTCTTCCATGATTAACTTCTTGTACAAAAGCGGTGATGATTGCAAGAGCTGCTAAGGCAGCAGCACCAATGGCAAATCCTTTGCCTATAGCTGCTGTTGTGTTCCCAACTTCATCAAGACTATCTGTTATCTTTCTAGTATCTTCTCCAAGACCAGCCATTTCTGCTATACCACCGGCATTATCAGCTACAGGTCCATAAGCATCAATAGCCATAGTGATACCAACTGTTGCCAACATCCCAACAGCAGCGATTCCTACGCCATATAAATCAGCATATGCATTAGCAATAAAAATTATTATAGCTATAGAGATGATAGGAATAACTACAGATTCTAGTCCTATAGCCAATCCAGTTGTAATAAGAGTGGCTGGACCAGTTTTACCTTGTCCAGCAATTTTTCTAACAGGTGCGCCACCAGTATAGTATTCAGTTACAAGACCTATCACAACACCACCAATGGTCCCCGCCAAAACAGCGAACCATATATCTGTATTCAATCCTAAGGAACCTATGAGGAAGTATGAAAAGATTACAAAAATTACAGCAGCTGAAAATGTTCCTCCGCGTAACGCATCACTAATTTTTTCAGTTGATGTGGTTTTCGCTAAATACTTCACAATTAATATACCTGCTATCGAACATAATAATCCGAGAGAAGCTAAAGCAAGGGGAAGGAACATTAACGATTCACGTGAACCAAGATTATCAAGTAAAGCCAAACTTATTGTAGAAGCGATAGCTATGGATGCAATTATAGAGCCACAATAAGATTCAAATATATCAGAACCCATCCCAGCAACATCTCCAACATTGTCTCCAACATTATCTGCAATTACCCCAGGATTACGAGGATCATCTTCTGGGATTCCAGCTTCTACTTTTCCAACTAAGTCTGCGCCAACATCTGCACATTTGGTGAAAATACCTCCGCCAACTCTTGAGAATAAAGCAACAACTGATGCTCCCATTCCGAAACCATGAATTACAGAAGTTGTTGCAGGATCACTACCATATAAGAAATATAGTACACCTAAGCCAAGTAAGCCCATGGCGGCAACAGTCAGACCCATTATAGATCCTCCAAAAAATGCAACAGTTAAACTTTCAGATATCCCAAGTTTGTTAGCAGAATTTGTTGTCCTTACATTTGCTTTAGTAGAAGTATACATTCCAATAAAACCTGTGGCAGATGAGCAAATTGCTCCAATAATGAATGCGAGAGTGCTTTGAGGACCAAGTCCAATATATACGCCAAACGTTAAAAACAAAGCAAAAAAGAATAATATAGAATATTCTTTTTTTATAAAAGTCATTGCTCCGAGATGAATTTCATCAGCTATTTCAACAATTTTTCCTTCACCTGCAGAGTAAGTGAGGATAAACTTATACAAAACATAAGCAGTTAATAAACCCAGAATTCCTAGGTAAAGTGGTATTAATTCTAAATTAAACATTCAGCCTCCTTGTTTCATAATGTACTTTTCCGATATTTTTTTAACTGAAAAGGTAATTTATATATTCTTTTAGTAGAAGTCTTCATATAATCATATAATGAAAACAAAAGCACGAAGTGACTCTATCAGAAAACGTAAGAATATTGAAGAAAAATATAGCTGGGACAGATTAAGTGACTCTGATTATGAGAGAAAATCCCATAAGGTAAGAGCCCTAATTGCTACTGTTGTTGTAATTTCATTATTCCTTCTATATATGGTCAAGTTATATCAAGTGCAAGTTTCTAGCCATGAATATTACACAGTAAAGTCTGACTCTAATAGAATTAAAATTCGGCCAATTCAGGCAACACGTGGGATAATTTACGATAGAAAAGGTAATATTCTCGCGGATAACATAAGCACCTTTAATCTAATCGTCAAAAAAGAGATGATCGGTAACAAAAAAGATTTTTTAGATAAACTTGAAAAGCTTGTTAGGTTAGATGAAACCATGATAGATAACATAAATAGTCAGTATAAGAATAGAAGACTAAAAGATATCACTATTATTGAAGATATAACATTAGATGACTATTCTAGAATTGCGGTAGACCAACATATCCTTCCAACAATAGAATTATCACCAAGATCAAAAAGGAGATATAACTCTCCAGAATCTATTTCACATCTTATGGGTTATGTTGGAAAGGTCTCGAATGATGATTTAGATTCATCAGTTGTAAAAATACATGAGGGTATGACAGAGATAGGTAAACTTGGAGTAGAGAGATTTTATCAAAATATACTTTCTGGTCAGCCCGGATTTGAGAAATTAGAGACAGATGCTAAAGGAGAAGTAATAAGAATTTTAGAAAAGAGAGATCCTATTAGAGGAAGAGATGTTGTCTTGACAATTGATTTAGAACTTCAGAATTTTATTTATAAAAAAGTCAAAAAGAAAGAAGGCGCGGTGATAGTCATGGATCCAAATAATGGAGATATCTTAGCATTTGTAAGTTTTCCAGGATATGATATCAACCTTTTCACAAAATCAATATCAAATAAAAAATATCAGAGTTTATTAAATGATGAGAGGAGACCATTGATTAATAGGGCCACTTCAGGTCAATATCCTCCTGGGTCTACATTAAAACCATTTATCGGAATGATTGCTTTGGAGCAAGGTATTATTGATGAGACTAAGCATGTAAATTGTGATGGTGCTTATGAGTTAGGTAATCACAAAAGGCCTTTTCGTTGTTGGAAGAAAGATGGGCATGGAGATGCAGATTTATCTTATGCACTTACTCAATCATGCGATGTCTTTTTTTATAGAGTCGCAGAATTAACAGGAATAGATTTAATAAGTGAGCAGCTATATAAGTATGGATTTGGGCAAAAAACATATTTGGATTTATATGGTGAAAAAGCAGGACTGGTTCCTGATAGACAATGGAAGTCTAAGACTAAAGCCCTGCCATGGTATCCAGGAGAAACATTAAATGTAGGTATTGGTCAGGGATATTTTCTTGCTACTCCTATGCAATTAACTCTAGCTACTGCAAGCTTAGCCAATGATGGTAATACCTATACCCCACATTTATTATTGGGTGATAAGAATAATAAGACAAATGAAGTATCAGTATATAATTATGAAAATAATAAATTTTATACGGCAATGAAAGATCCGCATCATCTTCATATTGTAAAGAATGCCATGTGGCGAGTTGTTAATGAGAAAAGAGTTGGGACAGCTTCTCACCTTAAAAAGGTTAAAAATATAGAATATGCAGGTAAAACTGGTACTGCGCAAGTTTATAACTTAGATAAAGGTAAAACTGGTACTAAAAGTCTTCAAGACCATGCTTTATTTATAAGTTATGCTCCTTTTGAATCACCAGAGATTGTTGTTACAGTCGTGGTAGAAAATGGAGGAGGAGGCTCAACAACTGCTGCACCAATAGCAAGAGATATAATAGAGTATTATATGGATAAGAAACCAACATCGGTATCAATGCATGAGTGAGTTTATAGGGGGTGAAAGAAAACCTTTTCCGGGATTATCAGCTTTATTATATATCGATGCTAAACTTGTTATACCTATTATCATAATTACTCTGATAGGACTGGTTACAATATTTAGTAGTTCGTCCGGGGACATAAACCTAGTACTTAAACAATTAACCAGAATCATAATAGGAATAATTACAATGGTCTTTATCGCCCAGGTTAATCCTGATAATCTGAGGTTGTTTGCACCAATACTATATTTATTTACGATATTACTACTTGCGCTTGTACTTCTTTTTGGCGTGGGTAATAGTGCCGATAGGTGGCTTGATTTATATTTTATAAGATTTCAACCTTCGGAATTAATGAAGATATTAGTGCCTTTGATGTTAGCTACTTTTTATGCAGATAAACCGCTCCCTCCAAAGATATCTTATATATTCATAGCAATATTAATAGTTTTATTACCAGTAATCATGATTATGAAGCAACCAGATTTAGGAACTGCACTATTAATTGGAATATCAGGAGCAATAGCTATATTACTTGCAGGTATGTCATTTAAATTTTTCTTAGGTGGAACCATTACAGCTGTAGCATCGATCCCAATATTATGGATTAATATGCATCAGTACCAAAAACAAAGAGTATTGACTTTTTTTAATCCTGAAACCGATCCTCTGGGGTCAGGTTATCATTTAATGCAATCTAAAATAGCATTAGGTTCTGGTGGTTTTTTTGGGAAAGGGTTCTTTAATGGTACTCAGTCAAAATTAGGTTTTGTCCCAGAACATTCAACTGACTTCATCTTCACTGCATTTGGGGAAGAATTTGGATACTTAGGTGTCATCCTGCTCATGTCTCTGTATCTTTTTATTGCCCTGAGAGGATTAAGCATCTCAATCAAAGCTACAGATAATTTTGGCAGAATCCTAGCAGGAACGCTAAGTTTGACTATATTTATTTATGTTTTAGTTAATGTAGGCATGGTTATTGGCTTTCTACCGGTTGTAGGTGCGCCATTGCCATTTATGAGTTATGGCGGTACTTCCATGGTCACATTATTCGCTACGTTAGGAATGATAATGTCAATTAAATCACACCAGAGGATATTAAGAAAATGATTAAAAAAATTCTGCTATTTTTAGTTTTGTCTAATACTGTCATGGCAGATTATAGCCAAAATGAGGTAGAAGTTTTTATTAGCTTTATGCATACCAAACATTCTTATAGTAAAGAGCATCTTCAAGAGTTATTTAATGAAATCAAAATAGAACCACGTATAAAAAAATATTTTAAAAAAGCTCCCGAAAGAACTTTAACTTGGAATGGATGCAAATTAAATAAAAAGAATTGTACTAATTATAAAAAACTATTTGTGACTAAAAAAAATATAGAAAAAGGAGTTATTTTTTGGAATCAAAATAAGCAGTCTTTACTTGCAGCAGAAAAAAAGTATGGAGTGCCACCAGAAATTATCATTGCGATTATTGGAATAGAAAGTAAATACGGATTACGGACTGGAACTTTCAAAACATTTGATACTTTAGCGTCTCTCTCTCTCGGGCCTAATAAAGGTAGACGTGCAAAATTTTATCGTGATGAGCTTGTTAATTTCTTATTAATGTGTAGAGAAAACAAATTAGATCCAAGAAAAATAAAAGGCTCATATGCGGGAGCTCTCGGGAAACCACAATTTATATCAAGTAGCTATAGACACTATGCTGTAGATTTTAATGGGGATAGCGTAGTTGATCTATGGAATTCAAATGATGACGTCATTGGAAGTGTAGCTAATTATTTCAAAAAAAATGGTTGGAAAAGTAACAAGCCTATAATGAGTAGTTTGATATATAAAAATTCTAGTACCAGCTATATAGAAAGTGAGTCTAAGAAAAGTTATAAGCCTAAAACACCTTACAAGGTATTCATGAATAATAAAATTCATACAGATGTTGTTATTGCCGAGAGTACTTTATTATCTGTGATTGGAAGAGAGGAGCAGAAGGGTAAAATTTATAGTTTCGGCCATAAAAATTTTTATGTTATCACGAGATATAATCGTAGTAGGCTATATGCTTTAGCAGTATTTACTTTGAGCCAACAGATTAAGAAACATAAATCTAAGTCAGAACAGAATAATTTATGATATAATCGGTTAGTTAGTTATGGAAATTTTTAAAATTAAAAATATATTTATTACCTTCTTGCTAGTCTCGCTGCTCACGTTGAGTCCTAACGTTTTTTCTGCTCCAATCCCTAAAGCACCTAAGAGTGATGTCAGCTCATATATATTAATAGATTATGATAGTGGAATGGTTATTGCTTCCAAGGACCCAGATCTAATATTACCACCAGCAAGTATTACGAAAATAATGACCTCTTACCTTGCTTTTACTGAACTAAAGAATAAAACAATGGGTTTGCAAGATGAGGTGTTAGTTAGTAAGAATGCATGGCAAACTGGTGGCTCTAAAATGTTCATAGAGGTTGGTAAAAAAGTAAAGATCCAAGAGCTCTTGCATGGAATTATCACTACTTCTGGTAATGATGCCAGCGTAGCAATGGCTGAGCATATATCTGGTAACGAAGAGACCTTTGCAATTTATATGAATCAAATGGCTGATAGTTTAGGCATGAATGATACAAGCTATGCCAATTCAACTGGCCTACCAAATGATGATCTATATACAACTGCTAGAGACATATCATTACTAGCTAGAGCATTAATAAAAAATTTCCCAAAAGAATATAAACTATATTCTCAAAAAGAATATGTTTTCAATGAAATTAAACAATATTCTAGAAACAAGCTTCTGTATCTAGATGATTCAGTTGATGGAATCAAGACAGGTTTCACAAAAAAAGCTGGATATTGTTTAGCTACATCAGCAAAACGCGGATCAAGACGATTAATATCTGTTGTTCTTGGAGCTAAGTCACCAGATCAGAGAACTAAAGTATCCAAATCTTTATTAGAATATGCTTTTAGGTTCTATGAAACTCATAAATTATTTTCTAGTAATCAAGAGTTAACACAAACCAGGGTATTTAGTGGTGACAAAAACACTATAAGTCTAGGAGTTATTGATGATACATATATTTCTATACCGAGGAGACAGATTAAAAACATCAAGAAGAAATTCGTAATAGATCAAAATCTCAGTGCCCCTGTTAGCAAAGATGAAGCAGTTGGTTATGTTGTTATTGAACTAGAAGGAAAGCCAATAACTACTTTCAAACTGTTTGCGATGGAGACAATCGCAGAGGGAAGTTTTTATAGGAAAACTTTAGACTCTATCTATAGATACTTTTAATCATGGATGAAATTTATCTAAATGGTAGTTTCCTCGCTAGATCTGAAGCTCAAATTTCAATTATGGATAGAGGATTTTTGTTTGGTGATGGAGTATATGAACTAATTCCTGTTTTTAATAAAAAAGTATTCTTACTAGAACAACATTTACAACGCTTAAAAAATAGTTTAAATCTCATTCAGATGGATGAGGTCAAGGGTCTTGATAAAATAATTAATACTTTAGTAAATAAAAACACAAAAAATACTTTTTTTATATATCTACATATCACAAGAGGGCCTCAGCAATATAGAAACCATATTTATTCAGATGAGACCGAGCCTACGGTTTTATTAATGTGCGAAGATTACCCTCAGTTTTCTGACGATTTGATTAAAAAAGGTTTTAAAGGAACTGTTCAGGATGACTTTAGGTGGATGAAGTCAAACATAAAGAGTATATCTTTATTAGGAAATGTTTTATTGAAAAATTATGCATCTACTAATGGGTGTTATGAAACACTCCTTATTCGAAATAAGAAATTGACCGAGGGATCTACAAGTAATGTTTTTTTAGTCAAGGACGGAAGTATATATACACCAAAACTTAGTAATGAGTTGTTGCCTGGTGTTACTAGAGATTTACTTATTAGACTTCTTCATAAAAATAATTTAAAAGTTTTGGAGTCTGATATTTATGAGTCAGATATAGCAGAAGCGGATGAAATATGGTGCTCTAGTTCTACTAATGCAGTTGTGCCAATTGTGAAACTTGATGGTAATATGATTAAAGACGGGAAAGTTGGACCTGTTACTACCGAGGTCTATACCATTGTTCAGGATTTTATAATGAATTTTTGATAAATACATAAACCGCTATAGCTGAATAACGGTTTATGGATTATGTTTACTTAGTTTGTCTTTGGGTCACATGAATATGCAGCAGCATTCATTTCTTGTGCTTTAGCTGTACATTCATCTCTTGACGAAAATGGTCCAACAACTTCAAAACGATCGAAATCATTTTCTATTGGAAAAATTTTAGCTGTATATTCACTTGGAGGGGTACCTGTACCACCACCACAAGCTGTAAGGACAGCTGTTAACATTAAGACAGACATTATTTTGAAATTTTTCATTTGCCCCCCGTTTGGCATTATTATCAATAACAGTAACCATTATACTGCTAGTTAACTCTATTTCACAAACATTTAATCAAAAAACGTAAATTAAAAGAGGAAAAGCTATATAAAAAATTCTATAATGAATAATAATATGGAGTTATGAATATTATCATTTGCTAATATATAAATAAGAAATTTCGCAAATGTAGCATTTTAAAAAATATACAAACGTAAAATAAATTACAAGGGGTTAAATATGAAAGAAATAAAAAAAGATAAGGGAATAATGTCTAAAATCTCTGATTCTCGTAGAGGATTTATGAAAGGCCTGGCTACGGTAGCTGCCGCAACTCCGGTTGTCGGAGCACTAATGAAATCAAAAGACGTTGATGCGGCTATGGCTGATCATACAATGTATCTTAGAGGTTCATATTTTGAGAGTTGTACGTGTGAAACAATATGTCCATGCTTGCTCTTACTCGACCCAACAACGGGTTTTTGTAAAGCGATACTTGGATGGGATATTCAAAAAGGACATGTGGGTACTGTTGATGTAAGTGGACTAAAAGTAGCAATGTGGTTGAATGCTCCAGATAATCTATTAAAGGGTCAATTTGAAATGGCTGTTTATATAGACGAAAGAGCAAGCCGATCTCAGTTTAATGCATTAAGAGAAGCTTACCATGGAATACATGGTGGACATTTAGGTGTGATTGCAAGTCTTGGTAAAGGTGCCGAAGGTGCTCCAAGAGAATATCTCCCAACTAAATCTGCTAAAATTCAAATGACCCAAGTAGGTGGTAACAGACATCTTCTTATAGAAGGAGTTCTTGAGAATAAAATGGAACAGTTAGGCGGCGCATCTGGAAGACCAGTTGTATTACATGACATGCCACTAGCGGTTGCTCCACCATATCCGGTAACTATAAGCAGAGCTACAAAAGCTACTTTCACTGATCATGGAATTAATCATTCCTGGGAAGGCGGTAATGGTTTAAGCTCACCATTTGTTTATATGGATGGCGGAGCTAAGCAAACAGCTATAGAAGTATAACTTTTTGTAAGACGACCCGATCTATTAGCTAGGCCGGGTCGTTTTTTAATTATGGAAACACAAAATTATGGAAACACAAGCAAATACTCAGTTTGAACAAGCACCTTTAAAAGACCGTATGGTTGTTTATGTCGGTGTGGCTATTGTACTGCTAATCTCTTGGCTTTACATTTTAGGTATGGGCTGGCATATGAACACCCTTCCTTTCGTTGAAAATACGAATATGAATATGAATATGGACATGAACATGGATAAACCTATGAACATGGATAAACCTATGAACATGGATAAACCTATGAA
>JABHRC010000010.1 GCA_018670435.1 Gammaproteobacteria bacterium
GACTGCCTAGGTGGCATAAAGGATGTTAAATTCTATAATGCTGAGCAATATTATTTGGACAATTTCTCTAATTCTCAAAAAGATTTTTTAGCCTATACAGTTAAATGCATTGTTTTATCAACAATGCCTAGATATATAATTGAAATAATCGCATTTGGTGGATTTTTTAGCGTGATACTTTATATGAAATTTATTGGGGCTGATATATCACTACATTTGCCAATCATTAGCTTATTCATATTAGCTGCTTATAGATTATTACCTGCAATTAATCAAATATATTCTTTATCATCAAGCTTAAGATTCCATATGCCTGCATTAGATATAATTCATCAAGTTGTTACTCTGAAAAGAAATCATATGCATAACTATAGTATTGAAAAAATAGGTCCTCAAATTATTTTTGATGATGTAAGTTTTTCATATAATAACCAAGATCCTGTACTATTAAACGTTAATCTTGAAATAAAATCGTCAACTATTAATGCTATAATTGGTGAAACAGGTTCAGGAAAGACAACATTACTTGACTTACTACTGGGTTTTTATAAACCTACAAGTGGAAAAATAAAGATCAATGAGAATCTTGTTAATCATTCAAACAATAAAATAAAAATAGGATATGTATCACAAAAAGTTTCTTTTGTAGACGATAGTGTAGCTAAGAATATTGCATTCGGTTTATCAAAAGATGAAATTAATATTGAGAAAATTAACAGACTTATTGATATTGTCATTTTGAAAGAAGTTATAAACATGTTACCCAATAAACTCAATGAAAAAATTGGAGAAGATGGTGCAAAACTAAGTGGTGGTCAGCTTCAGAGAATTGGGATAGCGAGGGCTCTATATCTTGAACCCGAAATACTTGTTTTAGATGAAGCAACCAATGCATTAGATATAAATACAGAGAGATTACTTTTTAATTCAATTAAAAAACATTTTAAAAATATTACTATTATTTGGATTACTCATAGAGCATCTTCACTATCACTATGCAATAATATTTACCATTTAAATAAAAATAATATTAAGTTAGTTGATAATTTTAAAAATAATACAACTAATGACGAATATATTAATAAAATTTTGACAAAGGAGACATAAGATGCAATTTTTAAAAAATAAAAATGTATTAGTTACTGGGGCAGACGGTTTTATCGGCTCACATTTAGTGGAGCATCTAACTTCTTTAGGATGCAATGTTAAGGCTATGTGTATTTATAATTCTTTTAATTCATGGGGTTGGCTAGATACTCTAGATTCTACTATTACTAACAATATTAATATTACTTTAGGTGATATTAGAGATATTAAATCAGTAAATAATGCATGTAAAAATATAGATTATGTTTTTCACTTAGCCTCACTTATAGCAATCCCTCACTCATATAACTCCCCTTATTCATATCTTCAAACAAATGCTCTTGGGGCAATGAATATTATGGAAGCATGTTTGAGTAATAATGTGGAGCATGTTATACATACATCAACTAGCGAGGTATATGGAAATCTTGATAAAATGCCTATTAGTGAGAATGATCAAATATTTGCAAAATCACCATATTCAGCTACTAAGATTGCAGCTGATCAAATAGCTCATTCTTACTATAGCAGCTTTGATCTACCTGTATCAATCGTAAGACCATTTAATACATATGGCCCAAGACAGTCTAATAGAGCTATAATTCCAACAATCATCACTCAAGTTCTTACTAATAATAAGTCTATTAAATTAGGCGCTTTATATCCAACCAGGGACTTTTCTTATATAAAAGACACAGTAAGAGGATTCATTTTAGCGGCAAAGTCTAAAAAAAGTATAGGAGAGACTATAAATATTGGATCTGGATATGAAATATCTATTGGAGATTTATATGATATTGTTTGCAAGATTACTAATATTGAACTTAAAGTTAAAAAAGATGCGTCTAGAGTAAGACCAAAAAAAGGCGAAGTATTTAGGCTGAAAGCAGATAATAGAAAAGCTAAAAAACTAATCGGATGGACTCCGCAATATGCTAACCGCAAAGGATTAATCAAGGGGTTAAAAGAAACCATTGATTGGTTCAAAATTGATAGTAATTTGGTGAAATATAAATCTGATAGGTACACTACATAATAATGATTAATCACATAATTGATAAAATAAAATCTTGTTTACCAGATAAGTATAAACAATTAGATATACATGAACCATCCTTTCAAAGGAAAGATATTGATAATGTTGCTAAGTGTATTGAATCAACTTATGTTTCAACAAAGGGAAAATATATTGATCATTTTACTGAAAAGTTGACAAAAGTTACCGGATCTAAAAATATCTTATTGACCAATAGTGGTACTTCAGCACTATTTTTATCATTAAAAACTATAAATATTGATAGTTGTGAAGTATTAATGCCATCTATGACTTTTGTTGCCACCGCAAACTCAGTGATAGACGCAGGTGGTATACCAAATTTTATCGATAGTTCTTCAGAATCTCTTAATGCATGTCCCATTAGTATAGAAAAATATTTGAAAAGCATAGCGACTTATAAAAATAAATTATGTTTAAATAAATTTACTGGTAGAGTAATTAAGGCTTTAATTGTTGTGCATGCATATGGTGAACCAGCAAACTTAACTGCAATAAAAAGAATTACAAAGAAATATAATATTCAAGTCATAGAAGATGGTGCTGGGGCCCTCGGTTCCCATGTAAATGATAAGCATATAGGCTTGAGTAGTAGATTTTGTATCTTGAGTTTTAATGGAAATAAGATAGTTACTACAGGTATGGGTGGAGCAATATTAATTAAAAATAAAAAAGATTACGAGTCTATAAAGCATTTGATTAGTACTGCTAGAGTACCCCATCCATGGAAAGTTGAGCATGATAAGGCAGGCTATAATCTTAGGATGGCAAATATAAATGCAGCATTAGGCGATGGTCAACTCTCACGTATTAGGAGTATATTAAATAATAAGAAAAAATTACATAGTAAATATAGGAATGCTTTTCATGATAATAAATATTGTTTTCTACATGAATACAACAGCTCCATCAAACCTAATCATTGGATCACAAATTTATATCTAAAAGAGAAATATAAAAAATATCATCAAGTATTAATAGAAGCATTACACAAAGAAAATATCATGGTAAGGGAGTTATGGAAGCCACAGCATTTGAACAATATGTATAGAAAGATGCCTAAGTCAACTATTGTTAATGCTAATAAACATTGGAAAACAGGAATTAGTTTACCAAGCTCCTATTATAAATGAATATTAAACGCAAAATTTGCATCGTGTCATCAAGTAGAGCTGACTATAACCATTTGTATACATTAATGTTAGGAGTTAAAAAATCAAAGAATCTTAAGCTACAACTAATTGTAACAGGCATGCATCTTCTGCCTAAGTATGGCTCGACTTATAAGGAAATATTAACAGATGGTTTTACTATTGATGGAAAAATTAAATCGCATCAAAGTAATACTAATGATAATGACATATTAGGATCTATTTCATGTCAAATTGGAAATTGTTCTAAAACTTTAAATAAACTCAAACCAGATATAATTGTTTTATTGGGAGATAGATATGATATTTTGCCAATAGCGATTGCCTGCCATATAATGGGTATACCATTGGCTCATATTCATGGCGGAGAAGTGACTTATGGAGTAATAGATGATTCCATAAGACATATGATAACTAAAATGGCTGATATACATTTTGTTGCAAGCACTAGCTTTAAAAAAAGAGTTATGCAGTTAGGTGAGAATTCAAAAAATATATTCAACATTGGCTCATTAGGTATAGATGCAATGAAGAATCTAGTATTCAAGAAAAAAGAAGATACATATAAAATATATAACATACCAATTTCAAAAAAATACTTAGTAGTATCAATACACCCAGAAACTATAAATAAACGCAATGATCAAATGATAAATAGTTTATTAAAAGCATTAGATTCATATCAAGAATATTTCTTCATATTTACATATCCAAACTCTGATACAGGCAGTAACGAAATATTAAATGCCATTAAAGAATTTGTTAACAATAATAAATCATCATTTTTGATTAAATCAGCAGGAAGAATAGATTATTTGAGTCTCTTAAAATACTCTATAGGCCTTATAGGAAATTCATCATCTGGATTAGTGGAGGCCCCTGCACTAAATGTACCATCTATAAACATAGGTGATAGACAGTCTGGTAGGCCAAACGCAAAATCTGTTATATCTTGTAAGAGTTCGAGACAAGATATTGTTAAATCAATTAAGAAACTTAATGGTACAAAGAAAAATAAAAGCATATCATACAAAGGCAAGAATAAAATTGAAAAAGTATTAAAAGTGCTATCAACAACTGAATTAAGCAATATTAAGTTGAAAAAGTTTTATGATATTAATCAATAATAAAAAAGTATATATTATCGCAGAAATAGGTGTAAACCATAATGGTTCACTAACAAGAGCTAAAAAAATGATCAAAGCATGTAAAGTAGTTGGTGCCGATGCCGTTAAGTTTCAAACATATAAAGCAATTAATGTCGCCGACACACTTGTTTCTAAAGCTGAATATCAAAAAAAAGATAATAAAAAAGATTCCCAATATGAAATGCTGAAAAAGTATGAATTAAATGACAAAGACTTTATTATATTGCATGAATATGCAAAAAACCTTAACATAGATTTCATTTCTACGGCGGTAGATACTATAAGCCTGAGATTTTTAATTTCTAAATTAAAACTTAAAACAATAAAGATAGGATCATCAGATCTAACAAATATACAGTTATTATTAAAGGCAGGAAGAACAAAAAAGAATATTATAATTTCATGTGGTTTGGCTAATATCGACAATATAGATATAGCTTTATCTGCTCTCTGTTATGGATATGTAAATAAAGATTTTAATTTTAACTATAAAAGAGATCAGAAATTATATTTAAAACACGATAAATATTTATCTACTAAAGTTTCATTGCTACATTGTACAACGGACTATCCCGCATTAATTGATGAGTTAAATTTAAATGTAATACATACTCTAAAAGATAGATATAAAACTTCGATTGGTTATTCTGACCATTCAAATAACCTTATCACTCCAATAATTGCAACATCTAAAAAAATATCTATGATTGAAGTGCATGTGACACAAAATAAATTATTAAAAGGGCCTGACCATAAAAGCTCTTTAAATTTTAAAGAATTTTCTCAATATATTAAAAATGTTAGAAAAACTGAGTTAATGTCTGGCTCTCATTCTAAAAAAGTTACTCCTTCTGAGAAAAGGAATCTAGCTTCGGTACGTAAGAAACTCGTTTATAAAAATAATTTAACAAAAGGTCATAAGATAACTGATAGTGACTTAACTGCCAAACGAACTAAGTCGGGTGTTTCAGCATTAGAATTTAGCAATGTAATTAATTGCACTTTATTGAAAAATATTAAGAAAAATTCGATCGTTAGATTAAGTGATTATTTAAAAAAAACATGAATAATCTTAAATCAAATATAATTGGAATTGATAGTGACATGGCATTGGCAATTGAGTCTCTTCAAAAATCTATTATTAAATTAGTGCTAATAGTTGAAAGTAATAAACTAATTGGGACAATTACTGACGGTGACATAAGAAGAGCTTTATTGAGCGGTAAGAATCTTCAAACTAGTTGTAAAGATGTAATGAATTTGGATCCTAAATGCGCCTTGGTAGATGACTATAAGAATATAAACAAATTATTGATTTCTTATAAATATATACCATTAATAGATCGTAATAATAACATTATTGATATTATTACGAATGAAAATGCACCGCAAAGTTATTCGTTGACAAATCCAGTGATTATTATGGCGGGTGGAGAAGGAAAAAGGCTTCTGCCTCTAACATTAAACACTCCTAAACCACTTTTACCTGTTAATCAAAAACCACTAATCCATGAAATCGTAAACAAGCTTGACCAGCATGGGCTGAAAGAGATATATATTTCAATATTTTATAAGGCTGAAATGGTTAAAAAATACTTTAATAGTTTAAATGATACTCGATTCAACATTAAGTTTCTAGAAGAAGAGAAACCTTTGGGCACAGCTGGATGTTTATATTTATTGAAGAATAAAAAAATTACAGATCCTATAATTATCATAAATGGTGATGTTCTCACTGATATGGATTATCGTCAGTTGATTGACTACCATAATAAGTCAAATAAACTTATTACAGTCTGCGCTGCGATATATGACATTCAAATTCCATTTGGAACCATAGAGTTAGATGAAGATAAATTATCAAATATTGTTGAAAAACCAATTAAGAAGTATTTGATAAATGCTGGAATTTATATACTTAATCCTGAGCTATTGAATGATCTACAGGATAATACTGTTATTAATATGACTGATATTATTGCCAAGAATATTAAAAAAGATTCTGTTGGTATATTCCCATTACATGAGCAGTGGCTAGATATTGGGAGCCATAAAGATTATGAAAAAGCTCAAAAATAATCAAGAAGGTTATGCTGCAGACTATTTGGTCATAGGCACAGGTAATATCGCATTACGGCATATAGATAATATTATAAATATGTCTAATAAAAAATCAATTTATGTTTGCAAGAGGTTTGGCATTAAACTAAATCGAATGTTAAATGAAAAAGATATACATATTGTTGATAACTTAAAAAATATTTACCCTAAGAGTAAAAAATCTATTGCAGTTATATGTTCAGCAGCTTCGAACCATGTTGCTGATGCAGTAGTTTTAGCAAGAAAAGGTTTTAATATCTTTTTAGAAAAACCATTAACGATTCCCGACATAAAAATTAATAAATTAATTAAGATATGCAATGATAATAAACTAAAAACATTAGTTGGTTACAACATGAGGTTTACAAATCGTATTAAAAGTATTTTTAATATTATAAAAAATAGAAAATATGGCGCGATTAAAGAAATCGATATATGTGTTGAAACTGATTTTAGAAAATGGAGAAAAGGATTAAATTACAAAGATTCTGTATCTTTTAATAAAGATCTAGGTGGTGGTGTAATTAATGAATTAAGTCATGAAATTGATTATTTATACTTATTATTTGGTAAGCCAAGCAAAGTTATGGTCAATAATAACACTATCAAAGATAGTCAATATAATATTGAGACTCATATCATTGCGACCTTTGAATATAGTAAAAACATGCCTATTGTCAGGATGAATCTGAATATGATCTCCACAAAGGAGAAAAGGTATTGCAAGATCTACTTCGAAAAATCAACTATTGAAGTTAATCATATAATGAACTCTTTAATGATTAAAACTGGTAAACAAGAAAAACTGAAAATATTTAAAGATAAAATAAATGATTCATATGTCAGAGAATTAAATGATCTTATTAAATCAATAGAAAATAATACCACCTCTAAGTTAACGATAGAAGAATGTAAAAATACACAATTTATAATTAATGCAATGCAAAAATCTTTAAAATCAAATAAAACAGAGGCGATAAGTCAATGAAAAAAGTTGCATTTATTTTTGCCAGAGGTGGATCAAAAGGTTTGCCTGGAAAGAATATGAAACTATTTTCAGGAAAACCACTTATTGCTCATACAATAATTAAAGCGATTGAATCAAATCTCTTTTCGGACATTGTTGTATCAACTGATTGCGAGGAAATAGCTAAAACATCATTAGAATATGGTGCCAGTGTACCATTCATGCGTCCGTCTAATCTTGCCGGAGATACAACAGATGAGTGGATATGTTGGCAACATGCGGTTAAAAACTATTTAAAAGATATCGATTTATTTATTACATTACCATGTACATCTCCACTTAGAAATTATAAAACTATTGAGAAAATGATTGATTGCTATACATCTAATAATTTTGATGCTGTTTTAGGTATTACCAAGAGTAATCACTCACCAAATTTCAATATAGTAGTTAAAAATGATGAGGGCATAGTTCAAATTATGAATCAAAGTAAAAAACAAATTAACAGAAGACAAGATGCAGAAGAATGTTATATGATTACCACTTATGCTTATATAACAAGCCCTGATTATATAACTAGTTCTAATAGTTTATTTGATGGGAAAATTCGAGGTTTTGAGGTTCCTAGGGATGAGAGCGTTGATATAGATGATCAGTATGATTTTGATATAGCTTCCTACATATATAGTAAGAATAATGAATATAAAAATTGAAAATTTAAATCTAAGCAAGAAAACATCCATAATTACTGGTGGTGCAGGCCATCTAGGCATGTGTATAGCAGATAAATTATCGTTATGTGGGTCAAATCTGATACTTATTGATCTCGATGAGAAAAGTCTTAATAAAGCAAAAAAGAAGCTTGAGAAAAAAAATAGGATTAAGGTAAGAACTTTTCCTCTAGATTTGACAAATAAAAAAGAAAGAATAGATTGTATAAAATTAATAAAGAAAGAATATAAGGTTATAGATATAATGGTCAATTCAATTGGGATGGTCGGTACTGATAACATGAAAGGCTGGAATGAAAGTTTTGAAAATCAATGTTATGATGCATGGAATAAAGCTATAGATACAAATTTAACTTCAATTTTCTTTCTGATACAAGGCATCTATAAAATAATGAAAAAATCAAAGAATGCGTCTATCATAAACGTATCTTCAATATATGGTGTTAATGCTCCTGACTGGGATCTTTACAAAGGTACCGCTATAAATAATCCAGCGGCTTACTCAGTTTCGAAAGCTGGTTTAATTTATATGACTAAATGGCTAGCTTCTACATTGGCACCTAATATCAGAGTTAATGCAGTATCGCCAGGTGGAATTGAGAGAAGCCAAGAAAAATATTTTATAAAGAAATATAATAAAAAAACTTTATTAAACCGTATGGCAACTGAATCTGATGTATCGGAGCCAGTGCTCTTTTTAGCTAGCAATATGTCATCATATATAACTGGTCAAAATTTAATAATAGATGGCGGTTGGACTATAAAATAATGAATAAGTCAAAAATAATTATAAATTCACCAAATAAGATTGATCTATCAGAATTTAAAAAAGAAAATAGTACTGTGACAAAATACGGTCTTCCACCTGAAATAAAATTTTGTAAAAAATGTGTTATTTCTAATCAACGTCCTAATTCAGCTGTTGAATTTAAGCATACAGAAAACTCCAAAAAAAAGACTATTAATTTTAATGAGGATGGAATATGTGATGCATGTATTGCCACAGAGAAAAAAAATGAAAATATTGATTGGGAAAAAAGAGAAAGTGAACTAATAGAGCTATGTAATCAATATAGGAGTAACAATGGCTCTTATGATTGTCTTGTTCCTGGATCTGGTGGTAAAGATAGCTTTTATGCTTCCCATGTCCTTAAGTATAAATATAATATGAATCCACTGACCGTAACATGGGCCCCAAATATGTATACACAGTGGGGCTGGGAGAACTTTCAGGCATGGATTCACTCAGGCTTAGATAATTATCTTATGACTCCAAATGGGAGAACTCATCGTTTAATGACTAGATTAGCTGTGGAGAAATTATTTCATCCTTTTCAACCTTTTATATTAGGTCAAAAATGTTTTGCTCCAAAGATGGCAATAAAGTTTGATATCCCTTTAATATTTTATGGGGAACAAGAATCTGAATATGGAACTCCAGTTAATGAGGCTATGTCTTCAAAAAGAGACTGGACATTTTCTGCTCTTAGCGAAAGAGATGAAATGTTTTTTGGTGGTGTTGCCTATGAATCATTAAAGAATGACTTTGGTTTAACAGATAATGATTTATCTATATACGTGCCTGAGGCAATTGGAAATATAAAGAAGACTTCGATAGACTTTAGGTATCTTGGTTACTATTTAAAATGGCATCCTCAATCAAATTATTATTATGCTGCGGAGCATAGTGACTTCAAAGCATCTCCAGAAAGAACTTTGGGAACATATAGTAAATATAATAGTATAGATGATAAAATTGATGATTTTTTTTACTATACAATGGGAATAAAGTTTGGAATAGGAAGGGCCACAACAGATGCATCTCAAGAAATAAGATCAGGAGACATTAATAGAGAAGAGGGCGTGCTTTTAGTGAATAAATTTGATCATGAATTCCCCGAACGGTTTTCTAAAGAAATATATAAATACTTAAGTATAAACAAGAAAGAGTTTCCAGTTGCTAGTAAAGTATTTGAAGAACCTATATTTACTAAAGATTATTTCTTAAGGTTATGTGATAAATTTCGCTCGCCACATATATGGAAATATTTTAATGGTCAGTGGAAACTTAGAAAACAAATCAAATAAGTATAGAATGGCGAGCAATATTAGATTAATAGCAAGATTAGATATCAAAGGCCCAAATTTGATAAAAGGCATACATCTTGAAGGTTTAAGAGTTATGGGTAACCCTAATGAATTTGCAAAAAAATATTATAATGATGGTGTAGATGAAATTATATATATGGATACTGTTGCAAGCTTATATGGAAGAAATAATTTAAGTGATATTGTTAAAAAAGCAGTGAAAGATGTATATGTTCCTATTACAGTTGGTGGAGGATTACGTTCTATTGATGATGTCAAATATCTCCTTAGATGCGGTGCAGAGAAAGTTGCAATTAATACCGCTGCAACGAAAGATCCAAAGCTGATAACTGAAGTTTCAAGAAAGTTTGGTTCCCAATGCATGGTGCTATCAATCGAAGCAAAAAGAAATGGAGATGATTCATGGGAAGTATACACTGAAAATGGTAGACAAAAAACTGGAATGGATGTGCTTGAATGGGCTAAACAAGGTGAAAGTCTTGAGGCAGGAGAAATCTTATTGACTTCAGTAGATAACGAAGGCACTAAAAAGGGTTTTGATTACGAATTAATAAAAAAGGTATCTGAATCTGTTTCTATTCCCGTTATTGCAAGTGGTGGAATGGGTTGTCTAAATGATTTGTCTAAAGTTGTAAATGACTCAAGTGCTGATGCAGTTGCCATGGCTGACATATTGCATTATGACCGTTCAAATATAAAACTGATAAGAGAGCATTGTCAGGAAAATAATATTAATGTCAGAGACTATGAAGCCTAAAATAAGTATTGTAGATTATGGTTTATGCAACTTATACAATGTTAGTAATGCTCTAGAACATATAGGTGCAAATATTACGATCATTGATAAGCCTCATGATATTGAAAAGGCAAGCCATATAATACTCCCTGGGGTAGGTGCATTTAAAAATGGAATGAGAGGACTAAATTTGAGAGAGTTAGTTCAGCCTTTGAAAGAACACATCGAAAAAAATAGACCATTTTTAGGAATTTGCTTGGGCATGCAAATGATGCTAAGTAAAAGTTATGAATTTGGAGAAATAGAGGGTTTAGATATTATAGATGGGGATGTTGAAAAAATTCCAAAAATAAATTCGAGTAATATTACTCATAAAATTCCACATATCGGATGGAATAAAGTTATCATTAATGAAAATGTTAGAAATCATCATCTCCTTACGGGGCAAGATGATAAGTCATCTATGTACTTTGTTCATTCATATAGAGTTAACTGTAATAATAAAGATAATATTATGGCTACAACTAATTATAATGATGTTAATATAACTGCAATTATCAATAAAAATAATGCGTATGGATGTCAATTTCATCCTGAAAAGAGTGGAAAATACGGCCTAAATATTTTAAAACAATTTGTTAAATCATAGGAGTGATAATGGGTAAAATAATAAAATCATCAGACGATATTCTTGATAAACAGCTAGGTCTTCTTCCAAAAGAGATCAAGTTTTGCAATAACTGTGTCGTATCAAATCAAAGACCAAGAATAGCATGGGATCAAAAAATTAAAGGTCAATGCTCAGCATGTGATTATGCATATGAAAAGGATAATATAATAGATTGGGAAAAAAGAGAGAAAGAGCTGCAAGCGGTATGTGACAAATATAGATCTAAGGATGGTTCATGGGATGTTATTGTTCCTGGCTCTGGTGGAAAAGATAGTGGCATGGTCACGCATAAATTAAAGCATAAATATGGCATGAATCCTTTAACTGTAACATGGGCCCCATTTCTATATACAGATATTGGCTGGAAAAACTTTACAGCTTTAAAAGATAAAGGCTATGACAATATTCTTATACATCCTGATGGTAAACTACATAGGAAACTTTCTATGCTAGCTTTTGACTTACATGGTGATGCATGGGATCCATTCGGCTATGGACAACAATATATGGCTTATCATTTATCAATTAAATTCAATATTCCATTTATCTTTTTCGGTGAAAATGGAGAAATAGAATATGGTGGATCTCTTAAACAAAAAGATATGGTGGAGGCGCCATGGGAAGACTGCGAAGAAATATTTTATAAAGGAAGTGGAGTACATAAATTAATTGAAGCTGGACTAAAAAGAAATATTTTTACAAAGGAAGAAATTAAATCTACATCTTTAGATTTTTACCAACCACCAAAAATGGAAGATTTAAAGCGCGTAGGTAGCAAAGGACATTGGATGTCATATTATGAAAGATGGACCCCTCAGCATAATTATTACTATGCAGTGGAAAACTGTGGTTTTGAAGCAAATCCAGATAGATCAGAAGGTACATATCAGAAATATGGAAGTATTGATGACAAGCTAGATGGATTCCATTGGTGGATGGCATATATGAAATTTGGGATTTGTAGAGCAACATATGATGCTGCCCATGAGATAAGAGATCACCATATTAATAGGGAAGAAGGAGTTGCTCTAGTACATAAATATGATGGAGAATTTCCCATAAAGTATTGGAAAGATTTTTTAGAATATCTAGATATCTCAGAGAAAGAGTTCTGGTATATTGCTGACAAGTATAGAAGCAGACATGTATGGACACCAACAGGTGCTAAATTTAGCGGGTATTCGCCTGAAGCTCAATACAAGCTTTGGAAATTAAATGAACAAGTCAAGTAAGGTTGTTTATGAATAAGGAAGATATTATAAATATAATTTATTTGGCAATTGATGACTATAACCAAATAAACCCAAATAGTTTGATTGCTAAAGAAAGTAATACATTGCTATATGGACAAGATGGTAAGCTTGATTCGCTAGGGTTGGTCAACCTAATATTGGCGATAGAAGAGAAGCTTCTTGACAACTTTAATAAGAGTATTAGCTTGGCAGACGACAAAGCATTTTCAGAAAAAACTAGCCCATTCTCAAGTGTTTCAGTATTAGCAGATTTTATCTATAATAAGATTGATGATAAATAAAAGTAATCAACAAGTTATACTTGTTACTGGGACTAGCAAGGGTATAGGTAAATTAATTGCTGAACACTATCTTAAGTTATCAAATAACTTAGTCATTGGTTGCAGTAGATCAAAATCATCTATTAGCAATAATAATTATATTCATTATGAGCTAGATTTATCAAAGAATAGTGCCGTCAATGATTTAATGATTAAAATAAGAAAAAGCACCAATAGGTTAAATGTTCTAATAAATAACGTAGGTGTAGCATCAATGAATCATTTATTATTATCTACTCCTGAGAAAATAGATCAGATAATTGATGTTAATTTAAAATCTGTAATTAATTTAACAAGAGAAGCGTCCAAATTAATTAAAAAAGAGAAGAATGGCAGGATTATTAATATGACAACAGTAGCATCGCCACTCAATCTTGAGGGTGAGTCTGTATATGTCAGTTCTAAAGCAGCAATTGAAGCATTCACAAAAGTGACAGCAAAAGAATTAAGCGCATTTGGAATCACAGTAAACGCAGTAGGCCCAGGTCCAGTAAAAACAGATTTAATTAAAAATATTCCAACTCATAAGATTAACAGGATTATATCCCAATTATCCTCAAAATCTTACACAAGTATAGATGATATATTAAATATTTTAGATTTTTTTATGAAAAAAGAGAGCCAATTAGTAAATGGGCAAATCATTTACCTTGGCTAAAATAAAAATGCTTACCAATCTTCTTAATAAATTAAATGACTATAAGTCAGATATACTCTTGATAGATGGAGACAAGAGAATATCGTATAAGGATCTATTAATAAGAATTTCTAAATTTGAAGCATTTTATAAGCAAAATAAAATTAAGAATACAGATGTTATTTTAATTAGCTCAAAGCTGACTATTGAATTTATAGCCCTATTTATTGTTCTTCTAAAAAATAACAATGTCATTATCCCTATAGAGGAAGCATCAAAAATAAACTGTACTGAAATATATAATATTACAAAATATGATTTATTGATTAAAGTGCGTGAAGATAATGTGTCAATATCTATTAATGATATAGCTAGTAAACATAATTTAATTCACGAGATTCATAAGAGAAATGTGCCAGGTATCATACTTTTTACATCTGGGACAAGCGGAGCTCCAAAAGCTATTCTTCACGATGCAGGAAAGTTATTAAATCTATATAAGGTGGAAGGCAGGAGATATAGAACATTTCTTTTTATGTCCCATGATCATATAGGTGGTTTAAATACATTATTATACAATTTATTTAATGGAGGCACCTTAATTCTAAACAATACATATAATGTAGATATTATTCTAGGCGAGATAGAAAAACATCATGTAACGCTTTTACCGACGACTCCATCTTTCTTAAACATGATGTTACTTACTAATAGTTTTAATAAATATAATTTATCATCATTGCGTCTTATTACATATGGTACGGAACCAATGGATAAAAGAACATTGACTAAACTAAATGAAAGCTTCCCAGAAATCAAATTACGCCAAACATATGGTATGACAGAAATAGGAATATTAAATATTAAATCAAGAAATTCAGGATCTTTAGAAATTAAAATAGATAAAGAAAAAAATGACTACAAAGTTATTAATGATATATTGTATATCAAATCAGATACATCAATGATAGGATACTTAAATTATAAATCTCCTTTCACAGACGATGGATGGATGAACACCGGAGATAGAGTATTCGTGAATGGCGAGTATATTACAATCCTAGGAAGAGAATCTGAATTAATTAATGTTGGTGGAGAAAAAGTATTCCCTATTGAAGTTGAAACTATACTTAAAGAATATGAAAATGTTTCTGATGCAGTGGTTTATGCAAAAGAAAATAGAATTCTTGGTCATATAGTTGCTGCTGATATTGTGTTAATAAATGAAACTAAAAAAGAAAATGATTTTATTTTATCCATAAAAAGATACTGTACAGAAAAGTTAGAGAATTATAAAGTCCCAGTTAAGATTAATCTTGTTAACAAAATTAGAATAAGTAATAGATATAAAAAAGTTAGAATATGAGTAAAAATATTATATTGATTGGTGCTGGTGGTCTCGGAAAAGAAGTTTTCCATTGGTTTAGTCGAGATGAAAAATTTACAGAGAATATAAAAGGTTTCCTTGATAAATCTGATCCTGATTTTTCTAAATGTAAGATTAAAGCTAATTTTCTTGGTAATGAAGATACTTATGAATTTAATGATGATGATTATGTTGTTATAACAATAGCAGATGTCAAAGTTAGATCAAAAATCTATTCTAAGCTTAAAAATAAAGTGCAGTTTATAAATCTTATTCACTCAAAAGCTATTATTTCTGAGAATGTGATGATGGGTACTGGGAATATAATATGTCCGAACTGTATAATTTCTAATAACGTATCTATGGGTAACAATAACTTTATAAATATTAATGCTTCTATCTGCCATGAAAGCATTATTCGCAACAATGTCATACTTTCGCCCTATAGCCTTGTTAATGGCCAATGCATTATTGATGATGATGTATTCATAGGTTCTCATGCAACTGTTTTTCAAAATTCAAGAATTGGAAAAGAATCCTCAATAGAAGCCAATACTTTGGTAAAGGGTGATATTAAAAAAAATCTTTATGTTTGTGGAGTACCAGGGAGAATTCTTCCTAAAAAGTAATTTATTATGAATATATTTGAGCTAATAAAAAAAATTATACAAGTCAACAAAGGGCAAATTTACAACATAATCTCCACAGAAGCCTTATTAAGGGCGATAGCTTGGTATGTCACACCAATATTTTACTATTTACGTATAACGCCAAACGTCATTAGTGTTATTGCTTTATTAACTGGAGTTTTGGCATCATTTGTAATAATGATCGGGGGGAAAGATCTTTATCTCTATGGAGTTATGATTTATGTTTTATCCATTATATTTGATCATTGTGATGGTAATATAGCACGCTTGAGAAATATGCCTACGTTTTTTGGAAGATTTATGGATGGTCTATTTGATATTATCGTACAAGGCTTTATGCAGATTGCTTTGTTATCATTGATTCTTACAGATGTACTACCAAGTATCCAAGAAACATCAACAACTCATATAATGGGTTTTGAAGTTAATTTAATTCTCATCCTAGGAATAACGTTATTAAGTTTATTTTCGACACCTATGCAACATATGATTCCGGATAGATATGGAGCATATTGTCGTTGGATCAATGAAGAGCATAAACTGTCTCTGAGCCCAACACTTAGAACAGATGTTTCTTTTAGATTTGTAGATATCCTTAATGATATCCAATTGATATTCATCATCTTAGGAGTTCTTTCAAATCAATTCATATTTATTTATTTCATTATGAATCTAGTATCATCAATTACAATGGTAAGTTTTTATTTTTACTATGCAAAAAAAAGAATGTCAATTCATGCAAATGATCATAGAACATATTTGAATGAAAAAGATAAGTTATAAATAATGACTAGCTATAAAACAATATATATTGCAGGAATCAATAGAAGTGGTGGTTCGCTATTAAGTAGATTATATGACAATCATAGTAGTATATTGAGTTATCCAACAGAGCTAGGCTTTCCCTCTGACAATAGTTTCTATGATATAGTTGACTCATATGCTGGAGTTCCACAATCAATCCCTGACTATTTTAAATCTCAAGATCAAGATTTATTTTCATTACTTGATTTACCAAAAAAACAGGCAGTATATTCTACACAGTGGGGTAAAGAAAAAAGTGAACCATTAGGAGTCAGAGAAAATTATCTAGAAAAAAACTTTTATGGAAATATAAAAACATATTTTGATTATGATATGTTTATTGAAATATTTAATGAAAAGTCTATTCATGCTCAAAATATTAAAGAACTATATGATGCAAGACACTATGCATATTTCAGTGCCTGGGAGAATGGGAAGTATCTAAAAGATCAATCTCATGTAGTTATGCAAGATAGTGGAGGTATATATCTAACCAATATTGAGAGATATTTTAATGAGTTTACAGACTCTATTCTTTTATATCCAATTAGAGATATTACAGGCTATGTAGCAACCGAAAAAGTACGATATGCGCGTAGGTTTTATGGATCTAGAAGGTTTGCGTCACCGCAACTCCCAAACTATTTTGTTAAAAACTATAACTATTATGATATCGAGGAACAGATTAAAGGATGGCTGTGCGCAGTTACACGTGTTAGATTATTACAGGAAAAATATGGTATCAATGACAGATTCGTTATCTATAACCATTCTGCATTAACTTCTTATCCTGAATTGACAATGAAGAGTTTAATAAATAAATCTTCATTAAAATATGAAGAAACCCTAGTTAACCCTACCATCGGCGGAAAAGACTGGCTAGGTAATTCGCATTATGGGCCAACAAAGGGAATCTCAAACAGTATTAATAAAAACTACAATAAAGTTCTTAGAAGAGATGAGTTGGATATAATTAGCTCATTATCTGGAGAATTATGTAGTCATATAGATAATAAAAATACTCCTGTTAGTTTATTAGATATACCAGAAAATCTATTTTATGATTATGAAATTCAAAAAAAATATATTGATGATGAACAAAAGATATCACTATATTATGCTTTAACAAATTCAACAAAAAGAAGATATAAAATTACACAAGCTCCCATATATTCTATTTTCGCTATAATATTTTCATTGATTGTCAGATTAGCTCATATCCCTAGAATACTTAAGCTTAGATATTTCAAAGGAAAAGGAAAACAGAATTATACTTAACAAGGAATCATTATGACTAAGCTATTTATAACTTTAGGACCATCAACCCTTAAAAAAGATTTTCTAGAATCATTGAAAGCTAAATATGTTAAATTATTAAGAATTAACTTATCACATACAAGTATTGATGATCTACCTAAAATTGTCAGATATATCAGAAAGTATAGTAAAATTAATATATGTTTTGATACTGAGGGAGCGCAAATTAGAACTTCACGAATAAAGAACAAAACAGTAACGCTTAAGAAAAATACTTATATTCATATAAATAAAAATAACAAGGACAGTAATAATATTACACTTACACCAGATAGAATATATGAAAAACTAAAGGTTAATGATACTCTGTATATAGATTTTAATAGTGCTGAAATTAAAATCATTAGTGAAAATATTAAAACTTATAAATGTAAAGTTATAGAAGGTGGGGTAATTGGTTCAAATAAAAGTATTTCTGTAAATAGACATATTAATATACCTGCATTCACAAAAAAAGATATGCTAGCAATTAAATTAGCAAAAGAGTTAGATATAAAAAATATTGCGTTATCATTTACATCTAACGCTAAAGACGTCAAGACCCTCAGATCATACTTTGACAAGAAAGTAATAATTACTTCAAAAATAGAATCAAAAAAAGCTCTTACTAATCTTGGTGAGATATTAAAAGAAGCAGACAATATACTTATTGATAGAGGTGATTTATCAAAAGAAATACCTTTGCCACTGATCCCAAAGAAGCAAAAAGAAATTATTAAGATAGCGAATAGAAACAAAGTTCCCGTATATGTGGCGACAAATCTTTTAGAGTCCATGGTAACTAAGCAAGAACCCACAAGAGCAGAAGTCAATGATATATATAATACGTTGATTGATGGAGCAGATGGACTGGTATTAGCTGCTGAAACTGCAATTGGAAAGTATCCTGCCGAATGCATTGATATGGTTATAAAAGTATCAAGAACCATTAAATAAATTGTCTAAATATAAAGAATCTAAGATCATATGGTTAACTGGCATGTCTGGTGCTGGAAAATCATTCTATTCTAAATACCTATATGAGAAATATAAATCATTAAGTAAAAAAATACAAATACTAGACGGCGACACAATACGCGACAAATACGATACCCCACTGGGTTATTCTAAAGAGGATATATTTAAAAATAATATGTTCATAGCCGATATTTGTGATAAGAATTATAAGAATTATGATGTAACTATTGTTTCTGTCATTTCACCTTATGAATCAATCAGAAATAAAATAAAAGGAAAATTTAAAAATAATATTTATTTTATATTTGTAAAAGCAGACATAGAAAGTTTAAAAGCAAGAGATACTAAGAAACTATATTTTAAAGCTGATAATAATGAAATAAAGGATCTTATTGGATATTCTAATAGCTCAAAATATGAAAAACCTATAAACCCAGATCTAATTCTTAATACTTCAGAATGTAGTAAACCAGATGACAACTATAATATTTTAGATAGTTTTTTCAAGCTTACTAATGAATAATACTAAACTAATAATCTTATCAAATTTGAAAGATAGGCCACTAGAAAAAGATATAAACTATCTTACTTTTTCTAAGACGATGTTCTGCAAATATGAGAATAATTATAACATTAAATACTTCTTTGATATTAGCCCTAACATAAATGAACCTATAGAGCTTGAAAGTCTAGAAAGTAATTTATTTATTGAATCTAAAAAAGAAAGTAATAGATGGTTTGTATTGTCATTTAAATTCATATACAAATACCTACTTACGTATAATCAATTCTATAATAGACTAAGGCAATATCTGAATAGTAATGAAAATATAAAATCTTTAGAGATAAGTAGTAAGATTAGCTTTATACTTAATCTAGTGATAGATAATATATCTCAAGCACATAATATTAAGATAATAAAGAATAATAAAGATTTTGATAATTTTAGTTATAGACACTCACAATTTATGGGGAGTGATATCCCAGATCATTTAAATTTAGATAAATATAATATATTTTTATACATTCATGCATTATATTTACGATTTACAAATCATAATATATTTATTTTTCCGTCATCATTTATAAGTAAAATGCCATTTAAGGTAAATATATTTCGTATCTCCATATTTACTATATATTCAAAGATTAAAAGGAAGTTTGGTTTTCAAAAAAATAAGAAATACTTACGGTATATTCCGATAATTGATTTCTCAGAAAAACCTGAGATAAGATATAATTTAGACAAAAAAATATGGAGTGGCTATAGAAATGATCAGCTTGAGTTAATACAGAACATAATTAATGTCTTCTTTAGTGCATATAAGTATGAATATATTGATAATTTAAAGAACAAAGTGACGCTTTATCTAAAGGCAAGCAAGACTAAAAAAGTAATTTTAGATGAAACAATTGACTCATTTAGGAGATTAATATGTCTTATATGTAGAGAAAATTCTATATCAATTGAATTTACACCACATGGCATCATAGACGAAGATTTACAGTTCCCTCTAACCAAGAATCAGAATTACAGTAATAAGTATATTCCAGATATTTTGACATGGAATTCTGAATCAGCGACATATCTATCAAATAAAGGCCTTAAATGTAGGCCTATATCATATCCACTAGCACTATATCCTTATAAGCCCGATGATAAGAAAGATATACTAGTTATGTTGAGTTATGGTGACAGAGTAAACTTAAATGCATTTGAAGAGTATATTATAGATATAATTCCTTTGGCAAAAGATAAAAATTATTCTATTGATTGGAAAATTCATAAAAATATATTTGAAGATTCAAATATTTCAATGAAACAACAAAAAGAAAATATTGAAAACGAATACAATGTTAACATAAATCTAATACCACATGATATTAATGCCTCTTCTATTTTAAAAAATTATAAAACGATAATTTTTACAACATGGACAACAGGAATATATGAAGCTGCAATGCTCAACATACCATTCGTTATTTATACAAAGGAAAATGAAACTATAAGAGCATTAGAAAGTATAAGTATACCTGTCGCAGAAAATATTCATCATTTATATCAATTAATTAAGGACTCTGATGTTAGGTACTTGAATCAAATCAAAGAATCTCTTACTAAAAATCTAAGTCTTAGCAGTTACTTAAGTAATTAAAATGAAACGTGTCACTATACAGCCATTATTTAAATATTCTATATTATTTAATGCAGTATTATCACCTGCTAAAGATATTAACTCAAATTTATTTATGTCAGGTAGATATGCTTTAGAGCGATCATTATTAGAACTAATAAAAAAACATAAACAATTTGAAAAAATATATATTCCTAATCTTATTTGCGAAGAAGTAGTTACGATAATTGAAAATACAGGTATTAAAATTGAATATTATAATATTAATCATCGATTACAGATAGATACCAAGATGTTAGAAGAAAGCATTACAGATAAATTATCAGTGATATTGATAGTAAATTACTTTGGATTCCCGTCACAATGGGGCCGGATAAATGAGATGAGAAAAAGAAAGCAATGTATTATTATCGAAGATAATACACATTCTCTTTATTCGTCATTAAATAAAAAAAAGCTAGGGTGCTATGGTGATATATCTTTCAATAGTTTTAGAAAAATATTGCCACTTTTGAGTGGATCAGAATTGATATCAAATACGAAAGATATCGTTTTTAAAAATACACATGAATCAAGAGGCCTCAATATAAGTGAAATCATGTATTCTTTAAGAGGATTTAAGAATCTTTTTATGAAAAAATCCTCGAGGAAAAAAAATATTAATAAAAATAAATATCTTCCTCCTGAACCAATAGATATATTTTCAAAGAGAATACTAGGTAACTATAAATTTGATAAAAATAAAATAAAAATGATCAGAGTTAAAAACTATCATTTTTGGTATAATTATCTAAGAAATCAAGATTTAAATTTTTTTGATGATTTAAAATTGAATGAAAACATATGTCCATATGTTTTTCCTTGTTATGCGGACAACAATGAAATAGTTAATAAATGGATCAAATGGGGCAATGAGCATAATATAAATATTATTACATGGCCAAAGTATCATCCATCGACTATTCCGTTTCTTAATGATGATTTTAAGAAGAGGATTTTGTGTTTCCCAGTTAACCAGCAATTTGATTTAACCCATATAATTCGTTAGTATTATATAGATAATATGAAAAAGTACTTAATAAGTTTATCCAGGTCTCGTAAAAGGCAAATTCTAATCTTTGCTGATTTTTGCACAATATCTCTTTCGCTATGGATATCGTTAATGATTAGACAAGATAACTATTTTACATTTTCAGAAGGGTATGAATTAACAGGTGCAACCTCAGATGATTTATATCTTTTACTGCTATTAGCAATTGTAAGCATTATACCTGTTTTAATTATTACAAGATTATATCGCTCCATTACACGATATATCAATATAGAGACATATGTTAAGATCACAAAAGCTTCAGTTATAGGATCAGCTATTTGGGCATTTATAATACTTACGCTACATATACCTGTGCCTAGATCTGTTTTAATAATATTTTTCGTGCTATCAACTTTATTACTTTATATGACTCGCTATATTGCGAGAGCATTATTAACACAACAAAGAATTAATAATATGAGAAAAGTTCTTATTTATGGCACCAGTAATTCCTCAATTCAAATTGCAGAGATGCTAAAAAACGACAACAATATCTTGCCGATAGGCTTTATTGCAGACGATATTATTGATGGGAAGACAACTATATCTGAATTAAAGGTGCATCAGATACATAAGATAAAAGATATAATTACTGATAAAGATGTGAAAGAAATTCTCCTTACAAATGTATATCAAAAAAAGACTAAATTACAAAAGATTATTTCAGGACTTAAGGAACATCAAAAACTCATAAGGAAGCTCCCAAATATTGAAGAACTAACGAATGGAAAGATGAAGATCTCTCAGACAAAAAGAATTAACATAGATGATTTGCTAGGTAGAGATACAGTAGCTCCTGATCCATATCTGTTAAAAGCGTGTATAGAAGGTAAGTCTGTTCTTATAACAGGCTGCGGTGGCTCTATCGGTTCAGAGTTAGCAAGACAAATTATCAAGCTTAACCCTATTAAAATTATTTTATTAGAGCAATCAGAATACTTTCTTTATGAAATAGACCATGAATTAAATGAATATAAAAACAATAACCAATCTACTGTTGAATTAAAATCTTATCTTGGATCAGTATCTGACCCTGACTTTATAGAGACTATCTTTGCTAATGAAAAAATTGATACTGTTTATCATGCGGCCGCAAATAAGCATGTTCCATTAGTTGAGCACAATCCTTTGGCAGCCATAAAAACAAATATTCTTGGAACACTTACTGTTGCCAATCAATCATATAAAAATAATATTGAAAACTTTGTTCTGATATCAAGTGATAAGGCTGTCAGGCCGACTAATATTATGGGTGCAACAAAAAGATTTGCTGAATTAACACTTCAATCTTTGCAAGATGTTGTTGATGATATGCCGTCGTCTCAGTCTCGAACTAAATTTTGCATGGTAAGATTTGGAAACGTACTTGATACATCGGGCAGTGTAGTTCCTTTATTTAAAAAACAGATAAAATCTGGAGGGCCTGTAACTGTAACAGATCCAAAAGTTATACGTTACTTTATGACCATTAGTGAAGCAACAGAATTAGTCATACAAGCCGGATCACTAAGCAAAGGTGGTGATGTATTTTTGCTAGAAATGGGAGAACCTATAGGAATATTAGATTTAGCAAAAGAAATGATTCATCTGAGCGGCAAAGAGATCAAAGACGATGATAATTTATCAGGTGATATTGAAATTAAATATACAGGCCTCAGAGATGGAGAGAAATTATATGAAGAACTTCTTATAGGAGACAATGTAAGCAAAACTATTCATGATCATATTATGTCTGCCAATGAAGAAAAATTAAGTCATGAAAAAATACAGTATTTTATTGACAAAATAAAAGGGTTGAATTCAAAATCATCTTTATCTGAGATACAAGCTATATTATTTGAAGCTGTAAGTGGTTATAAGCCGTTTAAAGCTAGTAATGTAATTAATATAAATAAATAAGATAGTTATATATAAATTGCCAAAAATATTAATTTTAGCAGGTGGGTTCGGCACAAGATTATATAGTGTTGTAAATGAACTACCCAAACCTTTGGCGCCTATTGAAGGTAAACCATTTCTTGATTATCAGATTTCTGAACTAAGAAAGTATTACAATGACACAAAGATTTACCTGCTAACACATCATTTATCAGATAAGATAGAATCATACTACTCTAACACAAGCAATGTAGAGATTATCAAAGAAGATATACCATTAGGTACAGGTGGAGCAATTAAGAATGCTATAAAAGCCATAGGTTTGACAAATAATGATAGTTTGCTTGTGTTGAATGGCGATACATATATGAAACCAGACTTATATGAATTTATAAATCAATCCTCATATGATGTAAATATTCTAAGCATGCATCAAAAAGATTGTGAAAGATCAAGTACATTAATAGTTGAAGATAAAACGATAAAAGAATTCTCTGAACAAGGTAAAAGAAAAAGAGATTCATACATAAGTATGGGCTGCTACTATATCAAAGATAGTAGTTTTATTATCAATAATCATAAAAAATGTTTTATGATTGAAAATGAATTTATTGAATATATTAAAAAAGATAAAATTGGAACATATCTATATGAAGGAGTGTTTATAGATATTGGTATTCCAAAAGATTATGAAAAAATGAGAGAGTATATTAAAAAAAATGAAAATTAATAAATATTTAGTAAACAAAAATGAAAAACTAGAATCTGTTTTAGAGCTAATTGATGCAAATAAGATTGGAGCAGTATTTATAGAAGACAAGGGTGCAGTCATTGGGGTTGCTACTGATGGTGATATTAGGCGAATTCTATTAAAAGAGAAGAATTTGAATCTTAAGATTAATAAATGCATAAATAAAGATTTTATATTTTTATATGAGGAAAATGCGAGCAAAGAGAATATTTTAAAACTTCTTGATACTAGAATTCGCATAATCCCAATCCTTAATAAAAAGAAAAAATTAATAACTGTTGTCTCAGAAAAGAATATAATTTGGAATGAAAAAGAAAAAGTTATCTCTAAAGCCAAATCACCAGTGAGGATAAGTTTTGCTGGAGGTGGAACAGATTTAACAACTTATTTTTATAAAGAAACCGGGGTTGTTCTTAATGCAACAATTAATAAATTTACACATGCAGTATTAGAAAAAAGGAATGATAAAAAAATATCAATACATTCTAATGATTTAAATATAAAACTTAATTTTGATAATATAGGCGACATTAGGTTAAATGGGGAATTAGATCTTATAAAGTCTGTAATAGAAATATTAAAGCCAGACTTTGGTTTTGACTTGATGACATATAGTGATGTCCCTCCTGGCTCTGGTCTTGGTGGGTCTGCTGTTCTTTTAAGTGCTATAATTGGTGCATTCAATAATTTTAAAGAAAATAAATATAGTGATTATGAAATTGCTGAGCTAGCATTTCATGCTGAACGCGTTGTTATGAATCTTTCTGGAGGCTGGCAAGATCAGTATGCTACTGTATTTGGTGGATTTAACTTTATTGAGTTTAAAGATGATGAAAATATTGTTAATCCTTTAAGAATTAGTGATGATATAAAAAATGAATTAGAGGATTCTTTGATATTATGTTACACGGGTTTCAACCATGACTCTGGTAAAATCCATAATGATCAAAAAAGTAAGATGAATAATATCAAGCAGAAGAAATATGCTGAAGTTTCCAAAGATATTGCTCATGAAATGAAATCTAAATTGCTTAAAGGTCAGATGGATAACTTTGGTGAATTATTAGGGAAAGCTTGGAAAACTAAGAAAAAATTCTCGTCCAAGATAACAAATAAGCTATTAGATGATATATATGATTATGGTATAAAGCATGGGGCTTTAGGTGGAAAACTTCTGGGTGCAGGGTCTGGCGGATTCTTTCTTTTTTATGTGCCGACATATTCCAAAGTCAAGCTGATGAATGCGTTAACGAAAAAAGGTCTACAGATGGAAACTATTACTTTTGATAGTGCTGGTTTACGAAGATGGATTACGAAGAAAAAAATATGATTATTGATAATTTTAGAATAAATGACCATGGAAAAATATTTATCATTGCTGAAATAGGTATGAATCATAATGGGTTTTATGATAAAGCTATAGAATTAATAGATATTGCAATTAAAGCAGGAGCTGATTGTGTTAAATTTCAGATGAGATGTCTAGAAGAACTATATTCTCAAGATGCATTAGATGTCTCCAAAGGTGATCTGTCAACGCAGTATACTATTGGCTTATTAAGAAAGTTTGAATTAAGTTATGATGAATATAAGAAATTAGCTAAATACTGTCATGATAATAATATAATCTTCTTGTGTACTCCCTGGGATATAAAAAGTGCTGACTTAATAGAAAAAATTGGCGTGTCTGCATATAAAGTCGCATCAGCAGATATGACTAACTATGCGTTATTAGATCATCTATGTGAGAAAGGTAAACCATTGATTTTATCTACTGGGATGTCTAAAAAGTCTGAAATAGACAATGTTGTTAAATATTTAAATAGTAAAAAAAAGAAGGTAAAGTTTGCCTTATTACATTGTAACTCAACATATCCAGCACCATTCAAAGATATCAATCTAAATTATTTAAAAACAATGTCTGAATATGATATCCCGATTGGATATTCAGGACATGAACGCGGGATAGCTGTGACTTTAGCAGCAGTAGCTTTAGGAGCTACTATCGTAGAGAGACATATTACACTAGATAGAAAAATGGAAGGACCTGATCATTCAGCAAGTCTAGAAAAAAAAGATTTTGAGTCATTAGTAAAAGGAATACGTGAGATCGAAAAAGCATTGGGGAGTAGTAAAGATAGAGTGATTACTCAAGGTGAATTAATCAATAGAGAAAACTTGTCGAAAAGTATTTATGCAAACATTGATATACGTAAGAATGATGTTTTTGAAGAAAGTATGTTTGTTTTTAAAAGTCCAGGACAAGGACTTCAACCAAGTGAGTTAGTAAAACTACTTGGCAAGAAAGCAATTACTGAAATTAAAAAAGGTAAACCTATTTTCAAATCTCATTACAAGAACATAGTTAACGCTAAAAAAGATTATAAATTTAAAAGAAAATGGGCATTACCTGTAAGATATCATGATATAAATAAACTCTTAGAGACTACTGCACCAGACTTAGTAGAATTTCATATGAGTTTTAATGATTTAGATGAATCACCTGATGATTTTTTAAATAGTAAATACAATTGTGGTTTTTTGGTACATGCACCAGAATTATTTGAAGACGATCATCTTTTAGATCTATGTACACATGATAGAAGTTATAGGGAACAGTCGGTTATACATATGCAAAAATTAATCAATGTTACAATTAATCTAAAAAAATATTTTCCCACTACTGTCAAACCTCTCATAATTGTTAATTGCGGTGGTTTCTCTAAAGACAGTTTTATAGAGGATAGCTTGAAAGATGATTACTATGAAAATTTAATAAAGTCTTTGAGTAGTTTGGATTCAGATGGTGTTGAAATTATTCCACAAACAATGGCTCCTTATCCATGGCATTTTGGAGGACAAAGATATCAGAACTTGTTCATGAATCCAAAGGAAATTATTGATTTTAATAAAAAAACAGGTATTAGAATGTGTCATGATATATCGCACTCTTTTCTAGCATGTAATGAATATAAATGGGATCATTTAGAGTATACAAAATTATTAGCTCCATTTACTGCTCATTATCATATTTCTGATGGAAGTGGCGTGGATGGTGAAGGATTGCAAATAGGAGAGGGTGATATAAATTTTAGAGAGTTATTACCTATTATCAATGAATATTCAAAAGATATTTCTTTTATACCCGAGGTATGGCAAGGACATACAAATAATGGAGAAGGTTTCTGGATTAGTTTAGATAAGTTAGAAGGGAAACTATAATATGAATATCATATGCATAATACCAGCAAGAGGCAATAGCAAGGAAATTATAGACAAAAATATAATTAACTTTTGTGGAAAACCATTAATAGCTTGGAGTATAGAGCAAGCCTTGGCTAGTGAAGGTATAAAAGATGTCTATGTCTCATCTGATAGCGATAAAATATTACAGATATCAAAAGAATATGGTGCAAAAGAAATTAAGCGTCCAGATAATATTGCTCGTGATGAATCTACAAGTGAAGAGGCATTGATACATGCGATTAATGAAATAGAGAGAGATAATGGTAAAATTGATTTAGTAGTATTTCTTCAAGGTACTTCTCCATTAAGAAGTTCAGAAGATATAGATAAAGCAATAGCGTTATTTATAAATAATCAACTTGATTCACTCTTCTCAGCATGTGATTTAAAAGATTTAATGGTATGGAAGAATATCGAGGATAATTTAACAAGTATTAATTATGATTATGAAAATAGAAAAAGACGTCAAGACATGCAAAAACAATATGGTGAGAATGGGTCAATTTATATATTTAAGCCAAAAGTTATAAAACAAAACATGAATAGGCTTGGTGGAAAAATTGGTATATATATTATGAATGAATGGAAGATCCATGAAATAGATACTAAGGAAGATATTGGAATATGCGAATATTTTATGAATAAAAAAGAATTAGTGAAAAATAAATAAATCTTAAAATATAGGAAAAATTATGACTAGAGAAAGAAAAGTTTATATGAATGGAAAGTTTATAAAAGAGTCTGACGCAAAAATATCGATTTTTGATTCAGCTTTAATGTTTGGTGATATGGTTTTTGAGATGACGCGATCATTTAATAAGAAACATTTTAAGCTAAAAGAACATATTGAAAGACTATTTACTGGTTTAAAGATTTTACGGTATGACTTATCAATAACAAAGGAAGAGCTATATGATATATGTATAGAGACCGCAAGACAGAATGAGCCAGCATTTGAAAAAGATGATGAACATAGATTAATGATAGATGTTTCTAGAGGTGTTTTAGGTATTTATGAGGATATTGATGGAATACACAATGGACCGAATATAATTGTCGCAGATTTTCCATTAAAATGGACTGTCAAAGGTATGTCAAAATTATATAAAAGCGGCATCAATAATGTAGTTACATCACAACGAGTAATTCCATCGCACTTAATGGATCCTAAAATAAAGAATAGAAGCCGATTATTTTATTTAATGGCTAATATAGAGGCATCATTATTTAAAGGCGAGAATAACTGGGCATTAATGTTAGACCCTGATGGATTTATTGCAGAAGGTAGCGGTGATAATTTTTTTATCATTAAAGATGGCGTATTAATCTCTCCTGAAGGCAGGAACATGCTAAGAGGTATTACTCGTCAGTATATAATGGAAGAACTGGCCCCAAGGTTGAATATACCAGTAAAAGAAAAGAATATTGAATTATTTGATGCCTATGAAGCAGACGAAGCATTCATCTGCGCAACTCCCTTTTGCATGATTCCTGTCACATCAATTAATAGTGTAAAAATAGGTAATGGAAAGCCGGGTGAGCTTTTCAAGTCATTAATTAAAGAGTGGTCAAGTATGGTCGGTATAGATATAATTAAACAGGTAGAAAATTGGAATAAAGATAGTAGTAAAAAAAGTACTAAAAATAAAGTGACTCCATATAAGTTTAAATGAGGGATTATAAAAAAATTGTTGAAACATTAACTAATAATAACTTTGTTATTATTAAAAACTTCTTTACTCAAAATACTTTAAGGATAATTAAAAGTGAAATTAAAAAGTTAGAGAAAAAAGATTTAAATAAACGCGATAAACATTATGTTCTTAATGATAAAAACCAAAATGTTCTAAGTAGTATGCATAATATACATCTATATTCTAAATTTTATAAAGATCTTATAAGTGAATGTGATTTGAAGCATGTTATATTGGAAAGATATGGTTCTCGAAGCAAAAGAATATTCAATGCTTCTTTGTTTGCTAAACCTAAGTCCTATGGATTGCCAACTAAAATTCATCAAGACAATGCTTTTTTTAATTTAGAAAATGCGGAAGCTTTAACATGCTGGGTTGCATTAGATTCATCTAATAAAAGAAATGGTAGTTTATTCTATTATAAGGGTTCTTCTGAATTAGGTTTACAAAATCATATCCCTGAAGGTAATTTAGGCGCATCAATGACTATAGAGCAAAGCACTTCTTTTTTAAAAAATATAAAAAAGTATAAAAAAATATATATAGATGTTAAGCCAGGTGATTGTGTTATACATGATGCGCTAGTTGTACATGGTAGTGAAGGCAACAAATCATCCACGAATAGAAGAGCAATAAATTTTTCTATATCAAGCTTAGATAAAGTAGATAAAATAAAACTCAAGATATATAAAGATAAGCTTAGAAAATTTCTTAATAAGAAAAAATGATGAATTATACACAACATTTTAAAAACAAAAAAGTACTTATAACTGGTCATACTGGTTTTAAAGGATCATGGCTATGTAAGTGGTTATCGCTACTTGGTGCGGATCTCTATGCTGTTTCTCTTGATATTCCAACAAGCCCATCTCATTATGAGCTGTTAAATATCAATTTTAAATCTGATGAACGATATGATATTTCATCATTTGATTATATATATAAGTCTATAGAAGTTATTAGGCCAGATTTTATTTTTCATTTAGCTGCACAACCATTGGTTCTTAAATCATATGAAAATCCATATGCAACATATATGTCTAATAGTATGGGGACATTGAATATTCTTGAATCCTTGAAAAGACAAAATCATGTGTGTAGCACCGTGATTATCACAAGTGATAAATGCTATGAAAACATTGGAAAGAAAGTTGATTATTCAGAGGAAGATAGATTAGGTGGTATTGACCCATACAGTACTTCTAAAGCTTCTGCAGAGTTAATATTTAAAGGTTACTGTAATGCATTTTTTAATACCTCAAAGTCAAATGTAAGAATTGCATCAGCACGTGCAGGTAATGTAATTGGTGGTGGAGATTGGGCGATAGATAGAATTGTTCCGGATTGCATGAAATCATGGTCTAAACAAGAAAATGTAATCCTAAGGAACCCTACAGCAACAAGACCCTGGCAACATGTATTAGAACCAATTAATGGTTATTTAAAACTAGCAGTAGAATTAACAAATAATGAGAAGATTAACTGTGAATCCTTTAATTTTGGTCCTATTGAGCCTATATCTTACACTGTAGAAAATCTTGTATCAGAACTATCTGAATTTTTTGAGGGCTCAAAGTGGTCAATAGAAGATGATGCTAATAACTTATATGAAGCAAATCTTCTAAGCTTAAATTGTAATAAAGCTTTTAAGTTATTGAATTTTAGGTCGAAATTAAATTTTAAATTGACATCTGAGTGGACAAGTAAATGGTATTCATCATTTTATAAAAAGAATATGAGGGAGCACTCAAAATTTACAGAACAACAGATAATGGAATTTTCTGAAAAATAACTATGATTGAAGGCTTAATACTTACCAAGCTAAACACTTTCTCTTCTGATGAAGGCTCAGTTTATCATTGTCTGAGATCAGATGACCCTAATTATGTTGGCTTTGGTGAATCATACTTCTCTTTTATTAACTATAATGCAATTAAAGCATGGAAAATTCATCAAGAAATGACCCTAAATCTTGTGGTCCCAATAGGAATGGTGAGATTTAACTTCATTGATATAAGAGAGTATTCTGAAACATTTGGCGAAAGAATTGAAGTCACTTTATCTTTTAGTAATTACCAGAGGATTACTGTCCCACCTAATGTATTATTTGGATTCAAAGGAGTAGGAGAAGATATAAATATGATTTCTAATATTACAGATATGGTTCATACAGATAAGGAATGTATTAACGTAGACATTAACAAATATGAGTTTAAATAAATATGAAAGTAATAATTCTTGCAGGTGGATATGGTACTAGACTAGGTGAAGTTACCGATTTAATACCAAAGCCAATGGTAGAAATTGGGGGGAAGCCGATAATAGTACATATAATGGAATTATATGCAAACTATGGACATACTGATTTTTATATTGCCTTAGGATACAAAGCTGATGTTATAAAAAATTATTTTAATAATATTACTAGTCCATGGAACATTAACATGATTGACACTGGTCTTGATACTCTAACTGGCGGTAGATGTAAAATTATTAGTAAAAGTATTGGGAATGAAACATCATTTTTAACCTATGGAGATGGGCTCTCAGATATAAATATTGATAAGTTACTAAAGTTTCATAAAAAAAATCAAAAACTCATAACAGTTTCAGCCGTACACCCAAGCGCAAGATTTGGAGAATTAGACTTGGATGGGGATAGAGTGCTAGCATTTAAGGAAAAACCACAGCTTCAAAGAGGATGGATAAACGGAGGGTTTTTTGTTGTGGAGCCTGGTTTCTTTAATTATATTGATAATCCAAATGTAATGCTAGAAAGAGAACCTATTGAAAAAGCTACTTTAGATTCAGAACTATATGCTTACAAACATGAAGGTTTTTGGCAGTGTATGGATACAAGAAGAGATCATGAGTTACTAGAGATCCTATGGAAGGATAACAAAGCACCTTGGGCAAAAATATCACCAAAAAAATAAAAACAATCACATTGGTATCCAATAATTATTGGACATTATATAAATTTAGATATGATGTCGTCCAGATGTTTATAAAAAAAGAATACAAAGTTATCTTAATAGCTGGCAAAGATTCTTTTCATACAAATTTTAAAAATAATAATATAACGAAAATATTTTTACCTATAGATGAGAGGGGAATGAATCCATTCTCTGAAATAAAAACTATATTAAGCTTATATAGAATTTATAAACATATCAAAACAGATCTAGTAATGCATTTTACGATCAAACCAAATATATATGGATCTTTAATGTCTAAGATTTTAGATATAAAATCGATATCATTTATTACAGGGATTGGGCATATATTTCTTAAAAAGAAATCATTGATTAAAACTTTAATTACAATAGTTTATAAATATGCATTGAGTAGCAATAAAGAGGTTTGGTTTACTAATAAATCAGACAAAGATCTTTTTATAAAAAACAGAATAATTAATAATGATACAAATATTAGAATTGTGCCAGGAGCAGGAGTTGTTTTTAAAAAATATCCAATAATGCCTAAAAAAAAAGATATGACGAGTTTTCTTATGATTGCGCGAATAATCAAGGATAAAGGAGTTATGGAGTTTTTGAAGATAGCAGAAATTTATAAAAATGATCCTAATACTACATTTACATTAATAGGCGCGCTAAATGAGAATGAAAGAGGATCAATAGACAGAGAATACCTTAAAAAATATATCCAAAGTAAAGCTATTATATATTCAGATTATCAGGACGATGTAACCATCCCACTCAGAGAAGCATCATGCCTAATACACCCATCTTATCGGGAAGGTATATCAACTGTACTTCTTGAAGCAGCATCTATCAAAACACCTATAATAACCACTACAGTACCTGGATGTATTGACGTAGTACCTGATGAAAGTTATGGTTTATTATGTGAACCAAGAAATGTTAATTCATTAAGAAGAGCCGTGGAGAATTTTTTATCTTTAGATCAAGACGGAAAAGATAAGATGACCGGAAAGACATTTATCTATGTAAAAAAGAACTACTCAAGAGAGGCAGTCCTTAAAAACTATGAGAGGCTAGATGACTATATTAATTAATTACTTGATATCTTTTTTATCTACAGCTTTTGTAACATTTTTACTTATAAAGAAACCAATATCTATTTCAATACCAAGTGATAGGGGTTTACATTATGAAAGAATGCCTTCATCTGGCGGTATTGCCATCCTTTTTGGGCTATTAATTTTTTATGGACAATTCTCCGATAATATCCTATTTGCTCTTTTATTTTCAGCAATAATAGGATTTTTAGATGACAAATATTCTCTATCTAAGATAATTAGATTCTTATCACAGTTTTTCATAGCGTCATTCATTATATCAACTCATTTTGAATATTCTCTCATAACTATTTTTTGGATTATATTTATAATGTATTTTATTAATATTTATAACTTTATGGACGGTATAGATTCTTTAGCTTCTTCTCAATCAATCTATTTCATTTCATCAATAGCACTGCTTTATAGTTTTTTTCCCGCTACAGTAATTCCAATAATTGCTTTTTTATTATTTAATATCACTCCCGCAAAAATATTTTTAGGAAATTCTGGTAGTTATCTATTAGGAACCTTATTAGCTTCTTATCTATTCAATATGGGGTATGATTTTTTGTATATAAATGAAATAATTATTTATCTAATTCTGTTGACAATTTTTTTAGCAGATTCTACTTATACTTTAATAAGAAGATTTATTTACAAACATATAGAGCAAAAAGAAACTTTTATAAAATCTATACAATATGTCACTGACGCACATTCTACTCATAATTATCAAATATTAGCTAAAAAATTTAAAAGTCATTCGACCGTAGTCTTATTATTAATGACTTATAATATTTTTTGGTGCTTACCTCTTGCTTATTTGGTATTTGATGGAAACAACGATATTTTTACTTCTCTAATATTCTTATTGTTAAGTTATATTCCTTATATTATCTGGTGTTATAAAAATGATGCGGGGTTACCAAAAGAGTTATGAATGTACTTATTACTGGCGGAAGTGGATTAATTGCCGGTCGCTTATGTGAATATATTAAAAAAATACATAATGTAACAATTGTTAGTAGATCGAAAGTCAATCCTATAGAAAATGTCAAAACACTCGTTGCTAATAAAATAGATTCTAGCATCCTTTCATCTCAAGACATCATCGTGCATACAGCCGGCCCGAACCATCATCATTGTGAGGATGTGATTATTAGAGAAAAATATCTGAAAGAAACAAAGATACTGATTGATAATGCAAGCAGGAGTGGTATTAAAAAATTTATATTTACTTCCTCAACAAGGGTATATGGTAAGTTTCCAACTGGAAATATCGATGAGGAGTCAGATACATTGATAGAGGATAATTACTCTCTCGTAAAAAAAGAAATTGAAGATTATTTGGAACAAGTACCATCTAATTTAGAGAGATATTCATTAAGGATATCGAACAGTTATGGTTATCCTACGATCAAGGAGGCTGAATGCTGGAGTTTAGTGATTATGTATGCCTGTAAACAAGCATTTATAGATAATAAAGTTGCCTTAAGGTCAAATGGTGAAGAATATAAGGATTTCATACCTATAATGTCAGTAGTTGAAGCAATCAATAACTTAATCATGATTAAAGGCAGTCAAACACATAAAGTATATAATGTTACATCTGGCAATACAGAAAAAGTGAAAAATATCCTTAATTATCTTATTGATATGATCAATACTTTGAATAAAAAACAAGTAAAACTCATACTTTCCAACAATCAGAAAACGTATCCTAAGTATCAAATACATAGTGATTTAAAAAGCATAAATTGCAACCCAGTTGTCAACCATACCAAAGAAATGGAGATATTAATCAAATACTGTCAAAAAAATTATAACAGAGAAAATATCTAAGAAGATATGAAGATTTCAATTATCTTACCAACATATAATCGTGCAGAATTATTTCTTGAGCGAGCAATTGATTCAGTAGTAAATCAGTCGTATAAAGATTGGGAGCTAATAATAATCGACAATAATTCAACTGATAATACAAAAGTCTTAGTAGATTCTTATAAAGATAAGCAAATTTATTTATATGGTATTTCAAATAATGGTAATATCGCCAAGTCTCGCAACTTGGGGATAGCTAAGGCAAAAGGTGAGTTTATAGCATTCTTAGATTCGGATGACTATTGGCAAGCTAATAAACTTGAGAAATGCATGGCGGTATTGACAAGTAATCCAGGCTATGACGGTGTGTGCCATGCTGAGTACTGGCTATATCCGAAATTGAATCAAGTCATAAAAAAATATGGTCCTGAAAAATACTTCAATTATAAAAGCCTACTTTTGAGAGGAAACTCGGTATCACTCTCTGCCATGATCATAAGAAAGAGGAATCTTATTCAGGCAAATAATTTTTCCGAGAATTCAGAGATGATAACAGCTGAAGATTATGATTTGTGGATAAAATTGGCTAAGAATCGAACAAATATCGCATTCACTAATGAACCTTTAGGTTATTATCAAATACATGGTGCATCAGAAAGTTCAAATATATCTAAGAACACAAGCGCTATTATTTCAGTTATAAAAAAACACTTGAGCGGAGAGAGAAAAATGCTGAGACTTGCGCTTGCTAATTGTTGGAAAAATACAGGCAAGCAATATTATCTAAACTGTTCTAACTATAGATCATGTAAAGCATATTTAAAATCAATTAAATATAATTATATAAATATAGAAATATATCTATTAGTTCTGACAACTATAATTCCTGCAGAAATATACAAATATTTGACCTATAAAAAGAGTAAATGATAAAGAATATTTTAAAAACAATTGGCAAATATATATTCTATATACCAAAAACCTTGATACCAAAATCCGATATAGTTCTTTTTAGTTGTCATGATTATCAAGAATATTCTGGAAATAGTAGGTTTCTATATGAATACTTGTCTAAACATTCTAATCTCAATGCTTATTGGATCACAAATAATTCAACAGTAAAAGATCATTTAACATCACAATCTCTTAAGTATATTTCTTATAGCAATATACTTAAGTCTATCTGGATTATGTTAAGAACAAAAATTGTAGTTAGTTCAGGAGATGCATATGTTGACTTATTTTCGATTCTTGAAAATAAAAACGTTTATAAAGTATCTATTACGCATGGTTTTGGTCCTAAAACTGATAGGTTGAAATTAGACTCAGATTTAATTAGGAAAATTCATAGATTCGATTATGTCAATTTTCCATCTAAATATACATGTGATAATAATGGTAGTAAACTTTACAAATTACCTAAGGAAAAAATTATATCATATGGTTATCCTAAAAATGATGGGCTATATGATGTGAAAGATGGAGATCAAAAATATAAAAATAAGTCACTAATTAAGAAACTTTTCCCTGATTTAGATCTAATAAGTCCAATAGTGATCCTATATACACCAACATGGAGGGATTATGAAACAGAGATTCCTCTGGTAAATATTAAAGGTTTTACAGAAGATAGGTTTTCAGACTTTTTAGAAGAAAAAAATATCATCTTTATATATTCTCCTCATCCAATTAATCGACCAAACATATCTATCAATAACAGAAGGTTTGCTTCAATAAAAAATGACAAGACCTTAATCGATATCAATAATTTAATGCATGAAACAGACATATTAATGAATGATTATTCAACAACATCTATCGATTACTGCATCACTGATAAACCGCAAATATTCTGTTTACCTGATCATCAAATATATAAAAAACATGTGAGTTTAGATGAAGATTACCTATATTCATTACCTGGCCATTGGATAAATAGTTTTGAAAAACTTGAATCTATAATAAATAAGATAATTTTAAACAAAAAAGAATATGTAGAAAAATATCATAATAAGGTTCAACGATATTTGAATAAATATTATGACATAGAAAATAAAAGATCGTCTGAAATGCTCACAAAATTCTTCATAAAATTAATTAATAGTAGTTCAAAGAAATTTTAAATGTCTGATTTTTCTGAAATACTTATTAAATCCATAAAGATTATTCTAGACCTTCAAGGTAACTATATTGATATAATTATCATTTCACTCCATGTTTCTTTAACTGCAATATTGATATCTAGTATTATTTGTATACCCTTGGCAACTATAATTACTATTAATAATTTTTACTTGAAAAACGTATTAATGATATTTATAAACTCATTATTAGCGTTGCCACCCGTGGTAGTAGGACTAATAATATACATATTACTTTCCAGATTTGGAATATTTGGAGAATATAATCTTTTATATACAATTTCAGCGATGATAATTGCTCAAGTAATTTTAATATCACCAATTCTAATTAGTTTAACAAAAGAAACGATGGATGATTGTTATAAAAAGTATAAAGATTATCTAGTATCTGTTCATTCTACAGGATATAGAAAATTAATTACATTAATATGGGAATCTAAAATAAATCTATTTATTCATATATTAGTTGCACTTGGTCGAGCATTATCAGAAGTGGGAGCAATTTTAATTGTAGGGGGTAATATTGAAAATGTGACAAGAACCATGACTACTGGTATAGTTCTGGAGACATCTAAAGGGGAGCTTTCTATTGCTTTAAGTCTAGGATTAACATTACTTTTAATTTCATTATTTATAAACATAATTCTTTATATGATAAAAAAAAGGATCACAATAAATTATGCCTAATACTATTAGTTTAAAAAATATTTCATTTAAAAGTAATAATAAAATAATACTCAATAAGATATCTTTAACAATCAGTACAAATAAAATTACAGTCATTACAGGTCATAACGGAGCTGGGAAAACTTCTTTATTAAAAATTATGGGTAATATTATTGTTCCAACTCATGGAAGTGTTACATATGGAGATATAACTGATCTCAATAAAACCGCATTTTCTTTTCAAGAACCTGTGTTTCTTAATCGAACAGTGGCATCTAATCTTGAGCATGCACTTATATGTTATAATGGTTATTACACTCAAAAATATAAATCATTAATACAAGGTATATTATCAGAATTTAATATTATGAGACTTTCAAACATGATTGCTAGCAAGCTATCAACTGGTGAAAAAAAAATAATTTCCTATATAAGATGTATTATTTTAAATCCTAAGATACTTTTCTTAGACGAGCCATATGCTCATCTTGATCAGAAATATGTAGATCTTATATCCAATCATATAAAAAGTATATCTGATAAAATCAATATATTCATGGTCACTCACTCAAACAATAACCTTGATGATCTTCCATGCAATATTATTAAAATGCAACAAGGAAATGTAGAGTGAAAAAAATCTTTTTATTCTTATTTTTAATTATTAATGTTAATTCTGTTTATGCATCAGATAATAATATAGTCAAACTTCTTAGCACTACCTCAACTCGTGACTCTGGCTTATATGGTTATATACTTCCTATATTTGAAAATGAATTTAATATAAAAGTTTATGTTATAGCAACTGGAACTGGCCAGGCGCTTAAAAATGCACAGAATTGCAATGGTGATTTATTGATTACACATGCCACTGAATTAGAAAATGAGTTTGTTAAAAATGGGTTTGGTATATCCAGGCACAACCTTATGTATAATGATTTTATATTAGTAGGACCCAAGCATCATTCTAACAATATTAAAAAGTCTAAAAATATTATTGAAGCATTCAATTTAATTTCAGACAATAAAGAAAAGTTTATTTCTCGTGGTGATAATAGTGGTACTAATATTTCTGAACTAAATATTTGGAATAAAACTAATGTTGATATCCAAAAATATAGTGGCGATTGGTATCTAGAAACAGGGCAGGGCATGGGAGCAACATTAAATATTGCAATCGCAACTGATTCTTTTGTATATACTGATAGATCAACTTGGCTAAAATTTAATAATAAACAGGAGCATGTCGTTGTCTATGAAAATGACCCAATGATGTTTAATCAATATGGCGTAGTGCAAATTAATCCAAAACATTGTAATATGACTAATTACAATTATTCTAATATTTTTTTTAAATGGATAACCTCAAAAAAAGGACAAGAGTTAATAAGAAGCTATAAACTTAATGGAAAATCATTATTTATACCAAACTTCAGTGAATAAATTATTTAAAGACAAGGTTGATTATGAAATATTGGGATGAATTCTATCAAAGTGACTTTGTCGATAAGTCCATAAATGATGTTCCTTCACAGTTTGCTATTTTCGCACTTAATGAAATGTTCAATGAAAACATTAATCATGTTGTTGAATTTGGATGTGGAACTGGTAAAGACAGCATTTTTTTTACTAACAATAATATGCATGTATTAGCCTTCGATAAGAGTAAATCTGCTATAAAATTATGCCAAGATAACTTAAACAATAAATTAGGTACTTTTGTAAAAATTGATAATTTTGATGAAACAAAAGACACGATTCAATCGATTCGTGAGAAAATATGTATTTATACAAGATTTTTTATCCATGCATTATCTGATGAAGATATACTTAGTTTCATGATACATTTATCTGAAATAACTAAGCCACATGATCTATTTATTTCTGAGTTTAGAATTATAGGCGATGAAAAAAATACAAAAGAAACCTCAAAACATTTTCGTAACTTTATAGATCCTAGTAAATTCTTGTGTTCAATGAATGATCATAACTTTAAAGTTAGATATAAAATCACCGGCACAGGCTATGCAAAGTATAAGGATGATGATGCATTAGTAATGCGAGTAATTGGTGAAAAAATGTGATCAACCCATTATAAAAGTATTATTATCGACATAATATATATTATACGAACATATATGCTAGAAAACGAATACTTCTATATAACCCTACCCGACACAATCAAGGGTGATAAGATAAATAACATATGAAAAAGGCAATCAAATACATACTTAAAATGTGTGGCTACAAGCTAGTTAAAGACAATGCTATTCAGTATGACATAGACTATGACCCTGAGTTTATTAGTGAATTTGAAACTTTAGAGCCTAATACTGCAACTAGTATTGAGAGAATGCATGCTCTTAAAGAAGCTGTAAAGTATGTTATTGCTAACAATATAGCTGGTGACTTAGTTGAATGTGGTGTCTGGAAAGGTGGCTCATGCATGCTAATTGCTCGTACACTGTTAGAATATGATCAAAATGACAGATTATTATGGCTTTATGATACTTTTGAAGGAATGACGCTGCCCACAAATGAAGATATTGAGAAAGAAACAGGCATCAAAGGTGGTGATTTGTTGGAAAATATAGAAAAGAATACCGATAAATACAACATGTGGGCCTATGCTCCTGAAGACATAGTAAGAAAAAATATGGAATCTACGAAATATCCATCAGATAAAATAAAATATATCAGAGGAAAGGTAGAGGATACCTTAAATGAGACAAAGCCAGAGTCAATTGCTCTACTAAGACTTGATACAGACTGGTACGAGTCTACAAAAGCAGAAATGGATGCACTCTACCCTCTTATAGCTAAGGGTGGCGTACTAATTATAGATGATTATGGGCACTTTGAAGGAGCTAGAAAAGCTATTGATGAATACTTCGATAGCGTTAAAGAACAGCCGCTTATGCACCGTATAGATTACACAGGCAGGATGATTATCAAGAAATCTTGATACACATAAATAACATCAAAATATACTATGATTAACTCAGATCTCCATATAACTCTAGGAAATCACCTCTTTCACCCGAAATATCTAAAAAAAGTAAATCCTAAATCAGTATTCATGAGAGAGGATATTGGTTTATGCACCTACCAAAAACATCATAAACAGAAAATCATACTGTTTTTATCAGCTATGAGATCCTATAAAGATGAGCTGGAGAAAATAAAAATTAAAGTTCATTATGAATACATAAATAAAGACAAAACAACAACTTATGTAATATCATTGATAAATTATATAAAGAAAAATAATGTTAAAACTATAAGCATATTTGAGATAGAAGATAAATGGTTTGAGAAGGAAATAAACAAGGTTAGGCCGTATATAGATAATTTAATAATGTTGGATACACCAATGTTTATGACAACAAGGTCACAATTCAAAGAACTATGCCCTATTAGAAAAAAACCAAAATATAAGATGGCTGATTTTTACATAAATTGTAGAAAAAAAAATCAAGTTTTAATGGATGATGATAAACCAGTAGGCGGCAAATGGTCTTTTGATACAGAAAATCGCAGAAAAATACCAAAAGATATAGAAGTCCCCTTACAGACCAAACATGATCAAACGAAACATACTAATGATCTTAAAGCATATGTGGATGAAAACTTCTCATCACATTATGGAAATTCCGATGATTTTAATTACCCTACTACAAGAAAAACAGCTATAAATACATTAGATGATTTTTTAAAAAACAAAATAGCAAAGTTTGGAGATTATGAAGACTCGGTAGATGAAAGATCTCCTTTCTGGTTTCACTCAGTTCTAAGCCCTCTTTTAAATATTGGACTTCTAACTCCACATGATATTCTGTCAAAGATCAATAAGATAAAAGGTATTCCTATGAACTCTTTTGAAGGCTACATCAGACAAGTAATCGGCTGGAGAGAATTTATGAGGGGCGTATATCAACTAGAAGGAAGATTGATCGAAAAATCGAATTTTTTTGGAAACACGAGAGTGATGAAGAATACTTGGTATATAGGAAATACAGGTCTTTTGCCACTAGATTACAGCATAAAAAGTACTCTGAAATATTCATATTCGCATCATATTGAAAGACTCATGATCCAAGCCAATATTATGAATCTGTGTGAAATTAATCCAAAAGCATCTTATAATTGGTTTATGGAGATGTATATAGATTCATCAGACTGGGTTATGACTCCAAATGTATATAGTATGGGCATGTTTGCTGATGGAGGAATTTTAGCCACAAAGCCATATGTTTGTGGGTCAAATTACATAAGAAAGATGATGAATTTCAAGAAAGGTGACTGGTGTGATATTCTAGACGGGCTTTTTTGGAGATTTGTAAACAATAATAAAAAATTTTTTAAAGAAAATGCGCGCCTTAGCATGATGACTATTATTTTGGATAAAATGGAAGATGATAAAAAACTACGTCTCTTCTCTTTAGCGGAAAATTTTATAGAGAAAAACACCTCAAGCAAATGATTAAAGTTCTATTTAATAATAACTGCTCTATCTGTTCTCAAGAAATTAATCATTATAAAAAATTCAATATCAAAGATATAAATTGGGTAGATATTAATGATTTATCGGTGGCAACTAAGTTATCAGGGAAAACTCATAAAGAATTGTTGAGGCGTCTGCATGTAATCACAGATAATGGAGTTTACTCAGGTGTAGATGCATTTATAATAATGTGGAAATCAATTCCAAGATATAAATGGCTATCTAGAGTTATATCCTTTCCAGTAATATATTATATATCTATACTTGTTTATGAAATAATAGCAGTGTTTCTATATATCAAAAACTATTCGCAACTTAATGAAAAAAAATAATTTGCCAGAAAAACTTTGTCCTATATGTAAGCGAAAATTTCGTTGGAGAAAGAAATGGGAAAACATATGGGATAAAGTTAAATATTGTTCAAAAAAATGTTCTAACAATTGATAGAGATGATTAATCAAACCCTATAAGCATCTGTTTTCTTTCAATCAAATATTGCTCTTCATCAATATAACCCTTCACATATCGTACTTTTAACTTCTCTAATTTATCAAGAGTGTCTGACACAAGCTTTTGATATTTCTCGCCGCGCGGCTTAGCGCAGCCATTATTGCTATATAATTTTAAAAGGTGATCTTTGCGTTCAGATGCATTATATTCCGCATGAATTGAAGTTCCGTAGGTAACAAAATATGCTGGAAAGAAAAACAAGCCTGATAGAATATTCTCACTTGTTAATCCTTTATCGGAATGTGCTAAATCCTCATTTAAACTTGCTGTTTGTATGGCCAGCTTTAATTCGTTACAGGACATGGTTTCATCATTAGCTTGAACAATATCAATTGCTTTAGGCGTAGCACATGAGACAAGAAACATCATAGTCATCAGTAATATGAGTATTTTTCTATACATCAGCTTCAGTCCAGCAAAGGTTTCATTAATGTAATTTTATTAAAAAAAATTGATCATAGATAGTCTTATTATCAGATAATAAATTACTTTTTTAATTTTCTATATGTCCATGGCTCTATTGCATCTTCACTATGCCATAATCCCCTCTTATAGTATATTGCATCCTTTTCAAGATTAATAAGATAAGTATTGCTTCTATTTGACTTATATACCCATGCATTACCACTCTTAATCATTTTTGCATTGATATAAGTTGGGGTATCAGAACCATAAAGAAATATTTCGCAAAGTTCTCTACCATAAAAATCCTTTTTAGCACATGAAACAGTCACGGTCTTATTTAAGATGATATTCTCTAGAAACTCTTTAGACTCCATACCATAAGCCTGCTTAAGCTCTGGAGCATCAATATATAGCAGTCTAATCTTTAATTTATTTCCTTTATATATAACATGAATTGAGTCTCCATCCGTAACCTTAGAAACAATAGCATTATATTCACTGCTATAAGCAAAATTGAATAATGTTAATGATAATAAAAATATTATGGAAATAGTTATTTTCATACATTTTTAATGAATAGGCTTATCTCTTTAGAGAAAGTTCCAGTATCTGCTAGAAAAGAATCATGCCCTTGAATACAAGTTAATTCTTTATATTCAACTTTAGCATTTGATAACGATAAGTTTTCTGCTATCTCTTTTTGTTGTTGAGGAGGAAACAATGTATCTGTATCAACACCCAAGACAAGAGCTTTGTTTATATTTATTTTAGAGAAAGCATCTAGGCTAGATTTCCCAAGGCTAGCCACATCAAACCAATCCATAGCCCTAGAAAGATATAGATAGCAGTTTGCATCGAATATATTTTGAAACTTTACGGCCTGATGCTCCAAATATGATTCGATTTCAAATTCAAAACTAGTATTTTCAATTCCAAACGTGTTCTGATTCAGTTTATTTTCAACTGATTTTTTTCTACCAAACCTTTGAGCCCATTCATTAGCAGATCTATATGATGTCATGCCAATTTTCCTAGCAATCCTAACTCCATTCAAAGGCGGCTTTTCATAAGAATAAAAACCATTGTTCCATAGAGGATCTTTTCTTATAACTTCTCTTTGAAGAGATCTAAGTGCAATTGCGTAAGGTAATGCCTGTGTAGCAGTGGAAATAAGGATCATATTATCCACCGTAGTATTATGTAATATTGAAAAAGCGAGTGCTTTCATCCCCCCAAGCGAAGGTCCTATCAATATATGTATTTTTTTAATACCAATTTTTTCAAGCAATAAATGTGACGCATTAGCCATATCTTCCACAGTTAATTCTGGAAAAGTTAATCTATATGGCTGATTTGTTTGTTTATTAAGTGAAACTGGACTTGTTGAGCCAAAACAACTTCCAAGCGTGTTAATACAGATAACATAATATTTATTAGTGTCAATTGCCTTGCCCTCACCCACCATGGCTTCCCACCATCCAGGAGCTTGATCACTTAGCGAGGAAGTTACATGAGAGCTTGCTGATAGTCCTGTAAAAATTACAATTACATTGGACTTATCTGAGTTTAAACTGCCCCAAGTTTCATATGCAATATGAAGATTAGAAAGCTGCCCTCCTCTTTTCATGTCAAAGGCATCTGCAACACTCATAATTTTAGCCGACATATTGGCATGTTTGAACATTTCTACAACTTTACTATCTGAGCTATTTTTCATAGAAGAATGTTAGTATAATTCCTTATTTAAAACAATTAATAAGTTGTCATATAAGAACTTCTTATTTATGTTGCTTCTAATCTCATGCTTATAATTATATAGCAGCCTAATTACCGCAATAGACCTAGACGGGGATATTGATATTTTTTTACACAATGCATTATAAGCAAACTTTTGTTTAGCATTATCATTTAAAAAAGATCCCCGCATTAGTAAACTAAACATTTCAATCAGGTAGTCTAAAAATATAGCTCCCCTTTTAGACCACGTTTCCGATAACTCTAATGGATTTATTCTATTTTCAATTAATCCCCTTACTTCATCATCTATCGAATTATAATCTTCAAAATAATTATGATCTTTGGTTAGATCTTTTAGTTTAGATTTTTTTGAGAAAAAATAATCAAAGAATAGATAGGAAGGGTTATCTTCTGACATATAATCATATAAAAAACAATGACACCTACTCTTAATGGTATCTTTGATATGACCCAAGTCTGGAGTAAGTAAAATAAATATAGCAGGGCAATTAGTCTCTTCCAATGTTTTTAAGAGGGCTGCTGAAGCTTGATTATTAAGATAGTTACAATTATTTATAATAATAAACTTGTGTCTATAATGCGGGGATAAAAATGTAAAATCATTTAAATCCCGAACTTGATCAATAGTAATTTCAGTACCAACTCTATTGTTCTCAAATTTATCCTCGAAGCCAAATTCATACATTAATCGTTCTTCATTTGTAAGAACCCTATTTTTATTTCCTGACTTATCATAGATAGGTAACGAGATATACATGATATCCGGTGATGACATGATATTACCCGGTATTATTATATTATTCACTTTATAATAGTCCTCAATCATTGATACAACAAAGTCATATTTTCCAGTCCCATTAGGTGAATTTATAATAATATTATAGTTTCTTTTTGAGAAATCATATTGTGATTTAAACTGCTTAGTATTTCTCTCTAAATTATTCATTTATCAATACATCAAGACGTTTTTGAATATTTTTTTGCACAATACTTATATCTTCATCTGTAAGAATTTTTGTAACTTTGTTATTTTCTAAAAATATTTTTTCATAAGATGTTTTTATTTTAATCAAAAATTTCTCTCCTTGTTCTTCAAATTTATCAGAAACCTCTCTTGACCCAATCCTATTCAAACAAGTTTCAATAGAAGCATCTAAATGAAATACCAAAGAGATATGTTCTGAAAAATATGAATCCAATGTTTTATGAAGATCGATGACTGTCTCATTGTTTTCTGCTATGCCTTGATAAACTAGTGTTGAGTAATGAAACCTATCACATATTACATATTTATTATCATTAAGAGCTTTCAAGATTATATTATTATAATTGAATACTCTAGAGGCATAAAATAACATTGCTTCAGAGAGTGAATCTAAGTCTGAATTTTTATCCAACAAAATGGATCTTACGCTTTCTCCAAAATTAGTGCCACCAGGTTCTCTAGTTACAATATGATCAATTTTTTTTTGTGTCAGGTAATCAGAGGCATATTTGATATGAGTTGACTTACCAGTCCCCTCGTTACCCTCGAATACTATAAATTTTTTATGTGCCATTCTATATTAGTATATAAAGCTTTTAAGTATATTATATAGCATCTCAGGCTTTGAGAATTTATTTTTTCCCATTCTATCTATAAATACAAGGCCTTTGATTGAGTTTACTTTAAAGCATGCCGAATATTTCTGTAAATTATTTTTTTTAATATTTATGATATTAGATTTGATTTTTTTCTTTTGAAGAAATTCAAGAATCTTTTGTCGTATTATGCCGTTGACTCCAAAACTACTGATAATAGGCGTATCAAAAACATAATTATTTTTTATTTTTTTTACAAAAAATAAGTTTGACGATAAAGTTTCAATTATATTTTTATCATGAGTAACCGCAAGATCATCATACTGGTTTTCAAGAGCTCCCAGCTCGCTTGCAATCAGGCATTGGTCTAGCCTATTAAGATGTTTAATTTTAGATAATGTATTATTATTCGCTGGCTTATATTTTGAAAAACCAACATTAATCTTTTTTTCTGTAACTATTTTTTCTTTTATATCATGGACTTTAATAAAATAGAGATTCGGTATTAATTTTTTCGAGAACTGATAACCAAATTTATCTGCACCTCTTGATAAAACTATTTTTAGGATGCAATTCTTTGAACTTCCAATCGCTCGCTTAACATGCTCTCTGATTAGTGAAAAAGATGGCTTCTTAAGCAAAAGAGTTTCGCATCCTCTGTGCAGCCTATTTACATGTTCTTTCAAGTATATTGCATTGCCATCCTTGATTAATAAAGTTTCAAATAGACCATCTCCATAATTAAAAGCTCTGTCATTAATGGGGATTGTTTTTTTATTAATAAAAATATTAAAATTAGAATCAATCATTCTTACATTCAATCATACTTTGAGAATACAAGTGAGCCATTTGTTCCGCCAAAACCAAAAGAGTTGCTAAGTGCATGCTTAATATCAACATCTTTGCTTGATAGTATATTGAAATCCAGATCACACTCAGGCTCTTGATTCTCTACATTGATAGTTTGATGTAATTTTTGATTCTTTAACGATAAAACAGTAACCAATGCTTCTACTCCACCAGCAGCCCCTAACAGATGTCCTATCATTGATTTTGTAGAATTAACTATAAGATTTCTTGAATGCTCATTGAAAGTTGATTTAATAGCTCTTGATTCTACAATATCTCCCGCAGGAGTAGATGTTCCATGAGCATTTATATATCCAATTTCTTCTGGTGAAAGACCTGCATCTTTTAATGAATTTTTCATACATCTCTGCGCGCCTTCTCCGGTTTCGGATGGCAATGTCATATGGTATGCATCAGCACTCATTCCATATCCAGAAACCTCTGCATATATTTTTGCTCCACGTCTTTTTGCGTGCTCCAATTCTTCCAATACAAGTACTCCAGCTCCATCACCAAGAACAAAACCATCTCGCCCAGTATCCCATGGTCTGCTTGCCTTCTGAGGATCATCATTTCTCGTTGATAATGCTCTAGCAGCTGCAAAACCACCTATTCCCAAAGGTGTTGTAGCCATCTCTGCACCACCACATATCATCACATCTGCATGAGAGTACTGTATTTGACGAAAACCTTCGCCAATATTATGTGTTCCTGTAGTGCAAGCTGTAACAATTGAAAGATTTGGTCCTTTATAGCCATATTTGATAGATAAATTACCAGATATCATATTAATTATTGTGGCA
>JABHRC010000008.1 GCA_018670435.1 Gammaproteobacteria bacterium
ATATGAAGTATTGGAATTTAGCCAGCGCAAGTTTCTTTAATTTTTTTAAAAAAGCTATTCAAAAGATATAAGTGCGCCCAAAGAGATTCGAACTCCTGACCCCAAGCTTAGAAGGCTTGTGCTCTATCCAGCTGAGCTATAGGCGCATTTATTTACCTGATTCTTTATTGACGGTAGACTGATCATCTAAATCTAGTTTATTGATTTCATGGTCTTTCACGTCAATTGAAAGTCCCATTTTACTCATTTTCTCAGCTTTGTCATTTAATCTTACTAATCTTTTTCCTGCAACCTTAACTTGCCCAAGAAACTTATTTAATGCTTCATGCATTTTTACGTATTCATCCGCGGTTGAAGTAGATAACTTAACTATTTCGTTAGCAGTATCAATAATTTGAGCGACATTATCGTTTTGCTGTTTGATTTTCCAATATTGATGAATAATTTTAATTATCGGCATAAGGGTTGTTGGGCCTACCATCGCAACTTTCTGTTTAAAGCTATAATTAGCATATACCTCTAGAGCTTCTATGTAAGCACCTTCAGATGCCATAAACATCACAGTCATCTCTAACGTGCTATCACCTAGTAAGTCATGGTATTTCTTCTTAGCAAGATCATCTATATGTTTTTTAACAGCTAGGTGGTGGTCAGTCTTATGACGTTTAATTTCATCTTTAGATGCACCATCAGATGAAGCGTTTAAGTATTTAGCATAAGCTACAAGCGAAACCTTTGAGTCAATAACTACCCTCTTGTTTTCCGGTAACAGTATGACGATGTCAGGTCTTAAATCTCCTCCTCCTTCCCTAGTTCCATGCTTTTTATCTACAAAAAACTGTCCGACACCCGCACCTTCTTCATTTTCTTCTTTGAGACCAGCTGATTCCAACAAAGTTTGTAAAACCGTCTCACCGACGTCACCAGCTTTGGTTCCACCCTGTGTAAGTAGTTGGCGTATATCTTTCAATGCCTCAAACTCTGATTTCCATTGATCTTGCAATAAGCCAAGAGTTTTTTCCACCCCATCCTTCTCTGCCTCGAGTTTATCGCTTTGCTTTTGTAATCTAGCTGCATGCTCTTGGAGATTTGTATTCTCAGTCTTTAAGCTACCTAATAGCTCATCGTTTTTGCTTGTATCTTCTTTTGGCACTGGTTTCTTAAATGAATAAACTAAATAACCAATAATGATTAATAGAAGAGCGCTAAATATATAATTAAATTCGATCATAAAGCTTTTTACGTTAAAGTTTATAATAACATGAGATAAACTGGCCTTATAAATGAAAATCATAATCTTTACTGAAAATAATAGAGGCGGAGGAATGGACACCTTTATTGGGTCGCTAATAAATAATTGGCCAAAAAAAGAGGATACCTTCACCGTAATATGTAATCAAAACCATCCTGGGATAACATATTTAGCTAATCTCTTAACAGATGACACTAAGTTGGTAAAACACGCAATACCTTTGAACTGGTCTCTAGGCGCAAGTTTATTATCTATACTTCCCTTTATTGCTCAGAGAGCATTAAGACAACTATTTAGGGTTTTATTATCTCCTATTCAATATTTTTTGATTAAAAATCTTCTCAGGCAAGAAAACGGGGATCATCTTTTTTCTGTAAATGGCGGATATCCTGGTGGCGAAACATGTAGGTTGGCCAATATCGCCTGGAAAAAGCTAAATAAAACACAATCTGTCCATAATATTCATAATTTTGCCATTAACTATAGAAGAGTATTCTCAATATATGAGACATTTATGGATAAACAATTGGAGGCATCATGTAGTCATATTGTAGCTGTTTCCAAAGCTTGTGCTGATAGTTTAAGCATTAGGCCTGTCTTTTCAAAATCTAATAAAATAATTCATATTTACAATGGCTTAGATGATAATTCTAAACTTCCAGTTAAGAAAGGAATCAAGGATATTTTGAATATTAGGGATGAAGAGGCATTGCTTGTGATGATTGGGACCTTTGAGGAGAGAAAAGGTCATGAATTTCTACTAAAAGCCATGTCTTATGTCTACCAAAAGCATCCAAATGTACATTTAGCTATAATTGGTGGCGGCTCTGAACCTGAAATACTAAGAGTAAAGGAACATATAGAAAAATATACTCCTAATAAAAATATATATCTACCAGGCTTTATCGACGATGTGCAGCAGGTACTAAAAGGTGCTGACATGCTCTTGATCCCAAGTCAGGAATTTGAATCATTTGGGTTAACAGCTTTAGAGGCAATGCTGCATGGCATACCAGTAGTTTCTACAGATACTGGAGGTCTCCCAGAAACCATAGGAGAGAATCTAGTCACAGGTTTTTACAGTGCAAAAGATAATTATGAGTTATATTCGAAGAATATATCCTATCTACTTGATAATAAAGAAATAAGTATAAAAATAGGCATAAATGGAAATCGTAGAGCTAAAAAATTATTCTCCTCTTCTAGAATGTCTCAGAACTATCATGATCTAATATAATCACTCTTCATGGTGAGTCTATCTTTTCAGATAGATTTCTTGGTTTTCTAATATTTCTGAGCAAATTAAGGAAAAACTTTGGGATATGCTTTCTAATATGGCTTTGTAAAGTATATTTGAATCTTTTATTCTCTGCAGCAATAAGATCATTTTTTACACGCACAAAGTTATTGCAAACTTTTTCTTGCAAGATACCAGTATATTTAAATATACCTTTGATTTCGCTATCTAAATATACCCTCTCAAAACCATATCTATTCATAATATCTTCAAAAACATAAGATGCAAAGTAATGACGATGAGGTAAATATAAGTCACCAAGCAAGTCACCATCTCTTCTTCCATTTTTTAAACTATCAATCCCAGGGAACTCGATGTAAGTAAGAGTATGATTAGGTTTTTGTATTCTAATGAGGTTTTGTATTTCGTTTTCAAAATTTGTCCAATGTTCGATGACATGTGATAAAATTATCACATCAGGTTTGAAATTAATATCTTCTAATCCTCCATTAATTGTTTCTATATTTTTAGTTTTAGCATAGTCTAAATAGGGCTGAAAGTAATCTGCCAAAACTAATTTACATTCTGGCTTGAAGTTTTCTAGAATTCCACCGATTCTCCCTCCTATGTCTAAAATAACTGGTTTATTTTCACCAATATTAAGAAATTTTTTTATTAGATTTGATTTTTCAATACCCGCTATTCTTAGATTTTCATAGATATCATCTGGATTCTCATACTCATTATCATGTAAATCGTTTTCAATTTTCCAAAAATGGTTACTATAAAAATCAATCGCATCATTATCAGTGAAATAATTTTTTGCCCTTATAAGGCCACAGTTTTGGCAAATTACAGTAATAAACTCAACCCCAGATCTGTCATTCATAGATAAGGTTAAATCATCTCCATTATTACAAAGACATGTTGTTGCCTGGAATGTATATTTTTTCTTTGCGTAATTATTAAAAAAATCAAAATACTTTCTATTTTGATAAGGGGTTTCATAAAAATATTTTAATTTTGGCCAACCTATTTGATTAAAACGTGGCGATTTATGTAAAAACTTATCTTTATTGTTCATATATCAATTCTTTTCGCTTAAAACAAATCTACTAAGATTATACACAGTGAATCATTGCAAATCATCATTAATATATGGAGAAGGAGGGATTCGAACCCTCGATAGAGTATAAACCCTATAACACCTTAGCAGGGTGCCGCTTTCAGCCACTCAGCCACTTCTCCTAAAGAACGTACTAAACTAATTAGCGTTATTTTTTAGATTTAATATTGACAGAACTATCTTCCGACTGAATTTTGTCATATATTTCTTCCCTGTGAACTACTATATCTTTTGGCGCATTGATTCCAAGTCTTATTTGGCTTCCTTTCACACCTAAAACAACGATTTTAGTGTCATCGCCAACCATCAAAGCTTCTCCTACCCTACGTGTTAGTATCAGCATGGTGTCCCCTCCCTTTGTATTTAAGTTAGACCCTTTATTTTTTTATTTTTTCTAACTTAAATTCATTATGTAACGCCTTAACCGCTAATTCTAGGTTTTTTTGGTCAATTACTACTGAAATCTTAATTTCAGAGGTTGATATCATTCGAATATTAACTTTATTTTTCGCTAAACACTTAAACATTTTGCTAGCAATACCCGCATGAGATCTCATTCCAACACCTACAATAGATACTTTTACAATATTACTTTTAGATGAGACACTATCATACATCATAGTTTTCTTATTTTTATCAATTACTTGAAGAGCTTTCTTTAATGTATTTCTGCTTACTGTAAATGTAAAATCAGCAAGACCATTCGAACCGACATTCTGTACAATCATGTCAATTTCGATATTAGCTTCACCTATTGGTCCTAATATTTTAGCAGCGACTCCGGGCTGGTCTTTAACTCCTTTAATCATGACTTCTGCTTCATCTTTAGTGAAAGCAATACCTGATATAAGCGCACCTTCCATTTTTTTCTCCTCTTTTTTGATTAAAGTACCCGACCCGTTGCGATGAGCATGCAATACTCTCACCGGGACATTATATTTGCTTGCAAACTCAACTGATCGCAATTGTAACACTTTTGACCCTAAACCAGACATTTCTAGCATTTCCTCATAAGTTAATACATCCAATTTTCTTGCTTTAGAGCAAACTCTTGGATCTGTGGTATAAACTCCGTCCACATCAGTATATATTTGACATTCATTTGCCTTCAAGGCTGCTGCAAGAGCAACAGCAGTTGTATCTGAGCCACCTCTTCCGAGCGTACTAATGTTATATTGAGAATCAAGGCCCTGAAAACCTGCAACTACCACTACTCTAGATTTTGAGAATTCAGATTTTATTCGTTTTGTATTTATATCTAATATACGTGCTGAAGTATTCGCTGAATCTGTTTGAATACCTGCTTGCCAACCTGTTAAAGATATAGCTTCAACTCCAAGGTCGTTAAGTATCATAGAAAGCAAAGAAACGCTGACTTGCTCGCCTGTGGATAGCAACATGTCATAATCTCGTGGATTTGGTGATTTTGATGCTTTAACTGACATAGCTACTAGTTCATCAGTTGTATTACCCATTGCAGATAAAACAATAAGTATATTATTTTTAGAATTTTTTTCTAGTACGATAGTTTTGGCAATATTTTTAAGTTTTTGAATACTTGAAACGGATGAGCCGCCGAATTTTTTAACAATAATTGTCATTATGTCCTGTAACCTATAAAATTTTATTTATATAACTCAAAACAACTTTCATGTTCTGATTTAAAATTACAGAAGATCCAAAAGTTGGGCTTCCACCACCCTTAGAAGAGAACTCGTTGTTTAGTTCTTCTATTATTTTTTTTGCATTATATCGATGTTTACATTGCTTGGAAACACCTACATAGCAATTAATTACTTCTAAATTTTTCTTAAACAATACTGATATAGAGTTCTCGTGTTGATTTTTAATCAGATCTGACAATATTTTAATTTGATTAATCTCAATATCCGAACAATCAGCAAGATAAAGTTTAGTCATTGAATCTTTAAGGTCCTTTGATTTTAAATTTTTTAAATATAATAATGCAAGTTTTTTACTAAGCTCATTAATTTTTATTTGACTCAAATCCTCGTTTGTCTTCACAGAAACTATCTTTTTCTCTAAATCGGATGGTTTAACATTAAGAAGCTTACCTATCTTTTTAACATCATCATGTAACATCTGAAATGAATGATATGCTTCTTCACCCGTTATAGCTTCAATACGTCTAATACCAGTTGATACGCTAGTCTCATTTAAAATCTTAAATAATCGTATCGAAGATGTCTTAGAAACATGAGTGCCTCCACATAACTCCATTGACTTTGTACCAATATTGACAACTCTAACATCATCAGAATATTTTTCATCAAAGAATGCAAGAGCTCCACTTTTTATTGCTTCCTTATACGAGCTAGTTTTCTCTATGGTGTCTCGGTCAGAATTTATCTCAAAAGAAACAGTAGTTTCAATCTTCCTAATCTGCTCTGCATCAAGTGCTTTATTATGAGAAAAATCAAAACGTAGATACTTGTCTGTGACCAAGGAACCTTTTTGCTCAACGTGATCACCCAGAACATCTCTTAGGGCTTGATTCAAAAGATGAGTTGATGAATGATTAATTGAAGTTTTATTTCTTCTTTCTTTATTAATTTTTAAAAAGATATCATCTCCCATGGAAATGACACCAGTTTCTAAAACTGCCTGATGAACAATCACATTGTTAATTTTTTGTACGTTAGTAACTATTAAGCTAGATGTTTCATTCCCAATTTTACCTATATCAGATATTTGCCCACCACCTTCAGGATAAAATGGGGTGTTTTCAGTTATAATTAAAACCTCTGAATTAGGTTTATCACAGTTTTTAATTTTTTTCTTATCATGGTATAGACCAATCACTTTAGATGTTAACTCATAATCTGTATACCCAAGGAAATTAGTTTGTAAACTTGAGTCGATAAAAGCAGTATCAGTGATATCAAATTTACTATGTTTTCTGCTTTGCTTTTTTTGAGACTCCATTAAATTATTGAATGTATCTAAATCAAGTTTGAGGTTTTTTTCTACCGCAATTTCCTGAATTATTTCTGATGGGAAACCATATGTGTCATATAATTTAAATATATTTTCCCCGCTTAATTCATTCCGACTCTTGGTCAACTTATTAATAAGTTCTAAACCTTTACTGAGCGTATTTAAGTAATTACTCTCTTCAATCTTGAGGGTTTCTTTTATAGCTACAGACTTATCTATCAACCCATTATATGTACTACCCATTGTTTTTTCTAAGATATCTGCGCATGAATAAATAAATGGTTCTTGTATTCCCGCATTATAAAGAAATCTAGTAGCTCGCCTTATTATTCTTCGCAGAACATAACCTCTTCCCTCGTTACTAGGGATTACACCATCAGATATTAAGAAGCAAGAAGATCTACAGTGGTCCATAATTATCTTCTTAATCGTATAATTAATATTTTTTGTATCCAAAGATTCATCAAGATATTTTTCCAAGTTCGAGAATAATGATGTTTTAAAATTATCAGTCTTTCCTTCAACAACTGCATGAATTCTTTCAAGCCCCATACCTGTATCAACACATTTTTCTGGTAAATCATTTAGGCTACCATCACTATCACGATTGAACTGTGTGAAGACTAGATTCCATATCTCAATATATCTCTCTCCAGTATCACCTTTTGATGGAATGTTGCCTTTCAACTCCTTTCCTAAATCATAGTAAATTTCCGAGCATGGACCACACGGTCCAGTCGGACCCATCTGCCAAAAATTATCCACATCATCTAAATACCATAATTTATCAGCGTCTATTTTAATTTTATCAAGCCAAATTTTTGATGCTTCCTTGTCATCTTTATGAACAGAGATATAAAGCCTGTCTTTAGCTAAGCCAAGATCTTTAGTTAAAAAATCCCATGCAAAAACAATAGCCTCCTCTTTAAAATAATCACCAAAACTAAAATTTCCTAGCATTTCAAAAAAAGAATGGTGTCGATTAGTATAACCAATATTTTCGAGATCATTATGTTTCCCGCCAGCTCTAACACATTTCTGACATGTAACAACTCTAGTATATTTAGGTTTTTTTATTCCTAAAAATATATCTTTAAACTGGACCATTCCAGCATTTGTAAACAATAGTGTTTTGTCTGAGGCAGGAACCAAAGAGCTGGACTCAATCAGCTCGTGATTATTCTTTATAAAATAGTTAGTATATAATTCTCTAATGTTCATTTTTTCCAGTACTCATTTAAAGCATGTTCTATAGTTTTATATGAAAAACCCCTGCCTGATAAAAACATTTTTTGTTTGATTTTAGACTTTGCAGGTTCAATATTTCTATAAATAGTTTTTTTTTCAAGAGCAGCTATTGCAATTAATTGCCAGTCTTCCTCATTATATGATGACAATACATTATCTATAATACTTTCACTAACACCTTTTGATTTAAGAGAAGCCGAGATGAAATTTGGTCCTTTATGATTATTATATTTAGATCTAACAAATGATTCAGTATATCTATCATCAGACTGAAGATTTTTTGTAGAGAATTCATCAATGCATTGCAAAATCAAATCCATCTCAAAATATTTTTTTGATAATTTATCAATCAACTCTTTTCTTGAGTGTTCTCTCATACTGAGGTATCGCGATATTGAATTCTTTATATCAGCAGTTTGATTACTCATTACTTTTCAGCTTTTGATGTATCCCCATCCTTGTCTGTAATAACCTCTCCGCCACCTGAGATGATATCTCGAATCTTGTTCTCTATCTCCATAGCAATATCAGGATTATCTTTTAAAAATATTCTTGAATTATCTTTACCCTGTCCTATCCTATCTTTTCCATAGCTATACCATGCACCGGCTTTTTCAACGAGATTATACTTTACACCTAAGTCGATAAGCTCAGACTCTTTCGAAACTCCTTCGCCATATAGTATATCAAACTCAGCAATCCTGAATGGTGGGGCAACTTTATTTTTAACCACCTTTACTCTTGTTTCATTTCCAACAATTTCATCTCCTTTCTTGATAGCACCAATTCTTCGGATATCTAGTCTAACTGACGAATAGAATTTCAAGGCGTTTCCACCAGTAGTGGTTTCTGGGCTTCCAAACATAACACCTATTTTCATTCTAATTTGATTTATGAATATCACAAGTGTATTAGATTTTTTAATATTTGCAGAAAGTTTTCTCAAAGCTTGTGACATTAATCTTGCCTGAAGCCCCATGTGCGAATCACCCATATCTCCATCAATTTCTGCTTTAGGCGTTAACGCCGCAACAGAATCTATCACTATTGTGTTTACAGCTCCAGATCTGACCAATGTATCCGTAATCTCTAAAGCTTGTTCACCGGAGTCTGGTTGAGATAGAAGCAAATCGTCTATATTCACTCCTAAGTTTTCTGCATACTTAGGATCTAAGGCATGTTCTGCATCAATAAAGGCAGCAGTGCCTCCTTGTTTTTGAGTTTCTGCAATAACTTGCAAGGTCATTGTTGTTTTTCCGGATGACTCTGGACCATAAATCTCAACTACTCTACCTTTAGGTAGACCACCTATCCCAAGCGCAGAATCAAGAGTTAAAGAACCAGTAGAAACTGCCTCAATCTCTGGGTAAAGAGACCCTTCTCCGAGCTTCATTAATGCTCCTTTCCCATGGTCTTTCTCGATCTGACCAATTGCTACTTGTAATGCCTTTTGCTTGTTATCTTCCATAGAATTCTTTATGCCTCGTAAATTTAACTAATATCACATATAGTATCAATTAAAGGTCGCTAATGAAATCATATAAATTCATTATTGCAATTTTTGCTGCTTCTTCACGATTTTCTTGTCGGCTTTTAGATAATTCCAGATAATTAGAATCAGCTTTAAACTTGTTCATGACGCAAATCCATATCGAACCGATTTTTTTACTTGTATTGTCAGAATTTGGACCCATTATTCCTGAAACCGAAACAGCTATATCTGCAGAACTTATCTTGAGTAAACCTAGACCCATTTCTCTTACCACCTGTTCTGAAACAGCTCCATAATTAGAAAGAGTATCAGGATTAACATTTAATAGGGAAATTTTTGATTTATTTGAATAGGATATTATGGATGATTCAAAAAAACTTGATGATCCAGGTATATCTGTCAAATATTTTGATATTAAGCCACCTGTACAAGATTCAGCTGTGGAAATTAGCTGATTTTTTGATAATGCCATCTTCTTTAAATCTTTTACTTTCTCTAAGATACTATTCATGCTTATACTATGATAAATTAAACTATAATATTTGTTAACAGATATATTTTTATATGACTATATTTAGGCAAAGTTGTAATGAAGAAAATTAAAAAAGTTTTATTGTTTACCCATGACAAATATCAAAAGAATGTAGATATACAAAAATTGATTCGATTTCTTAAAAGAAAAAAAATCTCTCATGAATTATTACTGCAAACCCTTAATGAGATAAAGTTACATTCGACGGGTGAGAACATAAAGTTATCTTCAATTAAGAAAAAAGTATCTCTCAGTAGCTATGGCCTTATCATAGTGTTTGGCGGAGATGGATTATTTCTCTCGGCCTCAAAAGTGGCCAATGTTTTAAATCTACCAATTTTAGGTATCAATTTTGGAAAAATAGGATTTCTCGTAGATGTAGATAAAAAAGATATCCTAAAAAAAGTATATGAAATCATCAATGGTGACTACATCATTGACAAGCGAATGCAGATAGATGCAAAAGTTACAGATTTGAATGATGAAAAAATATTGTCCACGTCCTTAAATGATGTGGTTATATATAATTATGGATTACTTAAGATGATACAGGCAAGTATTTTTATCAATGATGTTCTTATAAATCTTCAAAGATCTGATGGTGTAATAATTTCTACTCCAACAGGTTCTACAGCATACTCAATGTCAAATGGATGTCCTATTGTCAGCCCGGATGCAAATGTAATTAGCATTACTCCAATTTCACCTCATACTTATAGTCATCGCCCTATAATCATTAATTCGAGCGAAAAGATACGAATAGTAGTTGACAAAAAATCCATAAAAAACACCCTTGTAACATTTGATGGGTCAAATAACCTTAATATTCCACATCCCAAGGTTGTTGAAATCAAGAAAAGCAGTAAACAGCTTATGATCGCTCATCCCTTAGAATATAATTATTTTAGAATACTCAATCAAAAGTTAAAATGGGGTGGAAGATCATAAGGGGTTACTCATTCTGGCAAGACCCGTTTTTACAAACACCAAACAAGGTCATAACATGACTATCTAGTCTAAACTGATACTTGTCTGAAATTTTCTCTTGGAGCTTCTCTAAATCATCGTTCATAAACTCTATAATTTTTCCACATTTAGTACAAATTAAATGATCATGATGTTGTTTTTTTATTTCGTAACTTGACTGATTATCGCTAAATTGATTCTTTTGTATTAATCCAGCAATCTCTAATTGAGTGAGTACTCGATAGACAGTTGCAAGCCCGATTGATTGTTTGTTATCCACAAGTTTATTATGTATCTCATCTGCGCTAAGATGCATTTCGGGATTTGCTTGAAGAATATCTAATATCTCACTTCTGGGGTGTGTAACCTTTAATCCAGCATCTTTCAGAGTATCATTATTGCTCATTATTTACCCAAACCTTTAAACTTTCTTTCTATATTATATCAATTATTACCTACTGGTGGCGATATTTTTTCTTCTGATCTTAGGATCTATTGTAATAGGGCTGTAAAGCTCTAATCGATCATTTTCTTTAATAATATAATCAGGTTTTTTTATTTTTCCAAATACTCCTATCTTATAATTATTGTAATTCATTTTCGGTATAACAACCGATAGGTTGTTTAATAAGACAAAATCATGGATGGTACAGCCCTCCTTGACCTTAAAAACTATGCTCTTGATTTTATCTGAATCTGTATAATAAAAAAGTATATCAAACATTTAAGCAAGACCTTTTCGTTTGAAAGCTTCAGAAATAAAAGAGTCTAGAATCGTTGACATTATGTTTGAAAATATGGGTTTGATTGATAATTCGATGAGTCTACTATCAAACTTATATTCAAGATAAAGGTCAACAGTTGTATTATAATTATCAATTTTTTTAAATTCCCAGTAACCATCTAAATGATTAAATGGGCCATCAATTAACTTTATGGTTATTTTTTTGTTTAAATCATAAGTATTCTCTGTTGAAAATTTCCAGTTAATAAAATTTTTAGATATTTCAATTTCAGCCTGCATCTTATCACCAGTATCTGAGATAATCTTAGAGTCAGAACACCAAGGTAAAAATCTGTGATAATCACTAACATTATTTATTAATGAGAATATCAGTTCATGGCCAACATTAATTTCTTCAGATTTATTTATATAATCCATTTTACGATAACAATCCATGTGCAAATATTAGTGTTACAGCGATTGGTGCAACATATCTTATCAAGAGTAACCAAAAATTAAATACTATCGAGCTGAATCTTAGTTCATCCATTACAATATTTTTCTTAACGATATAACCTACAAAAATCGCCATCATCAATCCGCCTAACGGCAGCATTACTTTCGAAGTAAGGGCATCTAATAAACTAAAAAAATTCATTCCAAACAACTTATAATCTGCAATAAGATTAAATGAAAGTATTGTGCCTAATCCTACTAACCAGGTTAGCATACCCATTTTGATGCTGGCTTCTCCCCTACTGATAGAATAATTTTCAATCATAAAACTTATAGCAGGCTCAATAAGTGAAATAGACGAAGTAATAGCAGCAAAAAATAGTAAAATAAAAAATAGGGTAGCTATAATATCTCCCCCAGGCATTGCTCCAAAAGCAATTGGCAAAGTTTCGAAAATTAAACCTGGCCCAGCAGTTGAAGGGTCGAGGTTATAAGTAAAAACAATAGGAAATATAATTATACCTGCTAATATAGCAACAAATGTATCTGCAAATGCAACTAATGTAGTTACTTCTGCTATAGATGCATCATCTGACAAATAAGATCCATATATCATTAACGAACCCATCCCAATACTTAGTGAAAAAAATGCCATCCCTATTGCACTTAACACTACACCAGAAGTAATTTTTGATAAGTCTGGTACAAACATATATTTGATCCCATCACTGAATCCATCCAATGTTGATGAGTAAACAGCTAAGCCAATTAATAATAGAAATAATCCTGGGATTAGAAATTTAACTGCCTTTTCAAGTCCACCTTTAACTCCTTGAGAAACTATATAGCAAGTTATAAACATAAATATCGTATGCCAAGCTAATAATTTTTCTGGATCAGAAACTAAATTAGTAAATATTTGTTTAGACCCATCAAGATCAATTAAATTAAAGGCTCCTGAACCAGCCTTCAAAATATAGGACATAGTCCAACCTGCTATAACACTATAAAATGAAAGTATTAGTATCCCCGCAATAATCCCAGCCCAGCCAACTAGCTGCCAATTAGTATAGTCATCAGAATTAGAATACTTTTGTTTTTTAGTTTTAACTCGTTTCAGATCTGCATCAATTTCAGTGACATCGAAGCAGCTCGATTCATTTGACAGATATCTTAGACTAGCCACTGGATTCTGCTTTCCATGTCTTCCAATAAAAACCTCTGCCAACATTATTGGCAAAGCAATCAAAATGACACTTAATATGTAAAGTAAAACAAAAGCGCCACCCCCACTCTCACTTACCATCCATGGAAATTTCCATATATTACCCAATCCTACAGCAGAACCAGTAGCTGCAAAAATGAAGATTATTTTTGAAGACCACTGCCCATGTATTGATTGTCGTTGATTAGCTATAATGTCTTACTCCTTATACTTTTATGTTATCATAATAATTATTATACATAATGTCATAAATATATGAATATATTGTGCACCAATAAGAAAGCATCTTTTAAATTCTCACTTTTAAAAAAATTTGAGGCCGGCCTTAGCCTGCATGGGTGGGAAGTAAAAAGCATAAAGTCTGGACATGCCCAGATATCTGAAAGTTATATTACAATTAAAAATAATGAAGCTTACCTTATAAATGCACACTTGAAAGTATTATCTACAACATCGGATAGTGATAAGGTTAATTCTCGTAGATCTAGAAAATTATTACTCAACAAAAGAGAGCTTATTAATATCTCCAATGATATGAAACAAAATGGGCATGCATTAGTACCAACAAAAATGTATACAAAAAATTCTTTAATAAAACTTGAAATAGCTATTGCAAAGGGAAAAAAAGCCCATGATAAAAGAGCTGATATCAAGAATAGAGACTGGGAAAGAAATAAAGACAGAATACTAAAAAATAAATAAATTATTTAAAATAATTTAGATGCTTATCTACTTCATCACTTGTTGCACGAATAACTCTTTGAGTTCTGCTTTGTACATTATCGATTATATCCTGATCAGACTTGTTGACCGATTGTGACAAACCTTCGATATTTGTTTGTCCCTGAGTCATTCTAAGATAAACATTAGCTAATAATCTAGCATCAAGAAGAGCACCATGTAAATTTCTATCTGTATTATCAACAGCATACCTTACGCATAACGCATCTAAAGAGTTTCTTTTGCCTGGGAAACTTTTCCTAGCAATCTTTAATGTATCCAGTATTTCTCTTTTTATACTAATTTTATCTGGATCTTCTCCCGATGAATAAAGCTCTGCTCTTAAAAAACCAATATCAAAAGGAGCGTTATGAATTATTAAAGCCGAGTCTGATATATAGTCCATAAATTTATCCAAAATTTCTGAAAAAATTGGTTTGTCCTCTAATGAGTCATTTGATATTCCATGAACTTCATAAGCTTTTTCATCTATAAGTCGTTTGGGGTTTACATATTCATGAAACACATTAGTTGTTATGTTTCTGTCAATAATTTCTACACATCCAATCTCTATGATCTTGTGGCCGTCATCAACATCTAGTCCTGTTGTTTCAGTATCTAATACTATTAATCTCTCCATTTTTCTATCCCATCTCTAGCTAATTTATCAGCCATGTTGTTATACATAGTTTCATCCGACAGATCCTCTTGATGCGCCCGAACCCATTTCCATTTTACCTCATATTTTCCACATAAAAGATCTAGTCTCTGCCATAAGTCCTTATTTTTTACTGGTTTCTTGGCACTGGTAAGCCAATTATTTTTTCTCCAATTAATCACCCATGTAGTGATTCCATCCTTAACATATTTTGAATCAGTATACAGGGTAATCTTTTCTCCTATCTTTTGTTTAGCAATACCTTCAATCGCAGCCATCAATTCCATTCGATTATTCGTTGTATCTTTTTCATACCCATTAAATTTTTCTATATCAGTTTTCTTTATAACTACGACACCCCACCCACCTACTCCAGGGTTACCACTACATGCTCCATCTGTATATATTATAATATCAGTCATTTGACTCTATTAAGACTAGATTTTGGGAAAGATGAAATCATATATTTATTTGTAAACTTTAATTTTATAGGCGTCAAAGGTATCATTTTTTTATCAAAAACTAGAAAATATAGGCCACCGAGGTTGGAAGCAAATATCTTCTGAAGAAATCTTATTTTAGATATGTATCTAGATATACTCTTTGAAGAAATAGGGATAAATGCTGCTGTTTTTATTAGAGAAGAATCGTAACCTAAAACTTTAAACCATTCCCTAATATTGTAAAGCGAATGGAAATTTAAAAACCATGGAGGCGACATTTTATCCATTAATGGCTTAACTAGGCCCCATAAACTAAATTTATTAAAACCTATCAACGTAACATTTGCATCATCTGTTCCAATTCTATCGATTTCACGTATTAACTCATATGGGTTCGCTGTATAGTCTAAGGCATGAATTATAACGATTACATCATGAGAATTGTCTTCAAAAGGTAATCTTTTAGAATCTGTTATGTTATCTGAAGATATTATTTCGTCTATAGCAATAAAACTTAGGTATTTATCTGATTTAAATTTCTTCTTAAACTCCGATAACCCTATATAAAGCACATGATTTCCAGAGATATGTTTCTTAATTTCCGGTATCTGATCATTTATAGTTTTTTTAAAAGGCTGATTAACTGATTTTCTATACCATTTAATCAGTTCTTTGTACTTATAGTTATTTGTGTTTAATTTCATAAATTATCGGATAGTAATAAACTCACATGTTTGATAGGCTGTAATTATAATTATGTTTTTTAAAAAATTTACAACCTCAATCACAATTATATTATGTGCAACTTTTATTACAAGCTGTAACCAATCTATTAGTTACAAACGTCCCCAGATTTTAGCTAACTTCGGTAGCTTTGATTGCAATACAAAAAAATTAAGCGCAAGAGAGTATCCGCAGGTCTGGGATAAATTAAGAAGTGGATTTTGCTTAGATACTATCTATTCGTCAAGGATAGACAAAGAGATCGTATGGTTTAAAAAAAATAAAGCTTTCGTATATAGATCTATAAAAAGGTCACAACCTTTTATACATCATGTTATAGCTGAACTAGAAAAAAATAACTTACCACTTGAGCTAGCACTGCTTCCTATCGTTGAAAGTGGCTACCAACCATACGCCTATTCACCGTCAAAAGCTGCTGGTATATGGCAGTTTATACCGCCCACCGCAAGAGAATATGGTTTATCTAAAACTTGGTCCTATGATGGAAGAAGAGATGTTTTAAACTCAACCAAAGCCGCAGCACATTTTCTTAGAGATATGCATAGGCATTATAAGCGTGACTGGTTGTTAGCTATTGCTTCATACAATACAGGGGCGGGTAATGTAAGCAAATCTATCAGAAAAGCTAATTATACTATAGGGAAAAAAACATTCTGGGATCTTGATTTGCCAAGAGAAACAGAGATTTACGTGCCTAAACTAATAGCGCTAAGAGATATCATCTCAAATCCTGCGGCCTATGGGTTCAAGTTACCAAAAATATCTAATAAATCTAAAACTAGATTTATAAAAATACCATATCCAATTGATTTTTATACTATATCTATACTATCTGGTCTTGATGAAAAGAGTGTCCATGAGCTAAATCCAGGTTTTAGTGGCTGGTATTTTTTACCAGAGATGCAAAATCAATTATTACTGCCACATGAAAATGCGGAGCTTTTTAAGAAAAGATTCGCGAAGTTGTCAAAAATCATTTATGTGAATAAAACCCATAAAATCTCAAGAGGAGATAGTCTTTCAAAGATATCTAGGATTCATAATGTTTCTATTAAGTCCATCAAGGTGCTTAACAACCTCTCATCCGACTTAATAAGAATTGGCGATACATTGAAATTACCTATCAAAGGGACTACTGATAATAGTAATTCTGTTACTATAGCTAATAAAAAATATATAATTAATGATAAAACAATAACATATAGACATGTTGTAAAAAGATATGATAACTGGTATAAAATTGCAAAATATTATAATACTAATCTAAAAACATTGTTGTCGTGGAATAATGCCACAGTCAAAACTAATTTAAAAATATCACAGAAGGTTGTAATTAAAATGAAAGCCCCTGTGTTATCTAGTACGGACAATATTAAATTAAGGTACGTGGTTGATCTTGGTGATACAGTTAATCTTATTAGTACAGGTTTTAAGGTTTCAAAAGAAGAACTATTAAAAACAAACAATATTAAATCCTCGCGATCATTAAGAGCTGGTACAAATCTAGTAATAACTAAATAGCCGAGACCTTACAGTTTAGAGAGATATCTGTCACCTCTATCGCATAATATTGTTACAACCCTAGCATTCTCATTTTGCTCTGCTATCCTGCGTGATATATTAATATTTGCAGCCGCAGAAACACCACAGAATATCCCATTCTTTATTGATAATTCACTTGAAGTAAACTCTGCATCTTTCTGACTTATATCAATAATTTCATCAATAATTGCATTTTTTCTAATTTCAGGTTCATAGCCGTGTCTCCATCTTCTTATTCCAGGTATTTTAGAACCATCCTCTGGCTGAACTCCTATAATCTCGATCTCTTTATTTTTTTTCTTTAGGAACATTGAAACACCCGTAATAGTACCAGTTGTGCCCATTGCTGAAACAAAATGTGTAACTTTGCCTTCTGTTTGCTCCCAAATCTCTGGCCCGGTGCCTTCAAAGTGTGCCATATAGTTTGAATTATTTGAGAACTGATCCAGAACAAATCCTTGGCCAGATAAACTCATTTTGACAGCAAGATCTCTTGCTCCTTCCATGTCTTCCTCTTTTGATACCAATATCACCTCTGCTCCATATACCTTCATTGTCTTAATTCTTTCTGATGAAACAGTCTCTGGCATTATAATAATAATCCTGTAGCCCTTAATTGCTGCAACCATTGATAACGCAATACCAGTATTTCCGCTAGTAGCTTCTATTAACGTATCACCTTTTTTAATTTGTCCATTTGCTTCAGCATCGTCAATCATTCTGAGAGCAGCCCGATCCTTAATTGACCCACCGGGGTTATTGCCTTCGCATTTAGCTAACACAATACTTGTTTTGGAGTTTACAGGCACCTTTATTAGAGGGGTGTTTCCTATAGTTTCTTGGATATTTATAAAATTCATACTACTCAACCAAAACCATGGCGGTAGAATGACTATCTGTATCGGATATTGTGAGAAATATATTATTGGCAGAGATTGATTTTAATATTTTAATTAAGGTATTAGTTTTTACGAAGAAAGGTTTTCCTGACTTGTCATGATCGATGACTAGTTTAGATGGATAAACTCCTTTTCTATACAAACCAGTTCCTAGTGCCTTAGATAAAGCTTCTTTAGATGCAAAATGTTTAGATAAATAACTTACAGGTGACTTTGATTTATTAAATTCAGTAATTTCAGTTTCAGATAATATTTTTTTAGCAAATATATGACCATACTTTGCATACAGAATCTTAATTCTGGAATTCTCAATCAAATCTATGCCTATACCTTTAATCACAGTTGTCTATTATACTTATGATTTTCTCGATTGCATCCTTTAAACCTATGAAAACCGCTTGTGAAATAATTGAATGTCCAATATTTAGCTCATGTATATGAGGTATTTCACATATTTGAGTCAAGTTCTCTATATTCAAACCATGTCCAGCATTCACTATTAATCCAAGATCATGTGCTGTATTAGAAGCCATAGACAGGCTCTCTAATGCCTCAAACTCGTCAATAGAATTGAATTTATTAGCATAATGTCCTGTATGTAATTCTACAATCTCAGCACCAAGCTCTTTTGATAATTTCACTGATTCTATATCTGGATCAATAAACAAGGATGTTTTAATACCTGCTTCTGCTAACTTTTTAATATTATTTTTAAATAAGTCTAATTCAGAAACATTAAGTTTTTTAAGATTTAAACCGCCCTCTGTTGTTTTTTCTTCTCTTTTCTCGGGCACTATGCAACAAAAGTCTGGTTTAAGTTTCAATGCAAACTCAATCATTTCCATGGTATTCGCCATCTCAAAATTTAAAGTTTTCGCGCAGTCACGCACTTCAAAAGCATCGGAGTCCTGTATATGGCGCCTGTCCTCTCTTAGATGTATTGTTATTAAATCTGCACCAGCATCCTCTGTAATTTTTACAGCATCAGCAAGACTTGGATATAACGTGTCTCTCGATTTTTTGATAAATGCGATGTGATCTAGGTTTACACCTAAACGTATTCTATTGCTTCTCATAGTATAATGATACTAGTTAAATGATTTCAAGGCTTCAACTATCTTTATAAACTTTTCGTTTTCTGGTTTTTTATCATTAACAAGGACATCTAAAATTGCATAAGTATCTTGGTCTATAAATTCAACATAAATTTTCTTATCTTCTTCCGAGAGATGAGGGTAAAATTTTTCTGTGTAGCGTGATAATAAGATATCAACTTCTCTAATACCTTTTCTACATTTCCAAATTACTTCAGATAAACGCATTTTATTCCGATGCTAGCATTTGCTTTATATGAGAGATGGCTTTAGCTGGGTTTAGATTTTTTGGACATGTTTTTGTACAATTCATGATTGTGTGACATCTAAAAAGTTTAAATTTATCTGCTAATTCAGATAGCCTTTCTTTCTTAGCTGTATCTCTACTATCAATGATCCATCTATATGCATGTAACAATGTTGCTGGCCCTAAATACTTATCGGAGTTCCACCAATAACTCGGACAACTAGTAGAACAGCATGCACATAAAACACATTCTATTAATCCATCCAACTTCCCCCTTTCCTCTTGAGACTGCAAGTGCTCTCTATCAGGCTTAACATCATTGATTAACCAAGGCTTTATTGATTCATATTGTTTATAGAAATCTTTCATATCTGGCACTAAATCTTTTACAACTGGCATATGAGGCAAAGGATATATCTTTAGATGCTTCTCATCTGCAATATTTAGAATACAAGCCAAAGTATTAGTACCGTTTATATTCATAGAACATGAGCCACAAATACCCTCGCGACATGATCTTCTGAAAGAAAGCGTTGGGTCTATATTGTTTTTAATATAAAGCAATACATCTAGACCCATTGGTCCAAATTTATCTTTATCAAGTATGTATGTATCCAGATATGGGTTAGAATTCAAATCAGGATTATACCTGTATATATCTACACGAAGTCTATTTTTTGGTTCCACAGATGGCTCAAAAGTTTTGCCTTCTGTCACTCTAGAATTAATAGGTAATGTAAATTTAGCCATAATCTAATACGTCCTTGCTTTTAATTTAACTGTCTCAACCTCATCAGTTAGTGTTTCAAGCTTCACAGGTTTATAGTCAAACTTTTCTGCACCATCTTTATCTATAGAGACCATTGTATGCTTCAACCACTCTTCATCATCTCTTTCCGGAAAATCATCTCTTGCATGGCTTCCCCTGCTTTCTTGCCTATTCTGAGCAGAGTATAAGGTTGCCAATGCCTGATATAGAAGATTATTCAGCTCCAAGGTCTCCACTAAATCTGTATTCCAAGTTAAAGATTTATCGCTTACTGATACATTTTTAAAATCACTGAACAAGCCTTGCATTATACTGATTCCTTTTTTAAGGGTTTCAGCATCCCTATAGACAGGAGCATATCGCTGCATAGTTTTTTGCATCTTATTCCTTAACTCTGCAGTGCCAATATCGCCAGATGAGTTCCTTGTTGATTCAAAATTATCCATGATGTCACTAATAGTTGAAGATTTGATATCAATGTGATTTTTAGTTTTTTTATCCAATAAAGCACAAGCTCTCTCTGCTGCAGACTTTCCAAATACTATTAAATCTAATAAAGAGTTAGAGCCTAGTCTATTAGCACCATGCACAGAAACACATGCTCCTTCACCTAAAGCCATTAACCCTTCTACTGTGTCTCCTTCGCCAGTAGCTATGACTTCGGTATAATGGTTAGTTGGCGTGCCACCCATATTATAATGAACAGTTGGTATCACAGGAATAGGATCTGTTGTTGCATCGACGCCTGCAAATATTTTAGCAGTTTCAGTAATACCAGGTAGTTTTTCATGAATTATGCTTGCATCAAGATGTTCTAAATGCAGCAAAGCATGGTCTTTTTCTTCGCCAACACCTCTGCCAGCGTTTACTTCCATCTGTATAGCTCTACTCACAACATCTCTAGATGCCAAGTCCTTAGCATTTGGAGCATATTTAGGCATGAATCTTTCGCCCTCAGAATTTGTTAAGTAACCACCTTCTCCTCTAGCACCTTCAGTTATTAAACATCCAGCCCCATAAATACCTGTAGGATGAAATTGTATAAACTCCATATCCATCAAAGGTAAACCTGATCTTAATATCATTCCATTACCATCACCAGTGCAAGTATGAGCTGATGTTGAAGATTGATAAGTTCTGCCATGACCACCTGTAGCAAGAATTACTATATGGGCTTGAAAAAGATGTATTGAGCCATCATCTAAACACCAAGCCAAAACACCTACACATTTTCCATCTTCAAAAACTAAATCAATTACAAAGTATTCAATAAAAAAATCTACATTATTTTTAAGTGCTTGAGTGTACAAAGTGTGAAGGATAGCATGCCCGGTTCTATCGGCTGCAGCGCATGTTCTTTGAGCAATACCTTTACCATATTCAGTTGTCATTCCACCAAATGGTCTTTGATAAATCTTGCCTTCCTCTGTTCTAGAAAAAGGAACGCCAAAATGTTCTAGCTCTATTATTGATTCCACAGCATTCTTGCACATATACTCGATGGAGTCCTGGTCACCCAACCAATCAGATCCTTTGACAGTGTCATACATATGCCAACGCCAGTCATCTTCACCCATATTACCGAGTGCCCCACTTATACCACCTTGGGCAGCTACAGTGTGACTTCTAGTTGGAAAAACTTTTGATATACAAGCCACGCTATGATCAGACTGAGAAATACCCATAGTCGCTCTCAAACCAGATCCTCCAGCACCAATGACTATCACATCATGTGTATGTTTTATGATTTTACTATTATCCATATTAATTCCCTTTAATTACTATTAGCGAAACAAGTGTTAATAAAAATAATATAACATGGATAAACTTTGAGAGGTTCACTAATAAACTCTGAGTTTTCATATCATGTATATAGTCTTCCAAAATTGTTTCTATACCTAACGAACTGTGCATAAATAAAATTACTGACATAAAAACTATTAATAGAATTGCTGGAATCGATGAAATATCATTTGTAACATCTGCATAAGATAAGCTACCGATATTAAATAGATAAAAAGTTGTATATATCGCAATAGGTATAAGTAATATTGCACTGATTCTTTGTAATTTCCAATGAAAGATTGCCATAAATTTCCTACTAACTAATCTTAAGTATTACGAATAAAGTTAAAACTAATGAGAGTAATATCACAAGATATCCAGACATATAACTGTCTTTTATGCTTAATCCTAATCCCATATCCCAAAATAAGTGTCTGACTCCATTGCTTAAGTGAAAAGCTAATGAAAAAACTGTGCCAATTAAAATAATTTTAATAATAATGTGGTCTAATATCTGTAAGAATAACTGGTAATAATCTGATCCAAATGAAATAAAAACTAATGAAAATGGTATCAATATAGAAAATAATGACAAAACAACCCCTGTAAATCTATGTGTAATAGAAAGAACAGAAGTCAGCTGTGGTTTATAAATTTGCAAATGAGGAGATAATGGTCTTTTATTTTTCATTGTTCTATCCATGTTAAAAATCTATGCAACGACCACTTTTTTCCCAATCACCATACCTAGTCGGATCCAAACCTTTTCGTCCACCAATTTCTTTAATTTCCTTAATTTTTTTAGGAGTATTTTCTTTTGGTTCAGGCTTGTCTTTATTTTGATTGTTATTCATGTAATCTCTCCAACACGTATTATATGCAAATATAAATTAAATAAATAGTACTTTATTAGGATATACTTATTTTCATCGAAGAGAGTTTAGATATAATAAATTAATAGTAATAATTTTATGGTAATCAGTTATTTTCATGGAAATCAATACTTTATATGAATATTAGAGAATTATCAGGATATTCCAAGGATCCAGAAACAGTTTGTCTAAGAATCTCTGGCGAAGATGCTGGTAAATTTTTACAAGGTCAACTTAGTAATGATATAGAGTTGGTTGAAGAAAATATTTTCCAATATTCTTCTTACTCAACCAATCAAGGCAAAGTAATCGCAATACTAAGAATTCTTAAAGATCAAAATGATTATGTAATATTAATTAATAAAGATATTTCTGACTATTTTACTCAAAAATTATCGATGTATATTCTCATGTCTAAAGTAGTTATAGAAAGAGACAGTAATTATCTTGTTTTAGGAGTATGCGGAAAGACATTGGATCAATTTTTAGAAAGCAATGTAGGGAAAGACTCAGATAGTTTTAAAAGAAATGATGACTATTGGGTTTTAAACAATGATTCAAAGCATTTCCGGTCTTTTACCCTAGTTTATAAGAATAAAAAACGCATGGTAGATGAAATTAATGTATTGACTACTACTGATGAATTGAAGATTAATATAAATAAATTAGCTGACTACTATAATGGTATATTAAGAATAAACATGGAAACTAAAGAACAATATATACCTCAAGTCTTGAATTTAGAAAAACTAAATGGAATAAATTATAAAAAAGGATGTTATACGGGACAAGAAATTGTAGCAAGAACACACTATCTTGGAAAAATTAAAAAACAATTATTCTTAATAAGGCATTCCTCGGATAAGATAAATATTTCTAATAAAATTCACGATGAAAATAATGAAATAGTAGGTGATATAATGAGTCATAATCAAGTCATTGACCGAGAAATGATATGCTTGGCGGTCATAAGACTAGATTCTGTTGACAAAGGTTTATTTGTTAACAATAAAAAGGTAAATATAGTTAATTAATTTTTAAGTATATCTTTTATAATATCTCTTTCAGTCAATAATTCTTTTTCCGTATCCTTTATATATTTCATTGATTCATCGCTTATAGCTAATTCATTAATTATAGAAATGTTCGAGTTTGAAATTTTAAGTGGAAACGAGAAAAATATTTCATTACTAATCCCATAAGTATTATCTCTCATGATTCCCATTGACTCCCAATCATTAGAACCATTAATCAGAATATTTAAATGATCATATATTGCAGATGCTGCTGATGCAGCACTAGATTTTCCTCTATGCTGAATGATTTCAGCTCCCCTTTTTTGTACTCTCGGGATGAATACATCGTTAACCCAATCAGCATCAAGAGATAAGATAGCTTCGTTACTATTAGATACATTAGCATGATTTAAGTCTGGAAATTGAGTAGCAGAATGATTTCCCCAGACTACTAACTGAGAGACTTCTGTAACTGATTTATTAAGTTTATTTCCCAAGATACTTTTTGCTCTATTTTGATCCAATTTCATAAGAGATGTAATATTATCGGATGGAATATTACTTGCAAAATATTGTACGATCAAAGCATTAGTATTTGCAGGGTTCCCAACAACTATTATTTTAGTATTTTTATCAACACACTCATTGATGATCTTTGCTTGTTTTTGAAAAATATTTGCATTATCCAATAACAAATCTGCTCTTTGCATCCCTTTAAATCTAGGTTTCGCGCCTACTAATAAAATATAATCTGAGTCTGTAAATGCTAATCCAGGATCGTCTGTAGTAATAATATTATCTAAGTTTGGAAATGCACAATCTTCGATTTCATATTTAACACCCTTCAAGATGGGTAGTGATTCAGCTATATCGAGCAGGTTAATCTGTATTTTTATATCAGCAGGAAATATGTTGCCAGACAAGATGCGAAATATTAACGAATAAGCTATATTACCCGCTGCACCAGTTATAGTTATAATTACCTTTTTCATTTTAAACCTGCCTTCAGTGATTTTAAATCATTAATAGAATTAATACTAATCGAATTATGATTATTAATCTTAATGCAATGTACCGGCACTTTATTATACAAAAACCTTAATTGCTCAAGACTTTCAGTTTTTTCAAAATCAGATTTAAGAAAAGATGAATACATATCCAATAACCTTGCTTTATATCCATATATGCCTATATGTATTGCAACTGAGCCGGTAGAACCATGAGGTATTATTGATCTAGAAAAATATAGTGCATTACCTTGTTTATCTACAACTACTTTCACGGAATCTTTGTTGCTAATTAATTTTTTATCTATAGTGGTATATATAACTGTTGAAACAATTTCTTTTCTTGAAACTTTTAAATCATTGATAATATTCTTGACTGCAATTAGTGGAAAATTATATTCATCTCCCTGTATATTAATAATAATATCATTTTTTTTAAAATTTAGATCTTTGGATAAAGCAGATAGCCTTTCTGTTCCACAAGAATATTCTTTATCACAGAACCAAACTTGAATACCAATGTTCTCGACTATTTTTTTAATTTTCAAACTATCAGTAGCGATTAACAATGAGTCATAATTTAATTTCTTAGCTCTTAAAGCTACATGCTCAATAATACTTTTTCCATTAAATACTTTAATGAGTTTATTTGGGAACCGTGTTGATTTTAGTCTTGCTGGTATTATAATTCTAGTTTTCATACTTTAATAATTTTGATAAGTCTTCCTTAATTTTTTCTAAAAGTAAATTATTGGGGATAACTTCATGCAAAATAACCCAAATATTACTATCATTTAGATTACTTAATTTAACATAATCTTTAGAGGTAAGAAAGATTGGTTTGTTAGTCAATGAATTAAACTCGTTTCCAGAAAAATGATGGTGATCGTCAAATTTATGTGAAACATAATTAATCATATAATGATCAAGTATATTTGTTATATTTTTAATTGAAGCAATTCCAGCAACTAAATTTACTTGCTTATTTCTAAAATAATCAAAGCTTTTTATTTCTTTTGTGACAATATTTTGGAGCCCGTTATTAATAGAACTTGTGGCATATATTTTATCATTAATAACATTTGTCAATACTGAAATATTTGCCCTTAAAATACGAGATTTTAGTTCACGTAATGGCCCAGATGGTAACAAGTATCCATTGCCAAAAAGTTTATCATGGTCTGTTAAGATAATTTCATAGTCTCTGTTTAGGGAATAATGTTGTATACCATCATCGTGAATTACAACATCCACGTTAAATGTATCTAGTAAAAGTTTTGTTGCATGCACTCTATTGCCGCAACTAACAGTTATAGCATTAGTTTTTTCAAATAAAAGTATCGCCTCATCACCAACTATTTTTGGATCTGACTGTTCATTAATTATAATGGGTATCTTAGAAGCTCCTTTGTATCCGGAAGATATTACGCCAACTTTTAAGCCCCTGGATAACAAATAATTTATCAGCCAAATACAAAATGGTGTCTTTCCAGAACCACCAAGAGAAATATTGCCGACAATTATAATGGGTACATTAAATTTAGTTATTTGAAAGAGCTTAATTTGGTATAAATATCTTCTAATCGTAATTGTAATTAAATATATTAATGATAATGGTAGAAACAACAAACTAAAAAAATTAAATTTAGAATACCAAATATTATTGAAAAACTTATCCATTATAAATCGGGAAATTGTATTTGATGTAATTTTGCATATAATCCTTTTTTCAATATCAGCTCAGAATGTTTTCCTCTTTCTCTAATTTTACCTGTATCTAATACAATAATTTGATCTGCTTGTTCTATAGTAGATAAACGATGAGCAATAACTATTGTAGTTCTGTTTTTTTGAAGTTCATCAAGAGCTGTTTGTATAAGTTTCTCTGACTCCGAGTCTAACGAGCTTGTGGCCTCATCTAGTAATAATATAGGTGCATCTTTTAAAATTGCTCTAGCTATAGCTATTCTTTGTCGTTGTCCACCAGATAGTAATACCCCATTATCTCCAACAAAAGTCTCATAACCTAGATCAAAATTATCTATAAAGTCTGATGCATTTGCACTTTCTGCCGCAAGCTTCACTTCCTCAAGTGATTTATTTTCTAAAGAGCCATAAGCTATATTATTTCTTATTGAATCATTAAATAATGTTAAATCTTGTCCAACATAAGCAATCATTCCTCTGAGTTCTTTTAATGAGAATGAGTTGATATTTTCATCATCTATGGATATGTTTCCTTTTTTAATATCATAAAATCTTGGTAATAAATTTATAAGAGTAGATTTTCCACTACCAGATTTTCCAACTATTGCACAAGTGGTTCCCTTAGGGATTGAAAAATTAATATCATTTAAAACTAAATTATCATTATCATAATATGAGAAATTTATCTTATTGAAATTAATTAATTTAAAATTTCTACTAAATATTTTATTAAAGTTATCTGTATTTCTATCCGATTCAGATTGAGAGTCTAAGAGCTTAAATACTGATTCGCTAGCAGCAAGTCCTCTCTGTAATACAACATTAATTTCAGCAAGCCTCTTTATTGGTGCAAATATCAATATCATTGCTGTTATAAAAGACATAAATGTTCCAACAGATATCACTTCTAGATATTCATCAGAAGTAACAAAATATATTACACCTGAAAGAAAAAGTGCCACTATAAATTGAACCAAAGGGATACTTATTCCCTGAATTAATGCTAATTTTAAATGTCTTTCTTTATTATTATTATTTACACCTTCAAAAGATTCTTTCTCACTTTTCTCACCACCAAAAATTTTAACAACTCTATGACCAACAATTAACTCTTCTACAACATTAGTAATATAACCCATTGATTCCTGTATGTGCTTGCTAGCATCCCGAAATCTAACACTCATTACTTTTACGAATATAGCTATTACTGGGCCGATGACAAATAGACCTATAGATAAAATAAAACTTTGATAGAACATCAATCCTAGTAAACCAACAACTGTTAAACCATCTCTCACTAAAACAGTTATAGCTTTCGTTGCTGCTTCCGCAACCTGTTCCGTATCGTATGTCAGTTTAGATAAAAGTTCTCCTGATGTTGCAAAGTCATATGTCTTTGTAGGCATATGAACAAGTTTATCAAACATTTCCTGCCGTATTGTTTTAACAACATTTCTTCCAACCCATGAAATACCATATGTTGATATGAATCCAGAAATACTTCTCAGCAAGAACAAGCCTATAAGCAAGAAAGGAAATAATCTAATTGTATCAGGATCCTTTTCAACAAAACTTCCATCTAAGAGTGGTTTAATTAATGCAGCAAAAGCTGTATCAGTTATAGCAAACATAGCCATTGCAATTACTGATAATACAAACACAACTTTATGTTTAAAAGTATATTTCAATAATCTAAAATATAAACTAGATTGAAGATTCGAATTTATTGGTTTCTGCATATTTAATTTAACAAAAAAATGAAAGATATGTAGTAGTATATGATATTAATACATTTTAAATGAAAAATATCTTTATTTTATTAATGATACTATAGCATATGAAAAAGTTTTTTAAAAAATATACTCCTAATAAAGATATAGTTAAGGACTATAAATTTTTAGGTTTTTTGGGTAATGCTCTATTTCATGAGGATCTATGGAGATTCAGTAGAATTCCTTTCTGCAGAGGGGTTGTGATTGGAATCTTTTGGGGCTGGATGCCGATGTTTTTTCAAATGATACCCGCTGCATATTGCGCGATTCTGTTTAGAGCGAACCTTCCTCTTTCTGTTGCAGGTGTATGGATCAGTAACCCAATTACAATGCCACCAATGATGTATTTTGCCTACCTTTTTGGCAATTATATATTGAATATAAACCCAGTATATGAAGAGTTTCAATTGAATACTGAATGGATTATGAGCGCAATGAGTAATATATGGGAACCTTTGTTAGTTGGTACATTAACAATAGGAATTTTATCAAGCATAATTAGCTATTACATCATGCATATTATCTGGAGAATATATGCTTATAGGAGATTAAAAAATAGAGGGAAATAATTAAACTATTTTTCCAGAATCTAGCATAAGGACTTTATCAAATTCTGAAATAAGACTCTCATCATGTGTGACCATTAAAAGCGATGTGTTATTCATTCTGCAATTACTAATCAGAAGTTTCATGACATTTAATGTATTTTTAGCATCAAGATTTCCAGTAGGTTCATCGGCTAATATAATTTTAGGTTCCGTTATTAGTGCTCTTGCAATAGCAACTCTTTGGCATTCACCTCCCGATAACAAATTAGTTTTATAATCAATACGATCAAGAAGACCAATATTATCAATTAGGACTCTTGCATTTTGTTCTGCAGTTTTTTTAGTAACACCCCTCAATAGCAAAGGTAAAGATATATTTTCTAAGATTGATAAGTCATTTATTAAATTAAAAAATTGGAAAATAATACCAATGTTATTGTTTCTAAAAGATGAAAGTTCATTGATCGAGAGTTTATTCAAACATGTCTTATTTAAATATATCTCTCCATATGATGGTTCTTCTAAGCCTGAAATTAAATTTAGGAGAGTACTTTTACCGCTACCAGACGGTCCTTTTAATGCAGTGATTTGACCTGCATCTATATTTAAACTGACGTCCTTAAGCACTTTAACACTTTTCAATGAATTACCAAGAAGAAAATGTTTGCTAATATTTTTACAAGATAGCATTTAATTATTCCCTCTAAATATACTTGCAGGATTAACGCTTGAGGCTTTCAAAGCTGGGTATATTGCTGAAATCAAGGTGAGTATGAATGTATAGATGACTATAAATAAAATATTAGTATAATCTATAATAGATGGTATTTGGTTTAGATGATATATCTCCGCAGGCATTAAATTAATATTGAATAAATTTTCTATAAACAAAATTATACCATCTATATTATTAGAGAGAATAATTCCTAGGAGCACACCAAATATAATACCAATTAATCCTAATATTAAACCCTGGATAAGAAAAATAAAAATTATATCTCTCTGCTTTGCGCCCAAAGTCAACAAGACAGATATTTCTTTCTCTTTATTAGTTACAAGCATCAAAAGAGAAGAGACAATATTAAAAGCCGCTATTGCAACTATTAACATTAGTATTATAAACATAACTCTCTTTTCATTATTAATAGCAAAAAATAATGCTTGATGAGTATAACTCCAATCCTGGGCATAAAAATTATTTTGGTTCTTATTGAAGATATTAACAAATGAATAAGATTTTAATGGGTCATCAAGCTTGATTCTTACTGCATCAAAATTAATATGTCTCTTATTATTAGCCTCAAGGTTACGAAGAAGACCTCTTAAGCTAATAAATGTATAAGCATTATTATATTCATATATGCCAGCATCAAATATCCCTGTTATGGCAAACCTTTGTTTGAAAGGGAAAAGTTTTGTAGAATTATTAGACTTAAAGTGTGTATATATCTCTATTTCGTCGCCAATATTTACTGATAATTTTGAAGCAACTCCCGAACCAATTACAATATTGTTTTCTTCGTTATTCAAATCAGAGTAACTACCAAAAATAATATTTTTATGTATCATGCCTACATTTTTCTCAAGAGATGGATCTATCGCTCTAAATAATCCATTAGCAGTGCCAGAATCCGATGATAATAAGATTTCTTTTTCAATGTAAGGTGAATAACCCAAAATATGGTTACTCGATTTAAGCTGCTCAAATTGATCTAGTGAATAAGATTTATCTTGTGGATTTACATACGCAGTAACATGAGATGTGAATCCAAGGACTTTTTCTCTCAACTGATATTCAAAACCATTCATAACTGAAATTACAGTAATAAGTATTGATATGCCAAGAATTATGCCTATAACTGAAATTTTTGATATGATGTTTATGAAACTGGAATTTTGTTTCGATCGCAGGAACCTATATGCTAGTAACAATCGCATGGGAAAATTATAACACATAGAATGAGCGAAAAAAATATTAATGGTTAAAGAAAAATTTATAATAGATAGTGATACAAACTGCTTAATATTAGCTTGGCCGAGCATATATCGTAAAAAAATATTTTGGCGCGATTTAATAAAAATATATTATAAGCTAATCAGTATAATAATATCAAATGGGTACCATATAATCTTAATACATCATGAAAATGTAAATATTGAAAATGAGATAGAATTCATTGGTAAGAAGTTTTCCGATATTAACAGTAATTATAAATCAAATATTTCTTTTCATGAATATGATTTTGATGATATATGGATACGTGATTATGGTCCTAAATTGACAAAGTCAGGTATAGCTAGATTGATTTTTAATGGGTATGGTGAAAAATATTTTCATAAAAATGATAGTCTTTTTTTTAACTACCTCATGCAGAAATATCCAAGAAACAATAATGATATGTTTAACAACATAGTAATTGAAGGTGGTAATATTATTAACTCATCAAAAGACTGCATATTGAATATAAACCCCATCATTATGCATAATCAATTATCTTCAAATTCTATAAAGAATAAAACCAAGGAATTATTTGAACAATACATGGATGGAGACTATCATTTAATAGATATACAAGAATTGACTGGTGATGATACAGATGGGCATATCGATAACATTGTTCGATTTAAAAATGATACTACATTGTTATATATGTCTACCAATGAAAAGGATCATCCTGACTATGAGCTTTTGAAGAATTTAGAAAAGCAATTAGGTAAACTAATTAAAAACTCTAATAATATAAATGATATGATTCCTATTGATCATAATTATCAAGACGTAGTTAGGAATAGAAATGGTTCTATATTGCCTTTCTCATATCTCAACTTTATAATGATCGGGGATTTAATTATCTTTCCAGTTAACTTAAATACGGATATTCAGAAGAAAAAATATTTAGAAGAGTTGTTCCCTGACAAGAATATATATTTTATAGAATCTTCTGCTTTACTCAATGAATTTGGAAGCCTACATTGCTGTAGCAATAATTTTGTTATATGAATAAATTAAATAATAATAAAAAAATAGATGTGGTAATTTTACAACAAGCTATTAGTGATAGTACTGATAAAAATTTAGAAAGTTTTATTAAAAGTATTAATAATGTTAAGGCATCTAGTAATATAACTATAGTTGTTGGGCATGAGCTTTCATATTTAAAATATTTTCCAATAACTAAAAATATAATTAATAAAAAATATGCTATTCAAAAATCGTCAAAAATATTCAAAGATATAAAAAATATATGTATTAAAAAAAACATCTTCTTCCTTTTCTCATTTTTTGAAAAAAGTAAAGAGAGACTATATAACTCAGTATCTCTGATATCCCCAAATGGCAAAGAAGTTGGTAAGTATAGAAAAAGAAATATACCTAATGAAGAATGTTATCAAGAAAAATATTATTTCAATAAATCTAATAATAAGCATGTAGTTATTGACATTGGGATATGCAAAATTGGACTAATGATCTGCTGGGATCAATGGCATCATGAAACATATCAGCAATTAAATAAATTAGGGGCAGATTTAATTCTATGTCCCACATCAATTGGCTATGCTTATAAAAAAAGTAAATGCATTAGCTTGGCTAATGAAAAAGAAAAGTGGTTAAACATAATCACAGCAAATAGCTTGATGATAAATACTCCTATTGTTATAGCAAATCGAACTGGATGTGAATGCAGTAAGGACAACATGATCAAATTCTGGGGCTCCAGTTTTGTTACAAATTCTAATGGTGATATAGATTTCATAAATAAAAACAACAAATTAATGAGCTATATCACTATTGACCTATCCAAGAAGAGTCTCTCTAAAAAAATATGGGGATTCTGCCAAAAGAACTAGGTTTTAATCAGTAAATATCTATAAAAGTTGATGCTTGATAGGATGGATTTAATGATAAATAGGTTCATTTAAACATCTATATACTGTAGAATTGTTATTAAAGATGGCTCTGTGTGGTTATCTATGACTCAAATAGAGGTAATACGTGAGAATAGTAACAATTTTTTTAATGGGTTTATTCACCATAGGCACGACCTACTTAGATAGTTCTAAATTGCAACAAAGCAATAAATTGTCTAGCTTAGATCAGATTATTTATGAAGAAGAAAAACCAAGCGAAGAAGGAGAGCCAGATTGTGAATAATAAAAGTAAAAGGGAGAAGATATGAAAATCAATTCAATTTTAAGTGTTGTTTTAGTTTCCGTGTTTACATTCTCTACTGCCTATGCTGATAAACCAGTGGCAATTTCTAAAGCTGATGGACCAAATTCATTAGAGATAGGAGTTTCAGTAGGTAGCGGTGATGTTAAATTTATGAGAAATCAAAATAACAAAAATACTGTGAACCCAGCGTTTGCTAAAACATCAAGACCTTGTCCACCATTTTGCGTTCAACCAATGCAATTAAGACCGGGTATTGAGACTATTGGTGAACAAGAGATAATTCATTATGCAGTTATGATGAGTAAAGGACAAAAAATGCCTGACGGCTCTGAGATAATGGTAATTGACTCTAGAACACCTGATTGGGTTGCAAAAGGTATGATACCTGGAGCAGTCAATATACCTTGGACTCACTTAAGTGAAGCTAAAGGTGCTGATCCAATTTCAATTGCAGAGATAATGACTGATAAATTTGGTGCAAAAGAACAAAACGGTTTGTTCTATTTCGATGATGCCAAAACATTAGTTATGTATTGCAATGGAATGTGGTGTGGTCAATCACCTAACAATATTAAAAGTTTGCTAAAATATGGTTATCCTGCTGATAAAATCAAATGGTACCGTGGTGGTATGCAAAACTGGGAAATACTTGGTTTTAATACTGTAAAATAAAATAGACTTACTAGAATGAAAAGCAGTGCATATTTGTACTGCTTTTTTTTATCATGAAAAATATTTTTAAAGATAATACTAAGAACTATATCTATGGAGGCCTTTATGGGTCTTCCGGAAGCTATGTTATCAATAAAATATCTTCCGACTATGATAATACAATTATTCTGCTTAATAATAATAGTGAAATAGTGAATTTTAGTAATGAGTTAAAACTATTTTCAGGTGAAGACAAAAAGATAAGCCAGTTTTTAGAAATCGAAAGCTTCCCATACGAGAGTTTTATATATGATATAAATATATTATCAGAGCGATTAAAAACATATAAGAATATAATAAATACTAAAAAGAATATTATAGTAACAAGCTACTCAGCTGTCTCAAAGTACTTAACACCAAAAGATACGATAGTAAAATATTTTTACCAGATTAATAAAGAGTGTAAATATAATAATTTATTATCTAGTTTAAAAAATCTTAGATATGACAGAACACAAAAAGTTTTGAATAAAGGTGAATATGCAATAAGAGGATCAATTGTAGATATATTTTCTACTGTTGAAGATCAACCGATAAGAATAAATTTTGATGGTGATGATCCAGAGACAATAAAGGTATTTAATTTAGATAGTCAGATCTCAAATAATTCTATTGATACTTTTACACTAGGACCAGCAACTGAAGTTATTATAACTAATGAGGTATTAAAAACTTATAAAGAAAAATGTAAAAATGTATTTGACCATGAATATATGGATGATATTGAGTATGATAAAATAATAAATAACCTACCACATCCATCAGCATTAAATATATTACCAATACTGTTTGATAATGTAACATCTTTATTCGATTTAGTTATAGGAAATAAAAACATCATCCTTTCTTTGAAAAATCCATATACTAAAATACATGCAATAAGAGAAAGATATAAAGATTTTTATGATAAAAATAAGGAAAAAAAATATATATTAGATTATAAAACATTGATAGTTAGCAATGATGATCTTCTGAAATCTACTAGTGAAATGATTAAATGCTCACTATCCTTATATAAAGTAGAGACAAGTCTAGTTGCAATGAACTCACCAATAAGAAAGTTACCATCATTATTAATTAATAATACTTTTAAAGATCCCTATAAAAGTCTTAAAGATTATATTCAAAAAAACGACAATACGATAATATTCTGTATAGATAGAAAGAGTTTAGTAATAGAGATTCAGAAACTACTTGATAGTTTAAATCTAAAATATGATTTATTAACAGATTTGAATAAAAGTAGTTATTCTAAAAAGATATATATAATTGAAAGCTATATTGATGACGGATTTATTGATTATGAGAAAAATATTAGTTTTATCTCATCAAAAGATATTTTTGGCTCAAGATCTATTAGTATTCCGAGAAAATCAAAAAATAGACTTATTGACAATTATGTTAATGACAT
>JABHRC010000007.1 GCA_018670435.1 Gammaproteobacteria bacterium
ATGAATCTGTTAATTTGTCGGTTTCTAAATTTATGAAAAATAAAAATCTTACAAAGGCTCTCAGCATGCATCCTTTACTGGTTGGTGGAAACCCCTATACTACAACATCAATTTATCTTTTAATTCAGTACTTGGAATGGAAGTGGGGCGTCTACTATGCTGAAGGAGGTACTAGATCTATTGTAAATTCTTTAGAGAAACTTCTCGGTGAAATTGGGGTCGAGTGTCATAAAAATACTGAGGTAATTAAAATTATTAAAAATAATAATAAAATAACCACGGTAGAGACAGATAATGGTAGCTTTAATGCTGATCTAGTAGTTAGTAATGCAGATCCATGCATGTTTTATAAAAAAGTGCTATGTAAAACACCAACAAAAATTTCTAATAAGCCGTCTATTCTAAAACACTCAATGAGTTTATTTGTAATATATTTTTCGACGAAAAAAATTTATGATGAAATTCAACACCACACAATTATTTTCAATAAGCGGCACAAAGAGTTATTATCAGATATATTTGATAAAAAAATAATGATAGATGATCCAAGTTTATACCTTCATCGTCCACTAGCAACTGATAGTGGTGGACAACAGTTTGAGTCCGATTCTTTTTATGTATTAGCTCCAGTTCCAAATAATTTAAGTAATATTGATTGGGAGAAATGTGGTGACTCGTTTAAGGATACTGTGTTTGATATTCTAGAGGAATATGCTTTGCCGGGTCTTAGAGAAAATTTGGTTGACTCTTTTTATATTACACCAAAATACTTTGAAGAAGATCTCAATACTTATGTTGGTAGTGGTTTTGGGATACAACCAATATTCAGACAATCTGCTTATTTCAGATATTCTAATAAAGCTCCTGAATTTGATAACTTATATTTTGTCGGCGCAAGTACACATCCGGGAGCCGGTGTACCTGGGGTTATATCGACTGCAAAAGCAACAGAAAAACTTATATTAAAAGATTATGGCATTAGTTAAAAATACATCTCTCATCAAAAAAAATAGTAAGACTTTTTATTTAGCTTCTGCATTTTTGCCATATAATGTTAAAAAAAAGGTTTTAGAAGTTTATGCTTTTTGTAGGCTATATGATGATATTGTAGATCTAAAGCTAGATAATAATTTAGATAACCTTCAGTCAAAGATTGAGCATCTTGATCTTAATGAAAAAGTTATAGAGCAAATAAAGATTGGAATTGGTTCTGATAGAAACTTTAAGCGATATAATAATATTCATGAATTAATTCAATACTCTTACAGAGTAGCTGGTTGTGTTGGCTTAATTATGTGCGAACTTCTTAGTGTTAAGGATGCTAAGCATAAGTATCACGCAATTGATTTAGGTATTGCGATGCAATTGACAAATATTTGCAGAGATATAAGTGAAGATCTAATCAATGGAAGAGTTTATATTCCAAAAAACATGTTGCCTGAAGATAATATATCTATAAAAGATGAGACAGTCCTTAAATGTATAAATGAACTACTGATATTATCTGAAAAATATTATGAGAGTGCTCTTTGTGGAATTAAACATGTTCCAATACGATCAAGATTCTCTATACTTCTCGCACTAAGGCTATATCAGGCGATTGGAAAAAAAATAAAGAGAAACAAGAGCGCATATTTAATTAAAAAGATTAATACAACAAAACTTGAAAAGTTTCTTATTCTAATGCTATGTTTTTTTGAATTTTTATTTATACACTCATTCTCTCTAAGAAAGACTGAACATAATTCTAAATTACACGAGGCTGTTAAAGGTTTTCCATTTACTCATGAAAAAATATGACATAGTAATAATCGGAGCAGGCTGTTCAGGATTGAGTCTTGCCCATAGACTCTTAGATACAAATATTAATATTTGTATACTGGAGTCAGGAAATCGAGAAAATAGAATAAGAAAGACTTGGTCATATTGGGATATTCATCAGCACCCTTTTGCTAAACTTGAATATAATTCATTAAGTGACATTTACTGTATTAATAACTCATTTCCTATCAAACTTAATTGTGAAAGTCATAATTATAGATCAATTGATTCTAGGCAGTTTGATAAACATATGTTTGATAAAATTAGTTTATCTAAAAATATTGATATAGTTTTTGATATTTGTGTTGATGAGATAATAGCTGGTACTAAATATATCCAGATTAAATCTAATAATATTATATATGAAGCTAAAGAGGTTTATGACAGTAGGCCGGATAATATAAGAGCTTCTATGTATCAGGTATTTCTAGGTTATTATATTAATGCTATCCCACCTATTGATAAAGTCATGCCTAAATTGATGGATTTTACACAGGATAATGAGTTTAGCTTTTATTATGTCCTCCCTTTTAAGGATAATAGCTGTTTAGTTGAATATACGTTTTTCACACCTACAGTCCATTCATCTGAAGAATTAAAAAGTAATTTAGACTCTTATATAAAGGATGCAATAGGCCAATATAAACTTATCAGATCAGAGTATGGTGTAATACCGATGTCACCTAATCTGCCAGAACAAGATCATGTAAAAAATGTTTATAAAATTGGTATAAGATCGGGTGCTACTAGAGCCTCTACCGGATATACTTTTTTAAATATTCAGAAGCAATCAGAATTCTTCGCTAAAAAAATACAAGGTATACATTCTACAAATCCACTTTTGACGTTTAAAGCTAAAATATTGAGAAAGATGGATGGTATTTTACTTAGAATTATTAGAAATGAGCCTGAAGAAGCTAAGAATATCATCTTTAAAATGTTTACTTTAAATAATGATCAAACAATAATAAGATTTTTATCAGATATTCCTTCAATATTTGATATCCTTAGAATAATTATAAACATGCCGAAAATAATCTTTATTAAATATGCAATCAAATCTCTTATTAATAGAAAAATATAACAGACTGCAAGTGAGCTTGTTGATAATCTTGAGCTTATTTTTTATTGGCGTTATTCTCTTAAACCCTTCTATCCTTACCTACTACTTTCAATATTATTTATTATTGATAACAGTAACTATTATCGGAATACCTCATGGCTTTTTTGACTACTCAGTTGCAGAGAGATTATTTAAAAACCATATAAATTGGGTTTATTATTTTACTGCAGGTTATATATCTTTATCTTTAATATACCTATTGTTCTGGATTTATTATCCTATAGCCTCACTGATATTCTTTCTAATGATTTCTATTTTTCATTTCGGTATTGAAGAATTGAACCATATTGAATACAAGGATATGAGCTTTTATCAGATATTTGTAATAGGCTCTATGCCGATTGCTTTACCTATTTTATTTCACTCATCTGATGTCTTTTATATATTTAATCAAATAATTGGACTTGATATTGATTTTTCTGATATTAACATGTTTGTGTATTACCTTTATTTTATATTATTATCTGTTGCTCTTTATTTGAATGGCATTGAAAGATCATGGGTCTATCTGATACTCATTCTAAACTTTATTGTTTTGCCACCTTTATTATCGTTTATTTTATATTTCTGTTTTCATCATTCGATTAGGCATTACATCTACTCTATTTATCATGACAGCTTGGTCCCTAAAAAATATGAGACTAAAAAATATTTGCAAACAATAATAATAACTTCGGTATTTTTTACCATAATAGTTCTTGTCTCTCTTCAAGCATATGGACAATATTCATTTGATGTCATCATTGTTAAATATATCTTTATTCTTCTGGCATGTTTAACACTTCCTCACTTAATATTAAATATTTATTATGATACCAAGAAACTAAATTCTTAAAGACAACTCCTAAAAAATCATATGAGGTCATGCTGAGGATTAATTTAGTATGATCGATTCGAAGCTATTTAAAGAAATCAATTCTTTTGCTTTAAGCTTTGTAAAAGCTCGGCTAACAGTTTCAAGTCTGAGTCCAAGATAGTTGGCGATATCATTCCTCGACATGATCAAGTGTACAGGGTTAATTGGCTGCCCCATCTTATCTTGCCTAGAAGATATCATTTTTATGAAGTCTAGAAGCTTTTCTTCTGCTGAATTTTTAGTGAGAATATTTATATGCTCCCTGGCTAACGATAGTTCATTTATAGTAGCTTCATAAAATTTATCTTTAATGCTAGG
>JABHRC010000005.1 GCA_018670435.1 Gammaproteobacteria bacterium
AATTATATATCTAGGCATTGTTGATAAAACAATGCATTTAACTGTATAGGCTAAAAAATCTTTTTGAGAATTAGAGAAATTGTCCAAATAATATTGCTCAGCATTATAGAATTTAACATCCTTTATGCCACCTAGGCAGTCATTAACACTTTTAAATCTGACATCATTGGCCGAAAGGCGAAGAGTACCATATCTTTTAATTTTATTTTTTATACTAGCGAATAAAACTATGAATATAAATGCAAATATTAACAATGAATAAATAAAAACATTGAAATCAACAGTTATCAATAATGATGAAATTAAAATAATAATAATTACTTTAGATATAATTTGCATAAAAGGTATAAATATTGATTCTGATAAAGTACCAGATTCCTCTAAGATATTCTTACTAACTGATGAAATATCAGCATTTACAAAATATTTATAAGATTGATTAAGGTAACTTTTAGATGTCATCATGCTAATTTTATGACTCAGCAATGCACCATATTTTGTCGTAATCCATAAATTAAATGCGTTTAATAAATTAATTGTTATAAATGTAGTAATCATAAATATACCAGCTATAAAAACCAAGGAATCTTTCTCTAAAAGAAGATAATTATTTATAATTAAAAAATATTTATTATCAGCAATATAATCAGGGTCATTAAGTAAGCCTATAAAAGGTACTATTGATGCGACACCAAGTAATTCTATAAATCCAATCAATAATGAAAGTAAAAATATTAAAGCCAAAGTTCTTTTATCTTCTCTGTCAGTGAAAAAGGAAAGTTTTTTAATGAACATAATTTTTATTATTTAAAATAAATTTAATTTTATTGTTGATAATCTGATGAGGAGGATTTTTACTATTATAGTTCATAACATATAATCTTTGTTTTTTAGTTAACTCAGTATAATCTTGAATCTTCATATCATGAATGTTATTTAACTTACTCTCCATTTCTTTATATGATGTAAAACTATATTTAATTGGAGCATCATAATTGAACATACTTTCATTATTAGTAAAATCAATATGTAATACCTTTTTTCCAACAGCTAACATTTCTAATAATAATGTCGACTGATATGCGATTGTAACTTCACTTTGATAGGATGCATCATAACTACTATATGATTCAATCAATCCTGAAGAAAAGCATACATCGTCACCATATATTGATTTATAATATTCAATTTCCTCTGTATTTTTTGATCTTATAGCTATAATTAGAGATTTGCTATTTGATTGACAGTAATGTTTAATATGCTCATCTAACAAAATATTATTCTCTTCAATCTCTCTGGTAATTGAACATTTACTAATATTTTTTCTTTTTTTATAATTTGATAGAAGACATATATCATATTTTTTAATTATCTCTTTCCTTCTTAAGTCTGATATTCCTAATTTAAGAGAGCCACATGGGATTGATTCATTTGATTTAAAACCCATTCGTTTATTAAAATCAATATCATATTTACCGAAGCAAAAGAAAAAATCATGATTGATTTTAACCGGAATAAGTTTTTCTAATATATCAAACTCAAATTTTTGCCTAATACCATTTTGTATTGCCATATATCTCATGTCGTGATCATTTCTTATTAACCAATGGTATAAGGAACTATTGTCTAAATATGTAAGGATAATTTTAGGGTTATATAGATTAATCATCGATAGTAAATATATTCTATACAGATATGACAATATATTTTTTTCTTGGTTTTTTACCTTTATGATATTTTTGATTATTTTGAATATTATTGATGGAGATACAAATATTGTATCTATTTTGCTCTCTACTATTTTATAACTAAATTCATTTTTAATAATATAATCCAATAATAGACTATCACACTCATTATCTAGAATAACAATATCAACTTTTTTGGGGTTCCTAAACTTAAAGTACATTAGTTTATTTATTACTTAAAAACCAATCAATTGTTTTTTTTAGCCCTAGATCTATGGACGTTTTATTAGCCCACTTTAACTCTTTCTTTGTATGCGAAGTTGATAATGAATTAAACCTTATGTCACCGGGCCTATCTTTTTTATTGATTACTTTTGGTAAAGTAATAGATTTATTATTGAAAATATACTTCATCTTATCGACCAACTTATTTATAGATGTTTCTTTTCCTGTTGAAATATGAAATATATTATTGCCCTTGCATTTGATGATAGCCTTATAAATTGCCTTACATAAGTCATCAGCAAATATATAATCACGAGTATGCTTTCCATCTCCATTTATACTTATACATTTATTATTAAATATATTTTTAACAAAAGCAGTAATTATACTTTTTTTATGGAGAGAATATTTTCCATAAGCATTACTGAATCTAAGTATCGTTGTATTAAGATTAAATACATTTGAATAAGTCTCACAAAATGATTCGATTGATAGCTTGCTTGATCCGTATGGAGAGATTGGTGCCCGAATATATGTTTCTTTCATTGGTGGTTTTGATGTACCGAAAACTGCTCCACTAGAAGCAAAAATAAAACCTTTAGCTTTATTAATCCTAGCTGATTCTAGATAGTTCATTGTCCCGTTTACGTTGGTATTAAATGATTCTTTTGGTTTGTCTATAGAAGCGTCTATTCCGGATTCAGCTGCTAAATGAACAATATAGTCAATATTATGAGTTAACTTCAAAGCCAATTTATAGTCCATTATATCTGCTTTTATCACAGTCACTTTATGATTAGAAGCTTTATAATCCTTAGATTTCGAATAATACTTATATTTACAAATTGTATTAATATATTTTAAAGATGATTTACTAAAGTTATCGATTATAATAATTTTTTTTACTTCTTTTTTTGTAGAAAGTAACTTAAGTAAATTACTACCTATGAAACCAAGCCCTCCTGTGATTAATATTTTCATTACCAGTTTACCTTTGGCTTTATAATTCTTTTATCAATTCTATCTTTATGTTTATTAACATACTTAGCAATATCAATAATTACTTTTGGACTCAACTTCAAAGGCTTTAATCCAAGCTTTTCTATATTAGAGTTTTTTGCATTATAATAATGTTTTTCTTTTTCAATTCTTGGATTTGCAATATTACTGATAGTTGCATTAATATTGATTGCTTTTAATGATTTTTTAACTAGTTGTGCTAACTGTCTGACTGAAAATTGTTCTGTGAACTGATTATATATGGCTAACTCACCATTCTGAGGTCTGTTTTTAAGAGTTAATTTAATACATTTTATTGTGTCTACCACATTTATATACCCTCTTATTTGAGCACCTGAGCCATATACTGTCAATGGTGTTTCAGCAACTGCTTGCACTATAAAACGATTTAAAACTGTTCCAAAGATATCATCATATGTAAAAGTTGGTGCCAAAATATCCTCCTTTTCAAACTCATCATGATAGATACCATAGACAGGTCCTTGCATTAAATCTGTAACATTTAAATTATAATTTCTTACGTAGAACCATATTAAATCTGTATCCATTATCTTAGACATATGATAAAGGCTTGATCCTTGTCTTGGATATAAGAATTTATCTTTTCTATTATTATGATTTATATTTAACCATCCCTCTTCAATATCAATATTAGGCGTACCATATTCACCCATTGTACCTAGTTTAATAATATGGCAGTCGGGAATTATATCTTTTATGCAGTGAATAAGATTGAAAGTACTTTGGAGATTATTTTGTAATGTTTCCCAGCCATATTTATTGTTAAGCATTGAGAATGGTGCAGATGGTAATTCAGCAAAATGTATTACCGCATCGGGTTTATGCTTGGTAATTATGGCCTTCATCTTTTTATAATCAGAGCAATCTGTTTTATAGAAAATTATCTTCTTATTAGTCTTTTTAAGATTTTTTAAACGTTGAGGTACTAATGGCATTTTATATAATGGCTTCCTTTTCAAATCTTCCATGTATTTTCTTTTTGAATAATTATCAACTAAAATTAATTCATGATTATCTTTAGCTAAAGATGCAGTCATTGACCAGCCAAGATAACCATCTGCTCCCAAAATCAGGATCTTCATTACTTCTTATCCTCTAGAAATGTTTCATATTTATATTTTTTTAAAAACCTTTTATACCAATGAATAGTTTCTTTTAGCCCATCTTCTAATTTATGCTGCGGCTTCCATTTAAAATATTTATTTAGCTTCTTATAAGTCATGAATTGATGTTGTATTTCTCCCGTAAGAGACTTATTAGCAAATTCTTTAGATATCTTCTTGTATAAGTCATTATTTTTGTAGATTCCACAAACTTTTTCTACAATTTCATTAACAGTATATCCATGACCAGTGCCAGCATTGAAAACTTCTCCTCTTAGATTTTTATTTTTATATAAATTATATGAAAGACATAAATATAGATCACAAACATCATCAACATATAGAAAGTCACGTTTATTAGTTCCATTACCTCTTGGAATAAATTTCCTATGCCCAGTATTTGCCAAAATACAATCTGGTATTAAGGCTGTAAAATTAAGTTGTCCTGGGCCATAAATATTAGCAAATCTAGTTATTATTACAGGTAATTTAAATAAATCTGATGCATAAGATTTTGCGATCATATCGCCTGCAGCTTTAGATACGTCATAAGGATAAATTGGTCTTAAGTCATAGTTTTCCTTATATGGTAAGTCTGCAACCTTGTATTCCCCATAAGCTTTATCAGATGATGCAAGGATGATAGATTTTATACTCTTATGATGGCGTAGATTTTCTAACAGGTTATATGTACCCTTAACATTGGATTCGAGAGTTAAGTATGGATCTACTTTTGCTATGTTCACATCAACTTGAGCTGCTAAATGAATGCAAATATCTATTTTATATAATTTTAATACTTTTTCAATTTTGCTATAATCCTTGATATCTATTTTATGAAATTTTAATGATTTAGTGATGCCTTCAAAGAAAAGAAATTTATTCTTGAGTCTTTTATTAGAAATTCCTATTACATTTGCATTTAAATTAACTAGTTTTTTAGCTAGATTTCCACCAATAAATCCATTGATACCCGTTATCAATACAGTTTTATTAGACCAAAAATTCTTAGTTATATATTTTTTTAATATCTTTGTTTGCATATTCTAACTCTGCGATTGTGTTAATAGTAATATGTATTCCGGAGTGTTTATAGCATTTAAGTTTTTTATTTTTGGCTAAGTATGACAGAACATCAACGAAGCTGTTATGATTAAAAAATAAATGATGATATTTTTTTGTAAAAAAGAAATATCCAATGTTCATAACACTATCAAGTACTGGTTTTTCTGTAAATGATTTAACATAATTATCAGTAGTAACCTCCATAACACCAAATGGTATTGTTATGGGAAACGATGTTACTGTAACTGATTCTGGATCTTTATTATGATACTTTATTAACTTTGTTAAATCTATATTAGATATTGTATCTCCATAGCTCAGTATAAAATCATTGTCAATATCCTTAATAGAATCACGTATCCTAGTTATAATGTCACTATCACCAGAGTTAACAATATCATAATCCAATGATGTAAAATTGTTTCCCATGAATTCTTCAATTTTTGTAGATTTATATCCTGTTGCAATTATAAATTTATCAAATTTATATTTAATAAATTGATTTAATATATAGTCCAGAATTGGCTTATCATTGATTTGAACTAATGGCTTTGGTATATCTTTTGTTAATGGTCTCAGTCTAAGACCTTTACCACCACATAGTATTATTACTGTAGGCTTATTATTGCTTTTGTACATCATTCTTTAGGTAAATATTCCATAGTGGATAAGCTGCTATAATCATCATTAATTTGGAAATTTGTGGTGGATAATGCAACATTGAAATAAAAAATATTATTGGAATAAAATTTAAATAACTAGTCTCGTTAATAAGTTTTTTAAGAGGGTATATAAAAAATATATAAGTTAAAAGCAAAATACCAATAACTCCATATTGTTCAAAATATGTCAAAATATAAAAATCTGAAGTTAGATATAAGTAGTTTGAAAATGGTGAGTCTGATATTAGATTATCTTGCATAAATGAATATGTAATTCCTTTGCCGAGGATTAATTCCATTGGATTTGAGTTATAATACATAATCAATTTATACAAAGGTCCTCCAGGGGAAAATCCATCATGATGACTCACATTTTCAATATTCATTAAAAGATTAACATAGCCTGTAATTGATCCCATAAACTGTCTGAAATTAAAATAATCATATGATTGGGACTCTATTAAATAGAAATAAAAATTAAACAAAACAACTGTTCCAATGAAAATAAATATTGATGATAAGATTACTAAAGCATATTTCTTTTTATATAAAAGATAAAATAAAATCATTGTGATTAAGATTAGATACGCTGTTTTCGATGTGCTAAATATAACAGCTAAGATACTTAGTTTGGCCCAAAAATGTTCTTTTTTATGCAGCATAAAAAACAATGTCATTATATGAAATACACCTAATAATTGTGGAGACCCGACTAGACCCCAGATACGATACATACCTAAGCTTTTTACTCCTATTTGGTTTGCTGATACAACACCTGAATTACTATATAATGCCTCAAATAAGCCTCTAAAACCCATTAATGATAATGTCTGTTCAAAAATTGTATAAAAAATAGCTATTTTTATAAGAATACAAAAAAACTCTTCTAACTTAACGATATATTCTTTATTGAGAGGCATAAATATCAGTGGTAAAAAATAACTAAGCGTTGATATTCGAAACTCTAAAAGATTAAATTGCAATGTTAAGAAAAAATTAGTATTTAAATCAAATGGCCTAACAATTGAGGCGCTGAGTGTGTGCATAAGTAAATAAAGTAATAATAAGAAAAAAATAAAAGAACTACCTTTCGTGACAGTATAATTCTGAGCAGCATAAATAATTGAAAAGAATAATAAAGACCCAAGCATAAGTAACTCTATTGTTGCCGAAGGTGTTTTCATGAAGCTTCTAGCGAGATTACCCAGAAATAGAAAAAACAAAGTAACCTTAATAAGATTATAATAGTTTAGATAATAATTAGTAGAAATCATAATATCCTTCAATTTTTTTCTTTAACTGCTTAGTATTATCACTATTTATAATTTCGCTTCTATATAGAGAATATCTGTCAGTATTTCTTGTATTGAATCCTTTTTTGCTTGTCGCGGCAAGATTATAGCCAAGTTCTTTTAAACAAGACAACGTGGTTGAATTATATGATCCATGAGGAAAAGCTATTGATCTTACTTTAGATTTAATAATGGATTCAATAAAAGTTTTACTCTCTATCAGTTCTCTACGTTGCTGTACATGATCAAGGAGACCTAGCTTTGAATGGGATTTTCCATGAGAACCAATATTTGAATATTTAAGCAATGATATATCTCTTACATCATTAGTTGATAGAAAAGAATCTTTGTCAATAAAATCTGATGTTATAAAGAGAGTGAAAGGTATTTTTAAATTCTGTAATATATCAACAGCATCTAATGTATCTTTATACCCATCATCTATTGTAATTGATATTGAATTGCCAGCAAAAGGTTTTGTTAGATCATGTATGTGATGGTTATCTTTTACATAGATCATATGAGATTTAAATCTGTTAATATCCATGCTTATGCCATATGTATCATGCTTAAGTTTTGTCCCAAATGCATGATATATTAGAGTTTTATTACCAATGTTATTAATGTACTTTTTATATAAGTTAAAATATGTGTAACCTAGTAATTCTTTAATAGAGTTTTTAAGTATAGTATTCAAATAAATAAGTTAAGCTTATATTTTTCTCGTAATAAAAAAGGAAAATACGATATATAAAAATGCAATAAAAGATCCAAATATAAGGCCAAGAAGAACAATAATTTTTCTTTTAGGCGCATATCTATTTTGCGGAGCAATAGCCTTCTGATCTAGTTGAGCAGTATTAACATCTTTTACATGTACTTTTATAGAGTCTAAAGATTTAGCTTTCTGCTCTAATTGTCTTAAGCCTCTAATAAAAGAGTCTTTATTAGTTCTTTTTTTAAGAGCATTAATTTCTGCGGATAATGCTTCAGAGCCATATAGATATAATGGATTTTTAGATTGCAAGCTCTCATCGTCTCCTAATATGACATTTTGCTGATTAGATAAATTATTAGAGCGATCTGTAATTCCTAAATCTAATGCAATCTGTAAAGCTTCTTCGAGCTGAACTATTCTATCTTCTGTGACTTGTTCAGATAGATTTTTTTTACCAGATATTTCCGAGGATATGGTATTTCTAGTATTAGATATCAAGATGTTTATACCATCAACATAATCTTGTGAAGTAATCTCATTAACCATATCTATATAATCATTCAACCATGTAGCAGCTTGTTGAGGATCTGTGTGTATGAAACTTACTGTCAAAAATTGTTCTTCCCTATAATCTCTTGAGACAATTTTTGATTCAATTTTAAAACTCATTTGGTCATGAAAGTTTTTTTCAAAAGATTTATCATGATTATTTTCATCAAAGTAATCATATAACTTATTATCGAAAAAATATTTTCTTTGATATTTTCTTGATTGTAAGTTCAAAACAAAAGTTCTATAAACTATCGTAGGACTAATTTCTTCGCGAGATAATCTATATCCATCATCTAAAAATACATTCAGTGATTGAGTATATTTATTCTCTGGTGGTATCAAATGAGCAGAAGCCTTGAATGTCTCTGTTTGACTGAGAGCAATTATTACTGATATAAGCATCGAACCTAATACAATAAAAATCATGGCTTTCTTATTATCAATTATCTTATTTATAATTGAAGTTATATTAATTTCATCATTCATAGTCTTTCCTTTTATTTTCAGATAAACTCATCTCTTTTTCCAAGTCTATTAATTCTTGCCTTAGTTTATCATATTCTTGACTTTTTCTATCAAAAAAGCTTAGGGTTAATCTTGCTTTTTCTTCAATCCCTTTAGCGGTCAAAAAATACATATAAGCACGTTTATTCTTATTATTTTTAAAATTTCTAGCTTTGATTATACCTTTCTCCATCAATGCTTTCAAAATATAGTTAACTTTACCTAAGCTAATATTTAATGACTCGGACATTTCTCTTTGATTGGTATTTTGTCTACCATGCAAATATCTGATTATTTTCAGATCATTATCAATATTTTCTTTTTTTGGCATAAATTCTTTATCCTTTAATGTTTTTTAATTTTTTCCTAATAATTTCGAATATATTCATATATGCAATCATCCTAGACAACTCGATTAAAATACCTGCTATAAAATTAAATAAGATTCTATGAGGCATTAACATTTCTATTTTATAGTTAGATTTCATAAATGGTATAATAACCGCTCTTACTAAGATATAGAATCCTAGCAAGTAATAGTGCTCTATATATACAATGAATAAGAATAATATAAACATTCCCATATATATGAATGGTTTCAAGTCACCTTTTGTTTCCCAACCAGAAAGTGAATATGTATAAACTTTTTTAAATCCTGAAAGATATGACTGACAGTAATTAAAATCAAAATACTTTAAACACACTTCTGTATTTATTACTCTTTTAATATTCAACTTTTCAATCTTATTTATGAAATCAACATCATAACCAGCTCTTACTGACTCTATGAGATACCCTGTTGATGTAAATATATCTTTATTGATTAAAGAGCCAGGTAAGCAGATTGTCTTACTTTTAAAACCATATGTTTGTGCAATAAAAGATTGGTCAATAATATTTTTCCCAGCTGTGTAAACTAAATTAGAAACCATATCATTTCCATCTTCTTCTATTAATTTATAATTACTCATCAACCAATTCGGAGGGATTTCTAATCCACAGTCAACATAAGCTATGAATTTATTTTTAGAAGCCTTAATGCCTTTATTTATTGATGTGCTTGGTGACATCTTTCCTGAATATATATTTTTATAATTAGTCATTCCACTATTCATGATCCATTGATCTATTAATACAGAAGTCTTGTCTGATGAGCCCGAGTCCATTAATAATACTTCATCAGGTTTGTAGGTTTGACAAGCTAACGACACCAGAGTAGTTAGAATTGTTTCTGACTCATTATAATAAGGAATAATTACGGATATACTCATTTATTCATTTAGGCAGGCTACCGCACTAATAATTATATAAAATAAAAATTAGTCTTAATCAGTAGTAGAATTAGTTCAAATATATTTTTTGTATATCTGAAAGATCTACAACTAATTCTTGCTCACTATTCAAAAAATTAACTAGCAACTTAGCTCTATACTTGCTACATTTTTCAAGAAAAATACCTGACAAAGTAGATAGCTTACCTTTTGTAATAACTACATTATCTCCATTTTCTATTCTACTCGGCTCGCATACATCTGCTGCCCCTTCTGAAACTTTCTTAATTATGCTGTTATTAATCACAAATGGGACTCCCGTTACTCTATCTACTAGCAATCTAGAAATCCCATATGTATTATTAATTTTATGAATTTTGTGGGATAAATTGGATATATTGATAAATAAATATCCCGAGAACATTATTTCTTTCTTTTCTACCCAAATGCTATTAATAAATTTCTTGATAGACATAGTTGGTAAAAAGCATTTAAAACCCTGATTATTAAGGTTCTTTTCTGCTCTATGCTCTTGTCTGCACTTGGTTTTAGCTAATATCCACACTACACGTTCACCCCTTGAACATATAAAATTAACTCAAAGACAAAGAGAAATCAAGGAGTTTATGTTCATAGATTGAACATATGTACTAAAGGATTACAATCATGGTAATTATTTAATTTTAAGAGGTAAACCTCTGCCAATCCCATAGTACTTTATTGAGTTACGTGCCATTTTTTTAGGAGAATATATGTTTCTACCGTCAAATATTATGGTTTGTTTCATATTTTTAGCAAATATATCGGTATTTATGGACCAGAACTCCTTCCATTCAGTGCAAATAATCAATGAATCAGCCATGTTTAGTGCCTTAACCGCAGAAGATTCCTCTTTATAGTAATTCGACCTAATTATACTAGTAAGAGATGCTATTGGGTCATAAGCAGTCACATATGCGCCACTCTTGATTAAGGATTTAATAATGGTAATGCTTGGTGCATCACGGATATCGTCTGTATTAGGCTTAAATGATAGTCCCCATACTGCAAATCTTTTTCCTTTAATCTTATGATTGAAAACTTGTTTGACTTTATCAACAATGTATTCCTTTTGAGCATTGTTAACGGAATGTACAGATTTAAGAAGTTTAGCGTCAAGAGACACTTTCTTTGCTGTAGAAATCAATGCATTAACATCCTTAGGAAAGCAAGAGCCTCCATAACCACAACCGGGATATAGGAATTCAGTGCCTATCCTCTTATCAGCGCCAATTCCTTTTCGTATACTTTCAATATCAACACCGAGCTTATCTGCAAGTACAGCGATCTCATTAATAAAACTTATCTTAGTAGCCAAGATTGCATTTGCAGCATACTTTGTGAGCTCTGCTGATTTTATATCCATATAGTGAATTTTATTGTATTTACGATTAAAAGGCAGATAGATTTCATCAAAAATAGGTTCTAGATCATGATTGTCTAACCCAATTATTATTCTATCTGGTTTCATGAAATCATCTACAGCAGAACCCTCTTTTAAAAACTCAGGGTTAGATACCATCGATATACTTAAATTTTTATTACGTGACTTAAGAACTTTGCTAATATTTTTATAGATAAATTTGAAAGTTCCAACTGGTACAGTTGATTTTTCAACAATAATTTTATTCGTAGACATATATTTCCCGATACTTTGAGAGGTTTTAAGTATACTAGACAAATCAGCATCACCATTCTTCTTAGATGGTGTATCCACAGCGATAAAAATAATGTCAGAATGGTTGATGGCTTTTTTATAAGAAGATGTAAAGCTAAGGCGCTTTTTCTTTAAGTTAAGTATTACTATATTATCCAACTCTTTCTCATAAATTGGAATCACTCCTTTCTTTAAATTATTTATCTTAGTAGCATTGATATCAAGGCAAAGAACATCATGACCAATATCAGCCATACAAGCACCTGTTACCAAACCAACATAGCCGCATCCTATTATAGTAATTTTCATAGCTTCGCATTCTTCATATGATTACTTAAACCTGCCAACATTATTAAAAAAAATGATAAAAATAATGATGACTGTTGGTGAGAGATTATAGTGTGATTTAACATATATGTCGAATATGTAATTATAGTTAATAAACCAGACTTTGCATAAAAACAATTTTTATTATGTAAATATCTTTTTAAGAAAAAGAATAAATTCATGATTAAGAAGAATAATAAAAGAAATAATCCTGTAATACCTGTTTTAGCGAATATATCCAAATATTGATTATGTGCATGATTGAGGCCAGCAGTAGGATTTTGCTGATTGTTTCTTATAGGATCAATCTTTTTATCCTTAATCTGAGAATTCAAATATTGATTAAAATTATCCTGACCAACACCCATGAGTGGATTCTCTTTAATGATGTTCATGGTTCCCTTCCATATCAATAGTCTAGGAACAAGGCTATTCCTATGCTTCCAGTTAAATTCACCATTTTCGAAGAAATAAGAATAGGAGGTCTCATATGAATCTATACTTCTTTTGTAGACATTAGATTGAGAAATAATTATAGCAATAACTATTAAAAATATGCTTACTAACTTTAAATTTACTTTTGGAAGGAAGTTTTCTCGAAGATCTTTAGAAAATAAAAATATAATTATAAAGATAGGTATAATTAATAAAGAACTTCTAGTGCCCGTTAAGCTCCAAGCATGAAATGCAAGAATCGCTGAAATTATTGGATAATATTTAAACAAACTATCCTTTAAAGGTTTAATCGAAAGCAATGATAAGCATGCGAATAATAAAGAAATGTTCCCAAATATAGTCGCAGTGCTCGTATAACCATTGATACGAACTGAGTCATGATATATATGAAAATATATAGCTGATACTCCTATAACTAGAGATGCATGATTGATTATGAGTTTAAAATACACTTCTTTAATATTTATTTCCCTAATTAGTAAATAAAGTGGTAGCGCAAACAAAAATCGGACATAGTTGTCCATTTCAGATAAATTTGTTTCTATAAAAAAAGAATGTAAGAAAGGGTAGTAGAATAATAAAATATAAGAAGTAAGAAAATATATCTCAATGCGACTAAGCTCTTTAGATGAGTAGAAAAGTAAATAATAAAGAGATAAAAGTAATAAAATTAATGCAGCATAGTTATATAAGTTTTGTGTAGATAATATAGTTAATAAAAATAGAACTACTAAATACTTTGTTATGAGATGAATATATTTATGATAGTATCCTTCATTAGATAAGCTAACCATTGGTATAAATATTATAATGATAATTGCAATGGTAAATAATATAAATCTCAAAGATGTATTTGGAGTTCTAAAAAATGTATCAGAACTATAAAACAAATTATTTAAAGAATTTATATCTAAACTGATTACAAGATGATATATCTTTGTATCAGGTGAACCCAAAACTGAAAGAAATAACAAAGATGATGCAAATAATAATAAGAAAAGCCTCTTATTAGAGAGGAAATAATGGAAAACTCCCACGGTTAAAATAATCCAATTATATTTCCATCTTTGTCGAGATCAATTTTCTCTGCGGCTGGAACTTTCGGGAGGCCTGGCATAGTCATGATGTCTCCGCAAACCATGACAACAAATTCTGCCCCTGCCGCTAGTCTAACCTCTCTTATAGTAATTTCATGTCCAGATGGTGCACCTCTAAGAGTTGGATCTGTAGAAAATGAATATTGAGTTTTAGCAACACAAACCGGATATTTACCATAACCGTTGTTTTGCAAATCATCAATTTGTTTTTTAATATTTGCCGGAGCTGATATCCCTGATGCTCCATATATTTTTTTTGCAATTGTTTCCATTTTAGACCACAAGTCCATGTCATCTTCATATAAGTATTTAAAATTATTTTTAGCTTCATCAATTACCTTAACAACAGTTTCAGCTAACTCTTTCGCGCCATCTCCGCCGTTTGCATGATGTGTTGAAGAAACTATAGGCACATCTAGCTCATCTGACTTATCTTGCAATATTTTTCTTTCTGCATCGGTGTCTGTTGCAAAACCATTAATGCCAACGACTACCGGTAATCCATAATGTCCTTTTAAATTTTTTACATGTCTATCTAAATTAACAAGACCTTTTTTTAGATAATCGCAACCCTCTTTAGAGAACTCCTCTTTAGGACAACCACCATGATATTTTAAAGCCCTTATTGTTGCTACTAAAACAACAACTGATGGTGTTAGATTTGCTTTTCTACATTTTATATCTAAAAATTTCTCTGCACCTAAATCAGCACCAAAGCCAGCTTCCGTAACCACATAGTCCGCCAATTTAAGGGATGCTTTAGTGGCAATAACTGAGTTGCAACCATGTGCAATATTAGCAAATGGTCCTCCATGAATTATAGCAGGATTGTTTTCAAGAGTTTGAACAAGGTTTGGCATCACTGCGTCTTTAAGCAGAACTGTCATTGCACCATGAGCATTTATTTGCTTAGCAAGAATTGGTTCTCTCTCTCTTGTATAAGCGATCACTATGTCCCCCAACCTTTCTTTCAAATCTGCAAGAGATGTCGCTAAACAAAATATTGCCATGACTTCTGATGCAACCACAATATCGAATCCATCTTCTCTAGGATATCCATTGCCAATTGATCCTAAAGAGCACACGGTTTTTCTTAAAGCTCTATCATTCATATCTAAAACTCTTTTCCAAGTGACTCTTCTAACATCAATATTAAGTTTATTGCCATGATGTATATGATTGTCTAACATTGCAGATAATAGATTATTAGCTAGCTGAATAGCATTGAAATCTCCGGTAAAATGAAGGTTAATGTCTTCCATTGGAATCACCTGAGACATACCTCCTCCGGCCGCCCCTCCTTTCATTCCAAATACCGGGCCTAAAGAAGGTTCTCTGATAGTGATAAGAGCTTTTTTTCCTATTTGATTAAGGGCATCACCAAGTCCCACAGAAGTAGTTGTCTTACCTTCGCCAGCCGGTGTTGGGCTAATTGCAGTAACTAAAATTAATTTTCCATCCTTCTTATCATCTAGTGATTTCAAGAAATCTAAGGATATTTTTGCTTTATAATGGCCGTATGGCTCCAAAGAATCTTCTGGAATATCTAATTTTTTTGCTATCGAAGATATTTTTTCTAATTTTGCTGCTTGAGCTATTTCAATATCGCTTTTCATATTTAACCCCAAATGAATAATAACTATAATCTGTATTCATACGATATTCAAGAAAAGTCGAGCATGAATTAGAATTTTTTATCTTCAAGTAATTTACAATTACCCACAATAGGATCAGAGTCTAGCTCTGTAATTATAATTGATCCAGAGACTCTATTGATTAATATCTCCTCGGATCCATTCATACCTAAAATATGAGTAGTAGAAAATTTAACGTCTTCAAGTTCTACTTCTTCAGCTCCCAATGACTCAACTAGCTTCCTCTTATATTCATTGAAATATAATGTACGAACAGTTTCATTAACTTGACATAATATATATATATTATTCTTATTTATAGGAGTTATATCTTGCGTATCATTAAGATCGATATTATCCATTTCATTCAAAGGTATATCTTCTGTCATATCTGGTATGTCATTTAAATAGATACTATTTGACTCACTTCTATCTACGCAAAGGTTAAATGGAATTTTTAGTAACCCACTATCAAATAGATGGAGAGTTACTTCTGAATTATTAATTACAAATAAATGTGTCTTATAACCAGTATAAATTGACTTGCCATTTCTTGAGTTAATAGATAGACATAATCTATAACCTGTATATGTATCACCTGTTTGATTTATAGACGATTTTCTTGGCTTGTTAATAAACTCAACTTTCGCATCTTCATGGTTAAGCAGTTTTTTTTGCAGATAATCTTTAAGAATTTTTTGATAATTTTCTGGATATTGACCATAACTTCTATCTGAAACAATTTCTGTATTGTACTCAGGCATAATTAATCCTGTGGGCAATAAACTTTTTGCGCAACCTGTAATAATTAATGCCAATGATATAAGTACGATTTTTTTCATAATTCTGCCCAGGGCCGGAGTCGAACCGGCACGAGGTTGCCCTCGAGGGATTTTAAGTCCCTTGCGTCTACCAATTCCGCCACCCGGGCCAGAATCACCACTAAAGATAGCATATAAAGGAAAGCTTGAGAATTAAAATGTTATTTTTTTGAATCGTAACTAAAGAATCATAGCCTTAAATGATAATATTAAATAATGGATTATAAAAATGCCAAAGTAGTCAGATCATGGGGATGGTACAAAGTCTTGAATGACAAAATAAACTATAAGGTAAAAGAATTAGTTATTCTGTCGGGGAAATCATTGAGTATGCAAAGGCATTTTTTACGATCTGAACATTGGTATCTATTGGATGGAAAGTGTCATTTAATAATAAAAAAGAATGGTATAGAAGAAATCATAAATCTGTCAGCATTAAGTAAAGGATATTTGATCCCAACCAAGACATGGCATAAAGCAATTAACTCCTCTGACAAAGATTGTCATATCCTAGAAGTTCAGTATGGAGTCAAATGCGTCGAAGAAGATATTGAGAGAGAATAATTAATAACTAGATGGTGATCTCTATTATAAAAAATATGATTAATTATAAGTTGATCACTTGCATGAAGGCTAAGGTCGGAATCGAACCGGCGTTGACGGCTTTGCAGGCCGCTGCATGACCACTCTGCCACTTAGCCATTATTATGGAGCGAGAAACGGGGCTCAAACCCGCGACCTCAACCTTGGCAAGGTTGCGCTCTATCAACTGAGCTATTCTCGCTTAAATTAATATATTTGACTTACTTAATGATAACATTCCAAGACTTTTTAACATAATAAAAAAAAGATATCAACGTCAATAAAGATGCAATTTGCAATAAATGTATGCCTAACTGATAAATATCTATTCCAAAAATTGGAAATTTAAATAATAAAAATAATAAAGATATTAACTGAATAGCTGTCTTAACCTTTGATATCAATAGTACACTCAACTTTATACTATCCCCGACTTCAGCTAACCTCTGTCTAATCGCTATAACCAGAAACTCACGTGTAACAATAATTAGAACTGGTACAAGAAAAAAAATATCTTGATTTTCAGTGATTAAGAGAATTAAAGTAATTATCACTAGAAGCTTATCTGCAACAGGGTCTAGAAATGCTCCAAAATTAGTTGCTTGCTTCATATATCGTGCAAAAAAACCATCAAGATAATCTGTTATCGTTGCTAAAAGAAAAAGGGAGAATATAATAAATCTATAGCCTTCCTGATTGGATAAAAACAAAAATACTATTACCGGTATAAGCAATATTCGTATTAAGGTCAAAGAGTTGGGTATATTAAATTTCATTATTATGTAGATGATTATAAATGATGTTAGCTAAGTGTGTACTTATACCTGGTACATTCGTTAAATCTTCCATTGATGACTTCATGACACCTTGTATCCCTCCAAAATATTTTAATAATTCTATTTTTTTAATTTTACCTATTCCTGAAATAGAGTCTAGCTTAGAATTATATTGTTTACTATTTGCTTTTTTCCTTTGTCCCATAATAGCAAATCTGTGAGCTTCATCTCTTATTTGCTGTATTACTTTAATCGTATGATCAGATAAAGTTATAGTAATATCATTAAAGTTAATATCTAATATTCTATCATTATCTGTTTTGCGCTTATGACCTTTTACCACGCCCAAGACATCAAGTTCAAATATTTCTAATTCCCTTAATACCATCTGAGCCTGTGTAATTTGCCCTTTTCCTCCATCAACGACAATAAGTTCTGGTAGATTATTTTCTTCTTTAAGTTTTTTTAAGCGTTTATATAAAATAAATTTCATTGCTCCATAGTCATCAGATTTCTTAACATCTATGACATTATATCTCCTATAAAGATTCTTCTGTGGACCCTCTCTGGTAAACCACACACATGAACCTACAGTGCTAGAACCGCTAAGGTGACTTACATCAAAACAAATTATATTTTCAATAATAGATACTTTATTAAGATCAATATTTAATGAGGCAAATAAATCATCTTTTGCTCTAGCATTTAATATCAATTTCAAACGATCATCTGTGTTGGTTTGACATATTCTTGACCATACAGAATATGGTTTTCTGATGGCATGGATTAGCTTAATTGATTTATTGTATTTTTTAGATAATACATTTGTTAGTAAACTAGAGTCTTCTAGTTTAAATGGTATGATGATTTTATCTGGAGGAAGATGAGTAAGATAATATTGCTTAAAAAAAGAGGTCAAAAGTACCTGGCGAGAGTCATCGATGTTTTTGAATTCGAATTTCTTATTACCCAGGTTTACACCATCTCTAACAAGAAATACATCAATGCAATAAATTTCACCAGCACTGCTTAGAGTGATAATATCTAGTTCTTTCTGATTGTTAATGATATTTTTAGACTTAGTCAAGCTCCTAATCATTGAAATTTTATCTCGCATAATAGATGCATCTTCGAATTCTTGTCTTGATGAATAGTCTTCCATTTTTTTGTTATACCCACTCAGGAGTGATTCATTTTTTCCTTGCAAAAAAAGAATAGTATTAGATACAGAAATACTATAATCATCCTTGCTTACTAAATTTACACAAGGTGCATCGCATCGGTTAATTTGATGTTGAAGACATGGTTTCTTTCTATTATTAAAATAAGAATCTTCGCATGCCCTTATTTTAAAAATTTTCTGAGTGAGATTTAACATATATCTTACATGCATAACTTGAGTATAAGGACCAAAAAAAATACCGTTTGACATATCTTTTTGTCCCCTGAAAAATTTTATAGATGGGAAGTTGTGAGTTGTATCTATATAAATATATGGATATGACTTATCATCTCTTAGGAGGATATTATATTTTGGTTTATGCTTCTTGATCAGTGTATTTTCTAATATTAAAGCTTCTTCTTCATTTTCAGTTATTATTACTTCAATATTAGTAATATGCTCAACGAGTTTTCTAGTTTTAATACTATCGCTAGACTTATTAAAGTATGAAGAAACTCTTTTTTTTAAATTTAAAGCTTTGCCAATATATAAAATCTTAGAATTCTTATTTAAAAACTTATATATTCCTGGCCTGTTAGTTAAATTTAAAATTATCGAATCAATCATGTTTATACTTGTACTGTTTTGCTTTGAATAAAATATTATTTAACATTTGAATTGTAACTCTTTTTGTATTTATATTAAGTTTACTACAATGATATGAGTCAATTAATATTATATTGTTTAAAAGTTTATGTATTTTTCCATGCTGAAAAATATACTTTGATGGGATTAGTTTATATATTTTTAAAACAGCAAGATGTGATAACTTTCCAAGTGCTATAATTACTCTTAATTTACTCATATTGAATATTTCCTTTTTTAAAAACCTTGAGCAATTATCTACTTCAGAAATGTATGGTTTGTTATTTGGTGGATAACATTTAACTGAATTAGTAATATATGGATAATCTTTTTCTAATGGATCTATAAATCCAACAGATTTAAGACAGTAACTTAGTATATTGCCAGAGAAATCTCCATTAAAAACAATACCTGTTTTATTTGCTCCATGTAAACCCGGAGCTAAACCAACTATACAGATACTGGAGTCTTTTGAACCAACTCCTTGAACAGGTTTGTTATGATAGTCAGTATAAATATTTTTTAGATCCAAAAGATTCTTGGAGATCCTATGACATTTTGTACATGAATCTAAAGGTTCTTTCATTTTAAAACTTTAATAAAGCCGAGCCCCATGTGAATCCAGCTCCAAATGCCTCAAACATAATTAGATCACCTTCTTGTAAGGAACCATTATGATACGCATCATCTAAAGCTAATGGAATGGATGCTGCAGATGTATTTCCATGTTTATCGACTGTTAATATTACTTTTTCGTTTGATAAAGATATTTTTTTAGCAATTGCATTTATAATTCGGCTATTAGCCTGGTGTGGGATTAGCCAGTCAATCTCATTAATAGTTATATTATTTTTTTGGAGCGTTGAAACTGCTAGTTTGCCCATAGTTTTTACGGCTATTTTAAATACATCGTTACCCTTCATTTTTATAAATTCAGAATCAATATCGACTGTTAGTAAATCTTTATATGATCCATCGGATCCTATAGTAGTTGATAATATTCCGGGATTATTAGACTCTGACAATATAATTGCCCCTGCTCCATCACCAAACAACACACATGTATTCCTATCTGTACAGTCCAGTAAAGAGCTCATTTTTTCAGTTCCAACTACAAGGATGTTTTTGGCGGCTTTATTCTGAATATACTTATGTGCAACATCAAGAGCATAAACGAATCCTGTGCAGGCAGCATTTATATCAAAGGCAAATCCTTGCTGGATCTTTAATCTATTCTGGAGTAATACAGCTGTGCTTGGAAACTTTCTCTCTGGAGTTGCTGTTGCTACAATAATCATATCTATCTCATTAGCTGATAACTCTGCCATAGATAATGCTTTTAAAGATGCATGTAATGCCATGTCTACAGATGATTCGTTTTCTGATGCAATATGTCTTTGCACAATCCCAGTTCTCTCAAAGATCCAATCATGTGAAGTATCGACTATCTTTTCAATATCGTAATTAGTTAATATTTTTTCAGGTAGATAGCTTCCGCAACCAATTATCTTTGAATGTAAATTACTCATGAGAACCTTCAGAGTGAACTAATGATTCAATTTTATCAAGTATTTGGTTTTTAACTTCATAGTATGCTGTGTTTATAGCTTGACTAAATGCATAAGAATCCGCTCCCCCATGACTTTTAACAACAACACCTTGAAGACCTAGAAGACTCGCACCATTATATTTCCTTGGATCTACTTTACTTTTGACAGCTTTCATTACTGGATAACTAATTAATGCAGAAATTCTAGTTAACAATGATTTATTGAACTCTGTTCTTATGAAGTGACTAATTAATTTTGCTACACCTTCAATACTTTTCAGTGCAATATTTCCAGCGAATCCATCGGAAACAATCACATCAAAGTTACCATTAAACATTTCGTCACCCTCAATAAATCCAGCATAGTTTAATTTTGATTTCTGAATCAATTGTCCTGCATTTTTTATTGTATCATTGCCTTTGAATTCTTCAGAACCTACATTTAATAATCCTATTATTGGTTTAGCACTAAGCTCTAGAGACTGTACAAGAGCAGACCCTAGTATTGAGAATTGATACAAATGCTCTGCACTGCATTCAACATTTGCACCTAGATCTAATATATGACATTGTCCTTTTTTTGTAGGCAAAGAGCCACATATAGCTGGTCTATCAATACCGGGGATCATCTTCAATATAATCTTTGATAAAGCCATCAAAGCACCTGTATTCCCGGCACTCACACATGCATCAGCATCTTTGTTCTTAACAGCATTAATTCCAAGCCTCATGGATGATTTCTTTTTTGATCTAATTGCTGTGATTATTTCATCATCCATAGCAATGTGCTCAGTTGTATGGTTTATGATATATCTAGTATTTTCAGTACTTTTCAAGTTGTTTGGTATTAATGGCAAAATTAAACTTTCATCGCCAATAAGTATCAGAAATAAGTCGTCATGATCTTCTAATGATTTGATTGCACCTGGCACAGATGCGGATAAGCCATGATCTCCACTCATCATGTCTAACGCTATGGTAATTTTTTGATGCATTATCGTTAGTTTACTAAGATTTTATGAAGTTTGCGACTCTTCTTGCTTTTCTTTCTTCACTTTGGGTGCAATAACTTCCTTGCCCATATAATAACCATCTTTAGCAACATGATGTCTTAAGTGTCTAACACCAGTAGTTTTATCCACAGACATAGAAGCCCCAGATAAACCATGATGAGATCTTCTCATACCTTTTTTAGATTTAGATTTTCTACTTTTTTGAACTGCCATGAGTTTGTACCATCTAATTATTATAAAATATACGCTATTCTAAGCAATAAATCCTTGGCAAGCAATTTATATCTGAACTTTTTGCTTACTTTTTTATTAAAATGACATATATAATTTAATATTAAGCGTCTTTCTGATAATATCATTATGTCTAAAATCTACTATATAGTTTATATCATATGAGAAAAATAATACTGGCATCTAGTTCTATCCATCGAAAAAAGCTTTTAAAACAGATAAAGTTAAATTTTATAGCTATTTCTCCAGATATAGATGAATCAAGAAATAAGAATGAATCGGTCAATAAATTTGTAAAAAGATTATCGATTGAAAAAGCTATGAAAATAGCAGTGTTAAGGAAAAACTCGATAGTAATCGGATCAGATGAAATTGCTGTAGTTGATGATAAAATACTAGGCAAACCTTTAACTAAAAAAAACGCACGCAAACAACTTAATCTTATTTCTGGTAAAAAAGTAATATTTAAAACAGGGATTTGTGTAATAGATACCAATACAATGAAAAAGTTATCTTCAGTGGTTAATTATAGTATAAAAATGAGAAAAATATCTAAAAATACTATAAATAATTATATCGATAAGGAAGATATGCTTAATTGTGCTGCTAGTATACGTATTGAAGGTTTAGCAATAAGTTTGATTGAAAAAGCAACTGGTGAGGACCCAACATCTGTAATTGGATTACCGCTTATAACTCTCATAACATATTTGGAAAAACTCGGTTATAAATCATAAGTATTTTATTCAGAGAAATGATCAAACCCTTTTAAACATATATCTACTTTTTTATTATTATCAAAATATCTCAGTTTATTTCTTGTTATCAACCCAATTTTGGTGATAGGTAAAGAGTATTTTTTTGATATTAGAGCTATTTTTTTTGCATCTTTCTTATTTGCAGTAAAACAAAGTTCGTAGTCTTCTCCTCCTCCAATAAGCACCTCATAGAAGAGTTTTGACGGTATAATTTTCTTAAGTAACTTGTGAGTTGGAATCTTATCAATAAAAATATCTGCGCCACACTTGCTGCTTTTAGTTATGTTATATAGATCCTTTGCAATTCCATCAGATACATCTATACAACTAGTTGCAAATTTAGAAATATTAATACCTATATCAATCCTGGGTTCAGGTAAATGTAGGTATTTTTTAAGTAATCCAAACTCTTTCTTATATTTTTTGACACCAGTAATCATTAATGCTGCTCTAGCGCATCCTAATTTACCAGTGATATATATATCATCATCAATTTTCGCACCATCACGGTATAAGATATTGTGTTTATTTTCTCCTATGACTTGAATAGAAACGCTTAATGGTCCACGGTTTGTGTCACCTCCAATCAGTGCAATATTATATATTTCTGTTAGTTTTTTGATGCCCTTGTAAAAAGATTTAATCCAATTAGATTCTAACTTGGGTATTGTTAAAGCCATAAATATATACTTAGGATCGCAACCCATTGCAGCAATGTCACTCAAATTAGTAGCTAAACACTTATATCCAATCTCATAAGGACTATAATCTTTTGAGAAATGAGGACCTAACAATGACGTATCAGTTGTAATGACTAAATACTTATTCTTAGCAACTTTAATAGTTGCACAATCATCACCTATACTTTTAACAACATTAGAGGAAGTTGTTTTAATATTAGATTTGATATAATTAATAACATCTTCTTCAGTTCTAATCATTTTTGTCAAAGCACTTAAGTAGTTGATCAAGAATATTGTTGATGAATTTATATGATTCGTCCGTTGAATATTTTTTAGCAATATTTATACTCTCATTGAGAATGACTTTTTTTGGCACATCACTTCTATACATAAACTCACATACAGATAATTTTAAAATTGATCTGTCAATTGGAATAAGAGACTGAATTTTTAGATCTGTATTTTTTTCTATAAAATTAAGAATTTCATCATCGTTTTGCTCTATCAAAAGTATTATGCTTTCAAAATATTCTTTGTCAAATTGCCTTTTCTCAACGAATGTCTTAAGAATTTCTGAAAATTTATATTCATTCAAGTCTTGTTGATACAAAACTTTCAGTATATTTTCTCTTGCTATACTTCTATGTTTAGAGTTCACAATGATCATTATTTTTTTATTGTTTTGAGAATATTCAACAAATCCTGTCTAGTCTTTGCATATTCCGAACCTTTCTTATACTTATGCCCAGCTCTATCAATAGCTTGTTGCTCTGTATTAGTTGTCAATACTCCATTTATCACTGGCTTTTCAAATTCAAGATTAAGATTTCTTAACCCATTAATTACTGATGATGATAAATAGTCGTCATGATTAGTGTCACCTTTTATGATGCACCCTAATGCTAGAATCACTTCTGGTTTGTATTTATCTAAAATTACTTTAATTATCAATGGTAATTCAAAAGCTCCTGGTGCTTCAATGAAGCCAATTTCAGATAAATTTATGCCAGAGGATTCTATGAAATCTGTTGCCATGCTTCCTGTAATATATCTATGGTATGATGTTGAAACAATAATTGTATTTTTATTTACTAACTTTAAAAGCTCTAAATAACTATTTTTATATTTAACCTCTGGATGCTCATATAGCTCAGACGTCTTCTTATTTGTATTCTTCATTCACTTAGTCACATACTTAATTACATTAAGCCCAAAAGCATTTATACCATGATAAATTATAGGACTGCTTAACAATATCATATCTTTTACACCAATATCACTTAATATTTGAGCACCTATACCTACTGTTCGAAAATCATCAAATTTAGCTTTATTTTTTGTAACTGTTGACTTAGATAATTTTAAATTATTGATCTGATTGCTTGTAAGATTTTCAGTAATGAATACCACAACTCCTTGTTTAGACTTGGATATTTTTTTTAGCGCACTATCAATTGGCCATGTTGAGAAATTAGTAGACTTAACAGTATCTGTCAAAATATTCTGGACATGAACTCTAACAGTTGTAGGTTCATCAGGAATTATTTTATTTTTAATTAAAGCAAAGTGAGTCATCGTAGTTAATGTATCCTCATAGAAAACTGCAGTGAATTGTCCATATTCAGTTTTAATAATTTCTTCGCGTATTCTAACAATAGTTTTTTCATTAGATATTTTATATTTAATTAAATCTTCGATTGTCCCTATCTTTAATTTATGCTTTTTCGCAAATGTTAATAAGTCTTTTTTTCTAGCCATTGTTCCATCATCATTTAAGATTTCTACAATGACCGAAGAAGGTTCTAGTCCAGCTAATTTAGCTAGATCGCATCCAGCTTCTGTATGACCAGCTCTTACAAGAACACCACCATCTTTTGCCATAAGTGGGAATATATGACCAGGCTGAACTAAATCACTAGCTTTAGATTTTTTATTAACTGCAGTTTGAATAGTTTTAGCTCTATCTGCTGCAGATATACCAGTAGTTACACCTTTTGCAGCCTCTATGGATACTGTGAAATTAGTTTCTTTAGATGTTTCTCCTGTTTTTTTAATAAGTGGCAAACCCAATTTCTTGCATTTAGCACTTGTTAAAGTTAAGCAAATTAGACCACGGCCCATAGACGCCATAAAATTAATATCTTTGGCTTTAACAAACTCAGCAGCCATTACTAGATCACCTTCATTCTCACGATTTTCATCATCCATGATAATAACCATTTTACCTTTCTTGAGCGATTTAAGTATTTCTTCAGTAGTATTAATCATTCTTTAGTTTCTCTAAGTG
>JABHRC010000004.1 GCA_018670435.1 Gammaproteobacteria bacterium
ACAAGATTTATCAACGCAGCTTTACTAGAAACAATAAAGAAATTATTAGCAGATTTTATTAGTTTATTTTCAAGCGATTCTAGAGATACTGCTTTTCTACAATATACATTTATAACTTCGGTCTTAAATCCTCTTTTGCTTATTTCATCTCCTATATAATTTCTGCCATCTTTCCCTTTAATAATTAACACTCTAGACTCTCTCTTTAAGTCTTTCAACATCATGCCCAAGATTTTCTCACTGGAATAGTTATTCTTGGGATATTTTGGTTCAACCAACAAGGCCTCTTTTGCCTTCTGTGCACTATATTTCCCCATACAATATACTATTCCTGACGTGATATTTTTAATTTGTCTATGAACCTTGATTGAATGCGCAACTGCATTCTTACTTTGGAATATTATGCTTGCTTTTTCATTTAAAAAATTTTTAACTTTCCTTACGTCATATTCAAGTGGCAATATATGTACTGCAATTTCTCTTTGTATACTTATTTTCTCTATCTTACAGTGTCTTTGTAATTCTTCATATATAGACATTTCTGACAAAACTATTAGGTTCATTTTTTTTTAATCCTTAGTAGCTTCTTAGCACCTTGTTTAATAAATATCTTTGCCATATAAGCTCCTGCATGCCCTATACTCTTTTTCATATCTACAACATAAGAACTTCTAATATGCTTGTCTCCACTCAATTCTGAAACATAAGCATCTATTTTCATTTTATTGTTTTTTATTGTTGCATGTGCTCCTATTGGAGACATACAGTCTCCCCCAATTTCTCTGACAAAACTCCTTTCCTCGTTTGCACATTTCTCAACCTCTACGATGTTATATTTATTTAACAACTTTTGTATTTTAATATTTTTCTTAAGATATTCTATGCATATAATTCCTTGCCCTGCTGAAGGAATAAAACTATCTGCTGGAATATATTCAGCAATATATTTTTCTAATTTCATTCTATGAAGACCAGCTGCAGCTAAAATTATCCCATCAATATTTTGTTCGCCCATCTTCCTTAACCTTGTTTGAATGTTACCTCTGATCTCAATTATTCTAAAATCGTTTGAAATATTTTTTAGCATAGCAATTCTTCTTGGACTTGACGTTCCTATTTTTGCATCTCTTGGGAGGTCTTTTAGTCTCTTATATTTCTTAGATATAAATGCGTCACATGGATTCTCTCGTGTTGAGACAGTCATTATAGAAAATCTTTTTTCTAAATCTGCTGGTACATCTTTTAATGAATGAACAGCAATATCAGTATCTCCGTGCAGCAATGACTCTTCTAGTTCTTTAAGAAATAAGCCCTTACCCCCATGGATTTTAAATTCTTTTGGAGTTACCTTGTCACCACTCGATGTCATTGAGATTATTTTTACCTCGTTTTCCTTTGATAGCATAGTGCTTACCATCTTTGCTTGTTCTAGGGCCAACGGGCTATTTCTTGTAGCTATTCTTATTATATTTTTCATATTTATAATTTTTTGTTTTTATTTATACTATACTTACTGATAAATAATGTAATTAAAAATTAATCAATATAATGAAAAATGTAACTTGGTCTAGTAGATTCACAAAGCAAATAGATTTGGAAGTTTTAGACTTTAGTCAAAGCCTTAGCATTGATATCGTATTATATGAGGTTGATATTCGTGTGACTATTGCTCATGTCCAGATGCTGTCAGTCTGTGGTCATATCAAGACATCAGAGGCAAAAACTATAATTAAAGGCTTAAAATCTGTTAAAAAATTAGCTGAGTCAGATAAACTACCATGGTCTATTGAATATGAAGATGTTCATATGAACATAGAGAATGCTTTGGTTGCATTAATTGGTGACTTAGGAAAAAAAATACACCTAGGAAGATCTAGAAATGATCTAGTAACTACTGACCTGAGATTATATCTTAGAGATTTTATAGACTTATATGTTGACAAGATTAGAGAGACGCAAAATGTTTTAGCAATCATGGCTAAAAAATATGCATCTGATTTATTTCCTGGCTTTACACATATGCAGGTTGCCCAACCAGTTACGTTCGGTCACCATTTGCTTGCGTGGAATGAGATGTTGTTCAGGGATGAAAAAAGGCTGCTAAATACTAGAAACATCTTAAATGAAATGCCATTAGGCTCAGCAGCTCTTTCAGGTACCTCCTTGAAAATTGATAGAAAAATGGTTGCCAAAGAATTAGGGTTTAAAGGCATTACAACAAACTCTATGGATGCAGTTAGTGATAGAGATTATGTTTGTGATTTTGCTTATACAAATAGCATGATTATGATGCATTTATCGAGAATTTCAGAAGAACTTGTTTTATGGATGAATCCACAGTTTGGTCTAGTGGAGTTAGATGAAAGTTTTTGTACTGGCTCTTCAATTATGCCCCAAAAGAAAAACCCAGATGTACCAGAACTTATCAGAGGGAAGGCTGGCTCTGTGTATGGATCATTAATTGGTTTATTGACACTTATGAAGGGGTTGCCGCTGACATATAACAGAGATATGCAAGAGGATAAAACTTTAATATTGGAGTCTATAGATATAACAATGAGCTGTTTAAGCCTGTTGCCAAGATTAATTTCTACAATGAAGCTCAATAAAGCAAAAGGCAAAGAAGTGGCAGCCAGTTTTTTTTCTACAGCCACAGATCTAGCTGAATATTTATCCAAAAAGGGAATGCCATTCAGACTGTCGCATCATGTAGTGGGTGACATTGTCAAATATTGTGAGAAAAATAACTTAGAATTAACTGATTTAAGCATTGATCAGTTGAAAAATTTTTCACCGCTAATTTCTAAAGATATTTATAAGGCTCTTGATCCGATGATATGTATTAAGTCAAGGACTGGGATTGGAGAGACATCACCCTCGTCTGTTACAAAACAAGCTAATGCCATACTAGCGAGGCTAAAAAAACATGAGTCCGTTAAATGAGAACAAATAAATTATTTTTAGCATTATTGCTTTGTAGCAATAGTGTCTTTTCAGCGATACCAACAATAGAAGACTATAATAATAACAATGATCCTAACGCTTATGAGCTATACATATATGGTCTTGAGAACGGGCTTGAATGGGCAAATGAACATGTTTTTCAAAAACATTCAATTGAGATTTTTTGTAAGCCTAGAGACCTTACCTTGTCTTTAAAACAGCTAAATAAGATTATTGGCCAAGAAATACAAGATAATAATAGATTCTATATGAAGTATAAAAGCGCACCTCTAGTTGGACTTGCGCTAAGAAATGCTTTTATTTCTAAATTCCCCTGTAATAAGTAAGCTAATCTTAAATTATTTATACTTAGACTATAGTAGAATAAATATTTTGCTCTATAATAAATAGATAAAGATATTAAGGAGAATCAATCATGGCAGAACACCCAATACCACAAGGCGATGATATAATATTGCCAGACGGAAGTGTCGTTGGCACTTGGAATGGAGAAGACGTAAAAGACCTACAGGTTGAAGTTCAGCGTATAATAAAAGAGCAGAAAGATAGTGGGGCGGATCGTAATAACTTACTTATTAGATTTGGTATTCCTCATTTTGATCAAACACCTGATCATCTGAAGCCATTCATTGCATATGCGCTTTGGGGCGTTGACAAGACTGGTAATTGCCTAACTCATAGAAGAGCAGATCATTTTGAAACTGTAGAAAAGATTAATGAGAAGTATGGTAGTGAAACAGCAATGGCAGCAGCTCAAAGACACAGAGATTAACCAATATTAATGACCTCTTTTCGAAGAGCTCATTAGATTGTTCGAATCCATTCAACTAATTTATTGCTCACTTCTTGAGTAATTGTATGACCGAATTCACCTGTGTGCTTTGTAATCATAGCTGTTTTGGTTTCTAAAAAATTAAGTGTTTTTTCATAGTCCTGATAGCTAATTGCTTTATCTTCAAAGCCATGAGCTATAAACACTTTATCCCCAGCTAAATTTTCTTGATCAAAATCCAGCGCACATGGCATATATCCAGAGAGAGCAATGCACCCATCAATTTTATATTTTGACTTAAACAGCAAGCTTAGGGATAGAGCAGCTCCTTGTGAAAAACCTCCAATTATAAATTTTTTTTCTTTATTTAATGATAATGACGAAATAAGGCTATCAATGGTTTCTATGGATGTTTTAAGCCCATTGTAGTCTTCTTGTAGATTACCTTGCTCATCTCTTTTTGGCAAAGGGTACCAAGAATTTTTACCCTCTATGTTTGGCGCATTGGGCATAACAATATATGCTCTTTCATCTATCATCATATTAATAGACTTCATCATTGGCTCAAAGGACCAATTATTCGAACCATATCCATGAAACCATAGAATATTTAAATTAGAATCCTTTTCATCCCCAACTGTTATAATATCGTTCTTATATAAATTCATCATCAGCCTAGTAGCAATCCATTATTATGACTATAATGTATCATATGTTAGAGAAAATTAACTACGTTCATAGCAAGATACTTTTACACATGCTAGCTATTCCTTTATTAGTTATTATATCAGCATGTGGCAACAAGGGACCTTTGACTGTACCCCAAGAAAAATTAGATAGCCCCATAGAACAACAAGAGACAACAGATAATAGTTATTGAGGCTAGCAAATGAGCACAAGATATAGTGATGATATATTATTCTTTGATAACATAAATATATTAGACTTAGCTTCAACAAGCCAAACACCTTTTTACTTATATTCTGAAACAATCATCTCAAACAATTTTTTAGCATATCAAAAAAGTTTTGGTAACAATCAACATTTAATTTGTTACTCAGTAAAAGCTAATTCTAATCTAACAGTTTTATCTTTATTGTCGAAACTAGGATCTGGCTTTGATATTGTTTCTGGTGGAGAGTTATCACGAGTTATTAAGGCTGGAGGGGATCCTAGAAAAACTGTATTTTCCGGTGTAGGGAAAACTGAAGAAGAAATTAGGTTTGCACTATCTCAGGATATTATGTGTTTTAATGTTGAATCTCATGATGAACTTGACACAATTAATTCTATAGCTCTAGATGAGGGTAAGAAGGCAAATATTTCAATACGAATTAATCCAGCAATAGATGTAGACACTCATCCATACATTACTACTGGTATGAAGGACAACAAATTTGGGATTGATCAGTCTGAAATTTTAGAAATATATCAGAAAGCATCGAACATGAATGGCGTTAATATAATAGGTATAGATTTTCATATTGGCTCTCAAATTACCGATGTTAAACCTTTTGAGGAATCAGTCTTAAAAATAGTATCTATTGTAAAAACGTTACAAAAAAATAATATAATATTGAGCCACATTGATATCGGAGGAGGGTTAGGAATTAAATATCATAATGAGATAAAGCCTGATAAAAATACGTTTATTTCGTCTATAATAAAATTACTTCAACCTTATGATGTCACCATTTTGATAGAGCCTGGACGCTCTATCGTAGGAGAGGCAGGACTATTGATATCAAAAGTACTCAATACAAAAAAAACGACATCAAAAGAATTTATTATAGTAGACGCAGGCATGAATGATCTTTTGAGGCCGCCTTTATATGATGCTTATCACCAAATTAAAGAAGTTAAGCGCAATAATGACGGCAAAGTGCTTTGTGACGTGGTTGGCCCTGTATGCGAGACGGCAGATTTTTTAGGAAAAAATAGACATCTATCCGTCACAAGGGGTGATTACATAGCTGTTGAGAGCGTAGGCGCGTATGGTTTTACGCTCTCCTCAAATTACAATACTAGATCAAAATCTGCTGAGTATCTTATAGAAAAAGATGGTGTTACCATAAAAAAAATTAGAGAAAGGGACTCAATAGACCAAATTTTGGAAAATGAGATCAAACATTTATAAATAGCAATTGAGAAAATACGATGCAAGTCCCTTTTACAAAAATGAATAGTCAGGGAAATGATTTCATTATCATTGATAATACAGTTTTAGATTATCAATTCAGTAATACACAGATAAAGAGCATTTGTGCTCGTAAAACAATAGGATGTGATCAACTTTTAATATTGGACGTTAAAGACAAGAATCATATTGGTTGTAAAATATTTAATCAAGATGGCTCATCTGCTGAGCAATGTGGAAATGGTTTGAGGGCAATAATGTTGTTTCTTAATAGAGAGTATCGTTTCATATCATGCACAATATACGTCAACCTTATTCCTTATCTTGCAACTTATATTAGTCAAAACAAGATACAAGTCAATATGGGCTATGCAACCTTTATCAAGGATATTCCTGCCTCAGGATCATGCAATAAAATTACGAGAGATAATTTTTTTTATAAAGTAACGGTAAATGATGATGAATCCTCTTGGTCTTTCTTGTATGCATATTTATCTGTTGGAAACCCGCACTGTATTGTTTTTTCTGAAGACTCATTTATCTATAAAGATAAAATTTCTAATTGCCTTAATTCACTATATGAAGAAGGTGTCAACATATCTTTTATTTTAAATTTAGATGAATTTTTAGAAGAATCAAAAACTGTTTTAGAATTGCGTGTAAATGAAAGAGGGGCTGGATGGACAAAGTCTTGTGGTAGTGGGGCAACTGCAACAGGAGCATTTGTACTACGTTATATTTCTTTACCACAGTATGGATTAAAAAATATTAATGGCGTAAAAATTAGACAGGAAGGCGGCGAACTGTATGTAGAACATAATGCATCGAATAGTCTCGGCGAGCCAGAATTAATACTTTGTGGACCAAGTGTATTTGAATATGATGGCATTTGGAATGACTGACATTGCTGATAAAGTTCAAGATTTTCTTGTTTATCTTAAATATGAGAAACAATATAGCAGTGCAACATTAAAGAACTATAGTCTTGATTTAATTAAATTTATTACATACCTTAAAGTCATAAATATTAATATGGTTTCTCAAATTACTAGCGATCATATTCAGAACTACATAAATAAATTAAATAGATCAGGGTTGATTGCGACTTCTCTTGCTAGAAAAACATCATCAATCCGTTCGTTTTTTAATTATATGATTAGAAAAAAAATGATTAAAATTAATCCGTCAAAAAAAATAATTGTCCCTAAAAAATTGCAAAAACTACCATATATATTATCTATTGAGCAGGTAGATTTGTTGTGTAGCATTCCCTCTTCATCTTTTGCATCAATACGCGACAAGGCTATGATAGAGTTAATGTATAGTTCCGGCTTGAGGCTTAGTGAGATTACATCTCTTAATGCAGATTCAGTAAGCCCAAAAGATAGAATGCTTTCTGTAATTGGTAAAGGTGGCAAGCAGAGATATTTACCAATGGGCATGAAAGCAATTCAAGCTTTGAATAAGTGGACTTTAATGCGTTCTAAGCATGTAAAAGATAATGAAGAAGCACTCTTCCTAAATAAATTCGGTAATAGATTATCAAATAGATCAGTTCAGATTAGACTTGATTACTGGTGTAAGTCTTTAGGGTTAAATTGTAAAATTAGCCCACATACATTAAGGCATTCATGTGCTACTCACTTGCTAGAGTCTTCAGGTGACTTAAGAGCAGTTCAAGAGTTCTTGGGCCATGAAGATATCAGCACAACACAAATATATACTAATGTAGATTTTGAACATCTAAAAAGCATTTACATCAAGGCACACCCGCGGGCAAAAGAGAGTAAAGACTAGTTTCTTACATAATAGGCAGTGAAATAATACCAATAAAAATATATACTTAGCTTATGATAAAACCAACAGAAATTAGATATATCAAAAAAACTAACACGGTAGCCTTAAGCTTTGAAGACGGGGTAAGTGCTGATTTAACAACAGAATATCTTAGATGTTTTTCTCCTTCTGCCGAAGTCAAAGGACATGGTCCTGGTCAAGCTGTTCTACAAAAAGGAAAAGAAAATGTAGGGATTGATGCAATTGAGCCAGTAGGAAATTATGCTGTTAAAATCATATTTGACGATGGTCACAGCACGGGACTTTTTTCGTGGGAGTATTTATATGATTTATCTATAAATTATAAACCATACTGGCATGATTATTTGGAGAAGCTCGCAGAATCAGGACATGTTAGAAAGAAACCATGAGTAAAAAATTACAATCCATAGCAACAAAGAATGCACCAGCAGCTTTAGGGCCTTATAGCCAAGCTATTAAAGCTGGTCAATTTATTTATGTATCTGGCCAAATACCACTTATTCCAAAGACTATGGAGATAGTATCCGATGATTTTAATGAGCAAGCGGTTCAGGTTTTTAATAACCTCAGGGCAATTATAGAAGAAGCTGGTTGTAGGTTTACTGACATTGTAAAAATAAATGTTTATCTTAAAGATTTATCTAACTTTCAAAAAGTTAACGCTATCATGGAAACATTTTTTATGGAAAAGCCATTCCCTGCAAGAGCTGCTGTTGAAGTTAGCAGGTTGCCGAAAGATGTTGAGATAGAAATGGATGCAGTTGTTTTTTCTGATGATTAGTTTAAATGGCTATAACAAAAAGATTAGATGATAGAAATTTAGAAGGATTGCCCGGAATTGGTCCAGCAACTCGAGTACAGCTTAGTAAAATTGGCATCACTAGAATCAGTGACCTGATATTATTTCTCCCTACCTTCCTAATCAATAAAACCCAGTTATCTGATGTAAACACTGTCGAGAATGGTGAAAGTTGTTTATTCATTGGGATTATCACCAAAGTATTTCAAACCAAGAGTTATAAGCCTAATTTAATATTAACAGTGGATCTTGGCGATTCTAAAATACAAATTAGGTTTTTGCACAAAATTGTTATTTATTCAGGACTTAAGGTTGATATGAAAGTACGTCTTTCAGGGATAATACGTATTAAGGGAAAAATAACAGAGATGATTCATCCTGAAGTTGAAATTATCAGTTCTAAAAAAGAGATTGAAAATGTCGTGCCATACTACAAAACTAAAAAAATGGTCTCACAAAAAAAAATTAGGACATTTATTAAATATGCATTTGACTATATTAGCAGTAGAAATACCTCAGATATATTCTCTGATAGTATTTTGGGTAGTTTAAAAATCCCCAATCATATAGACGCATTAAAATTCTGTCATTTCCCATCATCTAATGATTATGATGAATCTAACATTAATTTTGAATTAGGTAGACAAAGATTTGTGATAGAAGAACTATTAGCTTATAAGCTATTATTGTTAGAAGCTAAAAAAACATATGAGACCAACAAGTCATATAATTTTGACATAGGCGACTCAGCTCTTGATAGCTTTATCTCATCCTTGCCCTTTGCTCTAACGGAATCACAAAAAAAAGCAATATTAGAGATTAAAAATAGTTTTTTAAAACCTCATCCTACAAAAAGACTTGTGCAGGGAGATGTTGGGTCTGGTAAAACTGTTATTGCGCTTATAGCTGCATATTATACTAAACTCTCGAATCTTCAAACGGCTCTATTAGTTCCAACAGAAATTCTGGCTGATCAACATACCGTCACTTTTAAGAAAATGTTTTCTGGACATCCGGTCACAATAGAATGTTTAAAAAATAATTTATCTTCATGTGAGAAATCTAGGATTATTGAATCTACTTTGTCTGGTAAGACTGATATATTAATTGGGACTCATTCTTTAATTCAAGAAAATGTCAATTTTTTAAAACTTGGTCTCATCATCGTTGATGAGCAGCATAAGTTTGGCATTAACCAGAGATTATCTCTAACCAAGAAATCATCTGAGAACATTTATACTCCTCACGAACTATATTTATCTGCTACACCAATTCCAAGGTCTTTGTCATTAGTCTTATATGAAGGTTTAGATTATACGGTTATAAATGAATCTCCAAAGAATAGAAAAATTATTAAAACTCATATAATTAATCATGATGATCGATCGATCCTCTATGATGATATTTCAAAAATTCTTGATAAAAATGGACAAGTATATTGGGTCTGTTCATGTATTGATTATACAGAATCAATAGAAAGTGAGTACGTTAATGGAATTTATGAGAAATTATCAAATAGGTTTGTAACAACATCAATAGGCATGTTGCATGGAAGAGCAAATTCTAAAGACAATAGTAAAGTTATGGAAAACTTTATCTCTGGAAAAATACAAATACTCGTATGCACTACGATGATAGAGGTTGGCGTGGATGTTGCTAATGCCACATGCATTGTTATAGAGGACCCAGACAGGTTTGGTTTATCACAGCTTCATCAGCTCAGAGGGAGAGTTGGAAGAAGTAGTAAGCAAAGTTTTTGTTATCTGGTATGCAAAAACGATACAAGTAATCAGGCCCTAGAAAGGTTAAAAGCTTTAACTTTATACTCTAGCGGGTTTAACATTGCAGAAGAAGATCTTAAGCTCAGAGGCTCTGGTGATTATTTAGGCTATAAACAGTCAGGAGCTAATCATAATTTTAAGCTAGCAACACCAGAAGATGCATTGCATAATTATGACCTTGTGAGAGACTCAATGAATTATATAGACAAGATTGATAAAAAAAATAAAAATAAACTTATTAAAAGATGGGGAAAGGACTCGACAGATACGATTCAACTATAAAATATGTCAAATCACTATTTAGCTAAATGGAAAAATGAAAAAAAACTATCTGGTTTAAGTGTAAAAACCAAGCTTAGTATAATAGATCAGAACTCATTAACCAATAGACTAATGTCTAAAAAGAATCATGGTTTTTCTGTTAATGTTTTACAGCAAGAATGTAAATTTTTTAATAAATCTATAAGAAATAATCTCCCATATAACATTAAAGGTTTTGGTGTTTATAGAAAAGTAATATTATCTACGAACTATTACCCAGAAATTCAAGCATATACCTTCATGCTAATTAAACATATTTCTGGGAAAGAGAGATTTTTAAAAATATTAGGAGAGAGATCTCTCGGCACTTATATATTGAATACCAAACGGTTCAAAAAGAAAGATACTATGTATAGAAAAGTTCATAATATGATACATAGAATATCAAAATATAGTTATCATAATAAAAATATTTATCTTAATGAGATATTTCCTGACACGATAGAATTTGAGAAAATATCTTACTTAAATGCTAGAGGAAAGTTTGTCAAATGAACTTAATACTAATGGCGAAATAGGATTATTAAAATTCTTCTTTTGTGAAATGTATACAAAGTTCTTAAGGCCTGCATGATAAGCTGAGTTGATATTATCAAAAGTGTCCTCAACTAGTACTGAATATTTATAATTTAATTTTAATTTAACTCTAAGAATATGCCAGAATTGTATGTCTTCTTTAATGTATCCTAATTCATGTGAACATATCATTTCATCAAAGTGCTTAGAAATATCAAATCTTTTCAATTTAATATTTAGTGTATTCCGGTGAGCATTAGTTATTAAAAAAACTTTTTTACCTTGACGTTTAAGTAATTCAAGAATTTCTAGCGAACCCTCATTAAGTGATATTTTATCCATGTTATCTTTTCTTTCTTTTTCTTTAGCTATGTCTATTCCAAGCATATTGCTCCAATACATAATGTCATACCAGTCTTTCGTCTTTTTTTTATAATTAAATAGAGTATGTGTGACATTTATCGCATCTGCAATCGGTATACCATTTAATTTTGCATAAATTTTAGGGACATATTCTTGCCAAAAATAATTATCGTATTTTGTATCTAATATGACCCCATCAAGGTCTATTAGGAAATATTTGTTATCTTTCAATTCCATAATAATTACTGTATCATTATTTGAGCAAACATAAGCACATTTCTCATAATGCCTATCATAAAAAATAAATCAACAATTATCACCACTAAGCTATTTAAGATAAATAAACTAGATATAGAGTTTGATAATCAAGCTATCAGAGAATATGAAGTAATATCGGGTACTGGTAGTGGTGCTGTGATGATTATACCTATATTAGGTGACAATTTTTTATTTATTAGGGAATATGCAGCTGCAATTAATAATTATTCGCTTACTTTCCCAAAGGGAAAGATTGACGATGGAGAGTCTATACTGGTTGCTGCTAATCGCGAGCTTCAAGAAGAAATTGGGTATAAGGCAAATAAAATCAGACAGATATTTTCTCTGAATTTAGCTCCTGGTTATATGGATCATAAGACATACATTGTTCTTGCTGAAAACTTAGTCCCTTCTAAACTTAATGGTGATGAGCCTGAAGATCTTGAGGTAATAAAATATAATAAAAATAATTTAAGCAATCTATTGCTGGAAAGTAATAATATTGATTCTCGTGCATTAGCCTCACTTTATATTTATAATCAGATTACAAATGATAATAACTCATAAAGAATTTTTGAACATTTTGCCATCATTGCATGATATTTGCAAAATAACAGGTGAACTTCAAATTAAGTATCATAAAACTAATATTAAATATTCTACTAAATCTAATTCGACTCCAGTCACTCAAGTAGATATGGAATCAAGTCTAATTATAACTGATGGTCTCAAAAAATTGACCCCTGAAATATTAATAGTGTCTGAAGAAGATTATGATGACACATTATCATATGATTATTTTTGGTTGATTGACCCTCTTGATGGAACTAATAATTATATTAATAATGGGGATAATTTTTGCATATGTATATCTCTTATATCCAAATCTCGTCCTATCCTAGGTATTATTTATTCGCCTATTACAAAAGATTTTTATTATTCTTTTAAGAATCATGGTGCTTTTCTGATAAAAGAAAATTCTAGCCCTAAAAAGATATTCACTTCAAAGATGTCTAAAAGTAAAATTAATAAAATTTTTACTAGTACATCTATAAGAGAAAGCGTGCTCGAGGTGTTGTCGAAGAATATCCTTAATTATGAGTTTATCAAAC
>JABHRC010000003.1 GCA_018670435.1 Gammaproteobacteria bacterium
AACCAGGGCTCTAACCAACTGAGCTACACCCACCATGTTAACAATTCTATCATAGTTACTTGCGCCTGGAAGGACTCGAACCTCCGACCCCATCGTTCGTAGCGATGTACTCTAATCCAACTGAGCTACAGGCGCAAAATTCGGGGTGATAGGATTCGAACCTACGACCTACTGGTCCCAAACCAGCCGCGCTACCAAGCTGCGCTACACCCCGCGATATATGCATATTATACCTATAGATAAGATTATTGAAATTATTAGTTAGTCTGAATTATAGTCCCAAACAGTCTCACCTTCCAAATCTTTTATTAAAATACCCATGGATAATAATTTATCCCTGATTTCATCAGCTTTTTTAAAATCACCTGAGCTTCTTGCTTTGGATCTTTCGTCTATCAAAGATTTAATAAGGTCTTCATCTATACTCTTAGGAAGAACTTTGTTGTTGGCAAGTAGATCCAAACCAATAAACTTAGCCGATACGATCAGGCAAGCCAGATCTCTTTGACTTGTTTTTGCACCCTTGGCTAATTCAGAAAGATATTTAATTACTTCTGGTGTATTTAAATCATCGCTAAGAATACCTACAACCTCATGGTCTAAATCATCATAATCACTAATATCACCAGTATATGATTTTGCTAAACTAGTAAATTTTTTTATAAGATTATTAGATTCTATCAAGGTAGAGTCAGACCAATTCAAAGGCTGCCTATAATGGGCTGAAAGTAAAGCAAGTCTGAGTGTATTAGAAGAATTATTTTTTAAAAGATCATCAAGTAAAATTACATTTCCAAGAGACTTTGACATTTTTTTCTTATTAACCAAGACAATTCCATTGTGAAACCAATAATTACAGTACTTTGAAGACGACATGCAGCTACCTTGGGCAATCTCATTTTCATGATGAGGAAAAATAAGGTCATTTCCTCCTCCATGAATATCTAAAGTGCAGTCATCTCCAATGATATTTTTAATCATCGCTGTACATTCAATATGCCATCCTGGTCGTCCCATACCCCATGGGCTCTCCCAGCCTGGCTGATTTTCATTAGATGGTTTCCATAAAATAAAATCTCTAGGTGATTTTTTATAATCAGCTATTTCTATGCGTGCTCCATCAATCATCTCATCCAAAGTGCGCTTAGATAATTTACCGTATTCTTTATATTTACTGGTATCAAATAAAACATGATTATCTGATACATATGCAAACCCATTTTTTAATATTTTTTTAATGGTAGTAATAATACTTGGCATATTATCTGTAACTCTTGGCTGAAGTGTAGGTTCTAGTATTCCCAATGAAGTCATATTATCCTGGTAAATCTTGATGAATGACTCACTTATCTCATAGACTGTTTTATTTTGCTTAAAAGCTGCATCAGATATCTTGTCATCTACATCTGTTATATTTCTGATATAGGTTACAGTCTGATATGTCCTTCTGAGTAATCTAAACAATATATCAGGAACCAAAGCAGCTCTTGCATTTCCAATATGCGGATGACTATATACTGTTGGCCCACAAACATACATAGAAGCGCTATTAGATTTAACTGGACGAAAAATTTCCTTTTTTCTATTAATTGTATTAAATATTTTAATGGTCATGATATGATGTATTTACTATAATATGGGTTAAAATTAGAAAATTAAAATGCTAAGAAATAAATACCTTTCTACTGTTGCTTTAATCTGTATAACTATATCATCTTGTTACGGCGACAGTATACAAAAAATTAATAATGAAGAGGAAACTAAATTGATAAAACTTACTACGACCAAAGGAAATATTGTTATTGAACTATTTTCAGACAAAGCGCCTGAAACAGTGAAGAATTTTTTAAATTATACTGAAAACGGTAGTTATAATGGAACAATTTTTCATCGAGTAATTGAAAACTTTATGGTTCAAGGAGGCGGGTTAATGCCTGATATGACAGAATTTGAATCTAATCCCCCTGTTGTCAATGAATCAAATAATGACTTAAGTAACAAGAAAGGCACAATAGCGATGGCAAGGACAAGTGACCCGCATTCCGCTACATCTCAATTTTTTATCAATCTTAAAGATAATGATTTTCTAGATAAAAAAAATGCTCCTGATGGTTACGGTTACTGTGTTTTTGGAGAAGTTGTTGAAGGTATAAACGTCATAGAAGAGATCGGAACCGTGGCTACTACCAACAAATCTGGACATGGTGATGTTCCTCAAGAAACAATTATTATTGAAAGCGTTGAGGTCATCGAAGAATAAATTATGACTGCTCTATTTATATCAGATTTACATCTTGATAAAGATAGACCTCAGATCATAGCGTATTTTAAAAATCTAATTGATAATCTTGATCCAAATGTAGAGTCTTTGTACATATTGGGAGACTTCGTTGAGTTTTGGGTTGGTGATGATGATCCAGCAGATGGATTAACTGATGTTTTTGACAGTATTAAAAAAAAATCAAAAGAACATAGTATATTTTTTATGCATGGTAATCGTGATTTTATGATTACAAAAGATTTTTGTAAAAAATCTGGTATGATACTTCTTGATGATCCAACAATTATAAAGCTTGGCGATAAAAAGATTCTATTGATGCATGGTGACACACTTTGTACTGATGATCATGAATATCAAAAGTTTAGAACTATGGTTAGATCTCCATCATGGCAAAGCGAAATGCTTAAAAAATCATTAGACGAAAGAATTAGTCTTGCTAAAATGTATAGAGCTAAAAGCCTGTCAGAAACAAATGCTAAAAATGAAATTATAATGGATGTGAATCAACAAGAAGTTATAAATACAATTAAAAAATATAATGTAGATATGATTATTCATGGTCATACTCATAGGCCAAATATACATAAAATTAACATAGCTGATAAGGTATACAAAAGAGTAGTCTTAGGTGATTGGTATGATAAGAGCTTCGTCTTAAATATTACTGACGATAAACTAATAATTGATAAAGGTCATATTATCTAACGTAAGATATCATAGCTTTTTATATCCTTATCACCAAGAATTTGTTTAATGATTTTCTTAATAATGAGCCTGATATTACTAACATTATTAATTTTTTCAAATTTCTGCTTTAATAGATTACCTAGGCAAATTCCAGAAACAGTGATAATGTTGTCACTGACATTTACTGCCTCTTTGAAGCCAGACCCATATTCATAATAATATAAACGATTGCTGTTAATCTCATAGCTATCGGTGTAAGCATGATTAAGTTGATAACCTATTTCTTTTAAAAAAAGAAATTCGAATCTTAGTAAAATTAACCATGAAGGATGATTGCTATTATTGGTATACAACAAATGATCTTTATATAGATGGAATAAAGATGACGAGGGCTCGTTTCTTGGAATACATTTATATATTAACTCGTTAAAATATAAACCCTCTAGCATATAGTCACTAAAGACTTTTCCATAAGATAGCAAAATTTCATGTTTAGTAAGTAGAGGGAGAGAAGATTTTGTGAATGTAAGCTGTAGTTCTTTGAATGGATGTAGAGATCTACCGTCTTTTTTCTTTTTTATACCTTTTGCTATCACTGACATCAAACCATTATCTTCAGTTAGAATATCATATATCATACTAGTCTCACTATAGGGTTTAGAGTGAATTATAAATGAATTTACTAAAGTATTGTTCAATCTATATAACCAATTTCTTTGAGTAATGTATAATTATTTTTCCAATTTTCTTTAACTATTACCTTTAATGAGATGTAAAATTGCTTACTATGGATTGACTCTAGCTTTAACCTAGATTCAATGCCAATCTTTTTGATCATTGATCCACTCCTCCCAATTATAATCTTTTTTTGATTTTCCTTACTTACATAAATACTTGCATATATTTCGATAATTTTCTTTTTTGCTATATGATTTTCAATATGGACTGCTGTGTCATACGGTATTTCACCATGCGTCAATTCAATTATAACTCCCCTTATTATTTCTTGAATAGAAATAGTTTTCTGATTATCTGGAATAATATTTTTTTTAGATAAAGGTGTTTTAGATTCAAGTGTTTTGCAAAAACCATTAATCATCTGCAATACTCCTTGTTTAGACTTTAGAGAAATGAAATATATTTCTAGCTCATAGTCGCTAGTTATTCTGTACTTTAAGTTATCTAGTATAGCTAAATCATCTTCAACAAGATCAATCTTATTAATAAGAATTATAATTTCAGTATTTGCAACCTTAGCTAGCTTCAGTATAGATTCTTCATAGTTAAAATCTTTGTTATCAATATCTATCATTAATAAAAGCATATCTATAGACTCTAGTGTCTTTATATATGAGCTTTTCATAGAGCTCGACAGTAAGTCATTACTTTTTAACGAAACACCCGGAGTATCTATTAAATTAATACTCAAATTATTAACTGATACTGAATTATATAAATTAACCCTTGTTGTCTGAAGTTTTTTGCTCTCAGCTGTAACATATTTATCACAGAGATAATTAATCAATGTAGATTTTCCAGTATTACTCTGTCCAACGATTGATATATTATATTTATTTTTCTTCATTAATCTTATCTAATATTATTTTTGATACTGTCTGTTGCCCTTCGCGTACAGTTGTGGATATGGACTCAAATATTTCTTTAAATAAAGGTACTTTACAAGTAATTTTAAAACTAGGTTGATGTGGAGGACCTTTTATGTGAATAGTTTCATAAATAGGAAGAATCATTCCCAGTGATTGCATATATTCCTGAAGCTTTGTCTTAGGATCTTTAGTGCCTATATTTTTTTTAACTAATAGTTTTTCAGAAAATATTTTTGAAACGATATTCTTACATGTAGAATAATCACTATCGAGGAAGATCGCTCCTATCAATGACTCGATCATATTTGCAGCAACTGTATTTTTTAAAGATATACTATCATTCAAGTCTATATTCTTTGAGATTAGAAAGTTACTCAAGCCCAAGTCTAATGATATTTTAGATATTGTATTTTTACTAACAATAGACTGTTTTTCCCTAGAAAGGCTACCTTCATCTATACCAGTGTATTTTTTATATAAATTCTCAGTAATGATAAGCTGTAGCACCGCATCACCTAAAAACTCTAATCTTTCATAGTTATTTGTTGATATACTTTTATGCGTCAATGATTCAATTAGCAAATCATTATTCTTAAACTTATAATCAATTAGTTCGTATATTTTATCTGCAAGAGTATCTTTATTGTCTTTATTTGACATGCATTACTCTATTGATAATCCAACACGATCAAATATAGAATATGAGCTTTCAGTGTTCCAATACATCCATATGAAAAAAGCTTTTCCTATTAAGTTTTCTTCAGGGACGGGGCCCCAGTAACGGCTATCATTACTATTATCTCTATTATCCCCTAAAACAAAATATGTTTTCTTCGGAACCACATAACTAAAGTCTTGACCTATTTTATTATTCTTCATAATGTTATATTTAATTTTTCGATTATTTTCACTCATAATGACATTATTACCTAAATCTTGAGCAGAAACTAAGCTATTTGGAGCATTATTTTGTATATATTTTTCACCATTAACATAAATTACTTTATTTAAATATTCTACATGATCACCAGGTAATGCAATGACTCGTTTAATATAATTAATTCTTTTATCTTGCGGGTATTGAAAAACGATAACATCTCCATGGACAGGCTTTTTGTTAGCAATTATTTCATAATTTGATACTGGTAATCTAATTCCATATTCATATTTTTTTACTAAAATAAAATCTCCTACCACTACTGTGGGTATCATTGAACCCGAGGGAATTCTATAAGGCTCAATAAGAAAAGATCTGAAAACTAAAACAAATAAGAGTATAGGAAAAAATGAAGAGAAAAATAAATATAGCTGATTAGAAAATATAGTGCCAGTAAATATTTTACTGAACAATAACAGTAGTCCAGAAATTAGAGTTATAATTAATAAAAGTAATGTAAAGTCCATAATTATTTCTTAGGCATCATGAATTCATAGAATGCTTCTTTAGGAATCTCAACATTTCCAATTTTCTTCATCTTCTTTTTACCTTCCTTCTGTTTCTTTAATAATTTCATTTTACGAGTCGCATCTCCTCCATATAATTTTGCAGTAACATCTTTTCTAAATCCTCTGACAGAAGTCGAAGCTAAAACTTTAGCTCCAATGCATCCTTGTATTGAAATCTCAAACATTTGTCTTGGAATTAACTCCTTAAGATTATCTATTAATTCTCTTGCCTTTTTGTCTGAATTCTCTTTATGGAGAATCTGAGATAAAGCATCAACTTTTTTCTTATTTACTAATATATCTAATTTTATCATCTTACTTTCAACATAATCAATTATAGTATAGTCATATGAAGCATATCCTTTCGTGCAAGATTTTAGTTTATCAAAAAAATCATATATTATTTCAGATAATGGAATCTCAAAAGAGATCTCAACAGAATTTGTTCTATACTGTAAATTAGTCTGCGATGCTCTTTTTTTAATACATAGTTCAATTATTGCTCCAAGATAATCAGCCGGGGTAATAATATTTATCTCTGCAATTGGTTCCAAAAATGTCTTTATTTGGTGCTGCTCTGGTAAATCTTTAGGGCTCTTAACATCAATTATCTTCCCATCATTTATTTCTACTTTATAAGTAACCGAAGGAACAGTCATGAGCAAGTTTAAATTGTATTCTCTTGATAAACGCTCCCTAATAATCTCCATATGAAGTAAGCCAAGAAAACCACATCTAAACCCATGTCCGAGTGAGTCTGAATTTTCTGGCTCATATGTAAATGAATTATCATTTAGTGACAATTTATCCAATGCTTTACGTGATTCTTGATAATTTTGTGCATCAATAGGATAGAACCCGGAAAAAACTCGGGGCTGAATATGCTCGAAACCTGGTAATGGGATTGGTTTAATAGATTTAGAATCAACAATAGTATCTCCTACTGGTGCAGCATCTAAGGTTTTAATGGATGCGATAATAAAACCAACATCTCCAGAATTTAATTCTGTCAAATATGTAATCTTAGGTGTAAATATGCCAACTTTATCAATCAAGAATTCTTTGCCATTTGATAATACCTTAATCTTTTGCTTTGGGTTAATTTTACCACTAACCACCTTTACTAAAACAACAACACCTAAGTAATTATCAAACCAAGAATCAATAATAAAAGCTTTTGAATAATCGTCGTGAGTTTCTTGTGGATGTGGAATTTTTTGTACAACATGATCAAAAATATCATCTACCCCAGTACCTGTCTTTGCGCTGACCTCTATAATATCTTCATCATCAACATTTAAAAAATCAATCAAATCTTTTCGGACTGCAGGAATATCTGCCGATGGTAAGTCAATTTTATTTATAACAGGAATTATCTTTAGTCCAAGATTTATAGCTAAATTTGTATGCGCGATACTTTGCGCTTCTATTCCTTGAGTCGCATCTACAATCAGTAATGCTCCATCACATGCAGATAAAGACCTGGATACCTCATATGAAAAATCTACATGTCCAGGAGTATCGATAACATTAATGTTGTAGGTATCATTATTCTTCTTATAATTTAGAGATACAGTCTGAGCCTTGATTGTAATACCTCTTTCTCTTTCTAAATCCATAGAATCAAGAACCTGATCTTGCATATCACGAGAAGACATAGCTCCATATTTTTCTATTAATCTATCTGCTAAGGTCGATTTTCCATGATCTATGTGAGCAATTATAGAGATATTTCTTATGTTTTTCATGTCCTCTATATAATAGCGAACAAATAATAAACATCAATCATTTAGAATTTTTATTGCAAGATATACCGGATTTGTATTTCTATAAACTAAAAGATTAGCTAAAGAGTTATTTTTGAGACTTTTAACTTTTTTATCAAAGTCTATAGCATTGTATACTGGTTCATTATTTATGTGTGTAACAATGTCATTAATCTGTATTTTTGAGTTATTCAACTGCTCATCTGATACCTTGTCTACCTTTACACCGCCATACAAATTTAGTGTTTTCTTAGTATTTTCGCTTATATTACTAACCGTTATACCTGAAATCATTGTCTCCTCTACCTTCTTTTCTTTCATCTGAGCGATCGTATCATCTCCTGGTAGTTCTTCAATTAGAACATATTTCTCGATAATTCTTTTGTTACGCAATAACTTAACCTTAACTGTGGAATTAACAGATGTAGAGCCAACTAGCAAAGGAAGGTCCTTTGACCTCATCACATCTTTGCCGTTATACATTAAGATGACATCACCTTGTTTGAAATCTGCTTTTTGAGCTGGACTGTTATCGAGTATTTTTGCTATAACAGCTCCCTTGGGTTTTTCTAACCCAAAGCTTTTGGCTAAATCCTGATCAACTTCTTGAATAAAGACACCCAACCATCCTCTTTTAACCTTGCCATCGTTTTTAAGCTGATTATAAACATTTGTTAGTGTTTCTGCAGGTATTGCAAATGAAACACCCATAAAACCACCTGATCTAGTATAAATCTGTGCATTTACTCCAACGACATCTCCGTTAAGATTGAATAATGGGCCACCTGAGTTTCCAGGATTAATTGCTACATCAGTCTGAATATATGGGACATAGCTCTCGTTAGGAAGATTACGTTTCTTACCACTTACAATACCGGCAGTAACTGTATGGTCAAATCCAAAAGGTGAGCCTATAGCTAACACCCATTCTCCTACCTTAAGATTTTCTGAAGTACCAATCGATACAACCGGCAAATTAGTGGCTTCTACTTTGAGCAACGCTAAATCACTTCTAGGATCCGTGCCAACTAATACAGCATTCAATTCTGTTTGATCACTGAGAGTAATTTTTATTTCATCCGAATTTGATATCACATGATTATTGGTCATGATATAACCATCGCTTGATAGGATAAAACCAGAACCAAAACTAGGTGGTTGTCTTTTTTGATTATCATTTGGTTGCTGATCACTGAAAAACTTATCCAAGAATGGTTTAAACTCATCTGGCATATTCCGCATATCAGGCATATTTCCCGATGATGTGCTCATGCGTTTTTTAGCATGAACAATAACTACTGAAGGAATATTTTTCTCAACAACATCAGTAAAATTAGGGAAAGCTGGGTTGGAATAAGATAAATTTGAATAGGATAATAGTACTAAAAAAATGGTACTAATTGATAATATATTTTTAAGAGAAACTTTTTTTATCATTTACATTCTAAACTATCAGATGATTGTGCATTACCCTCTATATGTTCACATTTTTCCATCTGATTAGCAACATTCCTTGTTGGTGATAAAATCTCTTGATCAATATTAGATTTAGAATACTGAATTTTATCTGTAAGCGCATTATCCATTACAAAAAGTGTAACAACTGCAAATGTTACTGCGCTAGCAATGCGCAAGCCATAGCTGAAAATATTATATGAGTGGACAGGCTTGTTTATTTTCTCCATAACTCTAGATGAAAAATCTTTAGACATATACAGAGGGTACTCATTTTTTAAAATAGCTTTTAAAAATCCAATCAGTTTTGTTTTATTATTCATCATCTGCATATTTTCCCAAAACTTTAATCAAAATATCTCTAGCCCTATGTAGCTTTGACTTAATTGTCCCGATAGGTAATTTCGCTATTCTAGACATCTCATCATAACTCAAATCATCTATATCCCTAAGTTTTACCATCAATTTAAGGTCTTCAGGAAGAGTATTATAAGCAGATTCTATATTTTCAGCCATAATCTGCATATTATATACATTATATGGTGTTTCAGCACTAATTTCTCCTCCGTTGTCAATTAGACCAAAATTATCGGAAATAGTTTCCTTTTCTTTAACTTTTTCTTTTGAGTTTATATAATTCAAAGAGCAGTTGATTGCAATTCTATGCAACCATGAGTAAAATTTACTCTCAAACCTGAATTTATCAAGGGAATTGAATGCTTTAAGAAAAGCTTCTTGAGCCACATCTTCTGCATCAGGATAGCTTTTGGTATATTTAAAGCATAAGCTGATTACTCTTGCCTGGTATTTGTGAATTATAATTTCATATTTAGAAACATTACCATTTAAAATTTCATCAAGAATTTCTTTATCATCATCTTGCATAATTTATGCCTATTTAAAAACCTAAGTTTTCATAAAATAATTTGGCTTACTTATAAGCTTTTTTACAATTTTATATAAAAATGTTATTTTATTATATTATGGGCATGGTCAAAAACACAGATATTTTAATTGTTGGCTCAGGGATAGCAGGTCTCAGCACAGCATTAATGCTTCCAAGTCAGACATCAATCACTTTAATCACAAAAGCGAGTTCTGATAACTGCTCAACATCATGGGCACAAGGTGGCATTGCATCTGTATTATCAGAAACTGATTCATTTGAAAAACATATAAATGATACTGTCCAAAATGGTGGTGGGATTGTTGATAAAGATGTGGCATCAACAATAATCAAAGAAGGTCCTTTTTGTATTAATTGGTTAAAGACACAGGGAGTATCATTCACACAGAAAAACGATAAGATAGATTTAACGCTCGAGAGTGCACATAATGAAAGAAGGATTGCTTATATTAGGGACGAAACAGGCGCTGCAATACATAAGATCTTAAATGAAAAAGTAAAACTTAAAAAAAATATAAAAATATTGGAAGAAAGCTCTTTAGTTGATCTTATAACAGAGAATAATGATTCTAGTAATATAAATAATTGCTTAGGTGCATATGTATTTTGTAAGGATACTAAGAATATTATTACAGTAAAAGCTAAAAAGATAATACTTGCTACAGGTGGTGCAAGCAAAATATACCAATTTACTTCAAATCCGAATACATCTACAGGTGATGGAATTGCAGCTGCATGGAGAGCTGGATGCTCAGTTGTCAATATGGAATTCATTCAGTTTCACCCAACTTGTCTTTACCACCCAAATATTAAATCATTTCTTATATCTGAATCACTGAGAGGTGAAGGAGGTATACTTTATACGCCAGATAATGTTTCTTTTATGGGGAAGTACGACAGACGTAAAGAATTAGCATCACGTGATGTAGTAGCAAGAGCTATTGATAATGAAATGAAAATACATGGTTACACTAATGTCTTCCTAGATATAACTCATATGTCATCCAGTTATATCAAGGAGCGGTTTCCAACAATTTATAAAAAATGTCTAACTATCGGTATTGATATCACTAGAGAACGTATACCCGTTGTCCCAGCATCTCATTATACATGCGGGGGTATTAAAACTGATGTTTGTGGCAAGACGGAAATTAAGAATTTATATGTTATTGGTGAATCTGCTCATACTGGCTTCCATGGTGCGAATAGATTAGCCAGTAATTCGTTACTTGAATGTTTAGTGATGAGTAAGAAATGTACCGAAGATATAAAGTATTCATCCAAAGAAATAGCTAGTGATAAATTATTACCAGAATGGGATGATAGTTTAGTCACTGAGTCTGAAGAAAAATTTGCTATAAGTCATAACTGGGATGAATTAAGAAAAATAATGTGGGGCTATGTAGGGATAGTTAGATCTAATAAGAGATTAATAATTGCGTTAGAAAAAATTGATCTCATAGAGAAAGAGGTCAATGAGCATTATTATCAACATAGAATAAGTATAGATCTACTAGAGTTGAGAAATATCATCCATGTGTCAAAACTTATTATAAAGTCGGCGATGTTAAGAAAAGAAAGTCGTGGACTACATTACTCAATAGATTATCAAAAAACAAATAAAAAATATGAAAAGAATACTTATATAAATGGAAGGGTAAATGAGTATCATCTAAAGCTAGTTAGATTTAAAGTTTAAATATAGTTTTTCTATAGTATTTTAACTCTTCTATAGAATCTCTAATGTCCCCTAAAGCTCTATGGTTTCCATGTTTTTTAAAACTATCCATGTCATCATAGAACCATCTTTTTCCAACTTCCCTAATCGAAGAAACATCTAAGTTTCTATAATGACAAAATGCTTCAAGTTTAGGCATACATCTAGCCAAGAAACGTCTGTCTTGACAGATAGTATTTCCACATAAAGGAGATTCTCCCTTAAAGGCATATTCCTCAAGGAATTTTATTGTATCACTTTCAGCCTGTATTTCGTTTATGGTGCTAATTCTAACTTCTTCAGTTAAGCCAGTTCTAGCATGCTGATTAGTATTCCAATCATCCATGTTATTCATCACTTCATCTATCTGGTGAATAATAAGATTTGGTCCTTCTCCGAGTATGTTAAGGTCCTTATCGGTAACTATGGTAGCAATTTCTATAATATAATCTCGCTGAGTATCTAGCCCAGTCATTTCTAGGTCAATCCAAATTAAGTTACTTTTATCTTTCATCGTCATAGAGTAATATATTTATAATGCAATGTAAAATTAGAAAGGTTCTATATGTTTTTCATATCAATAATAATTTTAATAATATCATATTCAATATTTAAAATATTTTTAGACATCCATCAAATAAAATATATAAGATCTAGTCAGATAACAGATGAGGAGCTAGAGTCAATAAATCTAACCCAAGAGTATGTAAAAAAGTCAAAGGCGTATAATATTGAAAAACTTAATATGTCAGTTTTCAATACATTAATAAAATCAACGATGATAATTATATTTCTATCTTTTGATGGAATGTCTATTCTTATGAAGATAACAGCGCTTGTTAACATTTTTTCATTTAATATCGAGATAGTTAACATAATACTGTTTATAATATTTTTAACTTTGATAGATTTGCCTACTTCTTATTATAAGACTTTTGTTATTGAGAAAGCTCATGGGTTTAATCGACAATCTAAATCGCTATTTTTTAAAGATTTTATCTTGTCACTAATACTAAGCTTAATTATCTTTTCAATCTTGTTTTTATCTTTTGACGCGTTGTTTAATTCATATGGTAATGACTGGTGGTTTTATATCTGGCTTGTATTCATAGCATTTAACATATCAATAATTTATCTATTTCCAATTTTAATTTCACCAATTTTCAATAATTTTCAAAAGATAGATGATGATAATATAATTTCAGGTATAAAAGATCTTGCAGATAAAACTAATTTTAATATATCTGATGTTTATGTTATGGATGGCTCGAAGAGATCTAATCACTCTAATGCATATTTTACTGGGTTTTATAAAAATAAAAGGATTGTATTTTATGATACATTACTAGACTTATTGACACCTAACGAAATAAGATCGGTGCTTGCACATGAAATTGGACATTATGTAAAAAAACATATAACGCAGTCCATGATTATAAGTTTACTTATGAGTCTATTATTTTTCTATCTATCTTTTCAAATAGTTTCATTTAAAGAATTATTTAGTGAGTTAGGCATGAATAATAATTCTACTTCAAATGTTGTAATATTATTTAGTCTTCTATTGCCTTGCGTCCTTTACTTTATCACTCCATTATTCTCGATATTATCTAGAAAAAATGAATATGAAGCTGATAACTATGCTAAGTTACATAGTGATAAGAATGATTTGATCTCTTCACTATTGAAACTATATAAAAAAAATCTAAATTTAGTTAAAAGTAGTCCAATTTATTCTTTAATATATAATAGTCATCCTACTATATTTGAAAGAATAAATAATTTGAAATTATAATATTATGAGTAAAGAAATAGATTTATCTAAAAGAAAATGTGTTCCATGTGAGGGTGGTATTGATGCTATTAATCATAAACAAGCAAATATACTTATCAAGAAACTAGCTTCTGGGTGGACTTTATCAGATGATTCAAAAAAGATATATAAAAATTATAAATTCAAAAATCATTATGAATTAATATCTGCAATTAATTTAATTGCATGGATATCGCATAGAGAAGATCATCATCCAGAAATTACATTTGCATTTAACACAGCACGGGTGACATATTATACATATGCTATAGATGGTTTATCCGAAAATGATTTTATTTGTGCATCGAAGATCGATAAGGCAACATAATTATAATAATTTTCGTTCATTGAATGCATGAGAGATTGTATCGCTATCAAGATAGCCTAGCTCTCCATTCAATGGAATACCAAAAGCTATTCTAGAAACTTTGATATTATACTTATTGGTAAGCTGCTGAACATAGTGTGATGTTGCCTCACCTTCAATAGTAGTGCTAGTAGCGAGTATAAGTTCTTCTATATTTCCTTTTTCCAGTCTACTTTCTAATCTCTTAATTCCTATCTCCTCGGGACCTCTTCCATCAAGAGGAGATAAATTTCCATCGAGTACAAGATAATAACCTTTATAATTAGTACTTGCATCAATAGTGTAAACATCCGCTGGTGATTCAGTAATACATATCTTACTAACATCACGATTTTCTTTGATGCAAAGCTGACAGTCGCCTTGATCATTTTGCATTACTGTGTCTGATAGGTCTAGATAAATACCGCAAATGCTACAACTTGCAACCTTTGTTGTGATATCAGATAGTTTCTCTGACAAGTTTAATGTTTTTTCGTTGGCGGATCTCATTAGTTTATATGCCATTCTCTGTGCAGATTTTTTTCCAATACCTGGAAGTATTGTTAATGCATCAACTAGATTATTAAGATATTTTGATTGTTTCATCATTTAGAAAGGAAGTTTCATACCACCCGGTAAATTCATCATACTACCCATTTTAGACTTGATCTCTTTATTAACTTTTACAAGTGCATCATTACAAGCGATCATAGTTTGTTTTTCCAATTCTCTTAAGTCCAAATTTTGTAACTGATCATCAATTTTTATGCTCATAATTTGATGCTTACCATTTACCATCACCGTGATTAACTGATTTTTTGATGAACCTTCGACTAGAATTTTGTCAACTTCTTGTTGCATCTTTTTCATGCTCCCATACATGTCTTTTGCTTGTTTCATTTTATCCATTATTCCCATTAGTACTTCTCCTTATATTTATTCAATAATTTTTTTTATAGATTCTTTGTTGATATTAGCACCAAAAAGTTTCTGCAATTTGGTAATATCAGGGTCATCTTTAACTTTCTCATATCTTTCGTTTAACTCAGACTCATTTTGTAATGATTCGATAACTATAGGCGTATTTAAATCTTTTTTATAATCAATTCCTATTTCAACTGACAATCTAAAATGATCTTTAATTTTTCCCAAAAGATCTTCTACACATAATTTAGGATATATATCTTTTTTATCTTCATTTACATATAAAATAGGATTGCTATGACTTTCTATATTCAATACAGAGTGTTTAGCTAAATGAAGAGTTAGTCCTGTGAGCGAGAGCTTGTTTATTGTTGATAGCCACTCTTGTTCAATGCTTTTATCCAAAGTTTGATCTATTACATTAGTCTTCGGAGATAAAGTTTTATCATTTTTAACTTTTAAGTTAACTTTCTTCTCGGACAGAATTTTTTTATCAAGCAATGGTTCAGACTCATCTGCAAAGATAATCATACGAAGCATTATCATGGTAAAGTGATCCTTCTTTGAAGTTGAGTTTCTATAATCTTTTTTAGAAGATACAGCTATTTGATAAAAAAGCTGCAAATCTTCAGCCATAAATTTTGGCATGATTTCTTGATAAAACTGATAGCGCGCATGATCAGAGCTGATATTGCTCTTATTTATTTGCATCAATGTAACCTCATAAAAAGCATGCATGATGGTATCTGTAATTTTTTCATAATCCGAATCGGTACTTAGTGTCTCAATAGTGTCAATTAAAGCTACAGCGTCTTTATTAGAGATACTTGTGATTATCTTTTGTATAACAGAATCATCAACTTCTCCAAGAAAGTTTTTTACCTTAGTGTCTTCAAGATTGCCATTACAAAATGAAATACATTGCTCCAAGATACTTAAACTATCTCTTATGCTGCCATTCGCATTTTTTGCAATGGTATCGAGCGCACCCATCTCATATTTTATTTTCTCAGCCTTCAGTATTTTTTCTAAATGATTCGTTATGACCAAGAAAGTTGCAGATGCTAGTTTAAAATGCAAACATCTAGATAATATTGTATCCGGCAGTTTTTCTGGTTCAGTTGTTGCCATTAAGAATTTAACATGTGATGGAGGTTCTTCAATGGTTTTAAGTAATGCATTAAAACTTTTTGTTGAGAGCATGTGAACTTCATCTATTAGATAAACCTTAAACCTTGACGATGATGGTGCATATTGAACATTATCCATAAGTGATCTCGTATCTTCTACTTTAGTTCTAGAGGCCGCATCAATTTCTATAAGATCCAGGTGGTTTCCATTATCAATTTCTGTACAAGCTGAACATTTTCCACATGGCTGTGATGTTATTGAAGTTTCGCAGAGTAGTGATTTTGCGAATAATCTTGCAATAGTCGTCTTACCCATACCTCTAGTACCAGAAAATAGATAAGCATTATGTATTTTATTAAGATTTATAGAATTAGCTAGGGTTTTAATGACTAGCTCTTGTCCAGTCACTTCCTCAAATGATTTCGGTCGATATTTTAATGCGAGGACGTCGATATTCATAAATTATTATAACTTATCACTAATAGTAAAACCATATTCACTGTACTATTTAAGATGTAACAAATGTCCTGTCTTAACAAAGATAAGAGCACCTTCTTTTTTCGTAAACGGCTTGTGTTGACTTAAATGAGGGCTACGAATCCATGTTCCTTTGGGATAGGTCCCATACTCATCATAGAAAACACCATCAACAACAAATATTTCTTCTCCGCCCCAATGCTTGTGTGGGTTAAATGTAGTATTAGGATCCCATTTCACCATTGCAGCATGCTCAGTTTGAAATTCATGCAATGGCATCACAGACAAACCTGGAACAAGTCCTTGAAACCATGGAGATGACTTTGTGCATTTAACAATTCTCTCAGAGTCATTATACTGAAACTGTCTTAATTTTACAAAAATGATGCATCCCTCTTTACTGAATGGCCTATGAATTGATTTATCTGGATTTCTAAGATAAGTACCCTCCTTATAATCACCAAATTGATCTGAAAATGTACCGCTCAATACATATATTTCTTCGCCATTATCATGAGTATGCTCATCAAATGAACTATTTGGAGAAAACTTTACTATCGAAGAAGCTACAGAGAACTCACCCATATTATCTCTTTCCAAATAAATTCTATCAACGCCACCTGATGGAGACTTGTGCCATTTTTCTTCTAACGTATTTATGACAATACGTTGGCTGAATTCTTGATTAAGGGATTCGTTCATATCATACCTACTAACTTTCCAAAAGATGAACTATTAACCCATCATATTCATTTTTTATCTCAATTTGACAACATAGTCTACTTAATTTTTTATTATATTGCTTAGATTTCTCAAGCAAGTAAGGCTCTAAAGATGCTAGATAAATTGGCTCAATTATATCAACCCATTTTTCATCAATATGTACATGACAAGTCCCACAAGCACAGTTACCTTTACAATCTGCAGTAATATCAGAAATATCCATTTTTTTAGCAGCATCTAATAATGTTTGGCCAACATTAATTTCTGATTCTACTATGATATCTTTTTTTTTAAAGTATATTTTAGCCATTATAACATGATAAGATTATTTCTTAATTATCTCCCGTTCTGAAACAATATCCTCAGACATTTTTTCCTGCATTTTATTTATGTCCTCTATAACATCATCATGATCAAAGTTTTTCTTACAAACCCAAAAAATATGTTTACGGAATAATGTAGTAAAAGATAAATTAAGTAAGCATCTTTGCCAAAGTATTTTTTTCTTTATGCTCATGTTAATATGTTGATTTTTTTTAGTATAAGAAAAAAAAGCCAAGATATTTGATATTAAAAAAAATGGATAGATAAATAAACCCATTAAAACTGATGACTTTGATATTCTTGTTTTTTTATAAATAATCTCATGAAAACCATTAATGGTTAACAGTGTTTTTAAATGATTAACAGGTATGAGAAATAGATGCCCAAAATAAAATTTTTTTGATTGTTCATCAATATGCCAAATACTATCAATCTCTGTGCATGGCATTCTTTTCCACATATCAGACTCAGTGAACAAACAAGATATCTTTGAGCGTATATTAGAAATATTTGGCGTTGTGAGAATCAAGTCTCCTCCTTTCTTTAGTATACGATTGAACTCTTTTAAAAGGTTATACTGATCAGGAACATGTTCTATGCCTTCTTGGCAAATAATTATATCTATAGCATTATCATCTATATCTAGACTTTCAGTCATGTCACCATATTTACTGCTATAAGTTTTTCCTTTTCTTGGAAAAATATCAAGTGAAATAACATTTGCTCCTTGTTTTTTAAAAATATTAGTTGCACGTCCATCACCGCTAGGAATATCTAATACAGTCTTACCTGATAAATCTCCCATTGATTCTATATAGGCATAAACATAAACATGAATACCTACTGATGTCTTATCTGGATTGCTCATATATATTTTCTGGTATGTTTATACTAAAATCTTTAATATATTTATTAATTTAATATACTATCAAAAATTCATTGAAGGAAGAATTATATTATTCAGATATAAAATTGAGAAATGTCTTCGTAATAAGATAAGGGCTTTTATAATTTTCTAAGAACTCATCTTTTAAGCAATTAGCTAATGGTTCTGATTTTAAGCAGGCATCTCCATTTACATTCATACCTTTGTTTGTTAGTAAAATGCAAAATCCGAGAAAACTCCCTGTGCCTTCAATTCTTGAAATATAATTTCTAGTTCCACTATATTGAATATAAACCCTAAAATCATTAATCATAGACGATGATTCTAATTGGCCATCCTTTTCTATAAAGTTTACAACCTTTATTTTTTCTAGCGCACTTTTGAAATCACTAAAAGATATATCAGAGACTGATAGATGGTTTACTAAAATATTTGTAAATGG
>JABHRC010000041.1 GCA_018670435.1 Gammaproteobacteria bacterium
AAAGTTAAAAATATAGAAAATATTATTGATGAATAACTATTTATCAATTATGATGATTGAACTTATTCCTTGGTAGCTCAGTTGGTAGAGCGAGTGACTGTTAATCACCAGGTCGGCGGTTCGAGTCCGTCCCGAGGAGTATTTTATTATCTGATATCTCTGCTAATATAATAATATGTCTGACAAAATCTATTTGCTGGTAGGATTTTTATTAATAGTATTAACTTTGCTTTTAATAACTTATAGCGGAATGTATTTAATATCTATTTTAATTTAAATATTGCTAGAGAGAGTCAGATATTCTTCTCATAGCTTCTTTTAGTGAGCTTATATCAATTGCTATTGATATTCTGATGTGTCCTTCGGTACCAAACGCACTTCCCGGAACTGCAGCAACTTTAGCTATATTAAGTAAATGAAGAGCCAAGTCCTTATCATTACTCATTGTTTTACAGTTTTCTATATACTCAATGAAAGACGGAAATACATAAAATGTCCCATCAGTTTCTTTGCAAGTAACTCCTGGTATTTTATTAAGCTCAGAAACAACATAATCATGCCTCTTTTTATATTCTGCCGTCATGGTTGATAATTCTTTGCATTCAGAAGATAAAGCCGCACATGCAGCAGCTTGAGAAATAGAGCTAGCACATGAAGTAGACTGAGACTGTAGTGTTTTCATTTTTTTAATGACTTCATTGGGTCCTGCGGCATAGCCTATACGCCATCCAGTCATTGAATATGCTTTAGATACCCCATTTAGTACGATTGTTCTATCTCTGAGATTTGGACAAACATTAGCAATATTCTGAAACTTTTCTTTATGCCAATGGATATGCTCATAAATATCATCAGAAGAAATAAATACTTGTTTGTGTTTTTCTAGAACTTTCCCTAGCTGCGCTAGTAGTTTTGAATCAAAGTATTTCCCACTTGGATTATTCGGACTATTTAACATAAAAAGTTTTGTTTTTTCATTGATTAGCTCGTCTAATTTTTCTGGATCAATATCAAAATTTTTATCATATTCTGTTTCCAGAAGTATTGGTTTGCCACCTGAATACACCACCATATCTGCATATGAGACCCAATATGGTTGGGGAATAATGACTTCATCTCCTTCATCTATTAACACTTGTAGTAAATTAAAGATTGATTGTTTGCAGCCAGAAGAGACAATTACTTCATCCATTGTGTAGTCTAGATTATTTTCTTGTTTAAACTTGTTGATAATAGCTTTCTTAAGAGGAATGGTCCCGTCTACAGATGTATACTTAGTTAGTCCTTGATCAATAGCAATCTTAGCAGAATCTTTGATATATTGAGGAGTATCGAAATCAGGCTCACCAACTGTTAAGACAATAACATCCTCTCCATTTTGACGCATTTCATTCGCCTTGGATGTCAGTGCCATTGTTGAAGATGGTTTAATTAATTTTATTCTATTTGAGAACGTCAACGTATTTCCTTAGATAAAGTAATAGTAGCTTAAATCAGTGTTTTAAGTCAACTTCGTGTTAAAATATTTATTGATGAAGAAGTTTAATCTTAAATCGCACTACAGTCCAGCTGGTGATCAGCCTCTAGCTATAAAATCTCTTATTAAAGGCATTAACGCTGGAGAACAACATCAAACTCTACTTGGTGTCACAGGATCTGGAAAAACTTATACAATGGCAGAGGTAATTAAAGAGACTGGCAAGACTACTCTTGTCATGGCTCCTAATAAAACACTGGCTGCCCAATTATATTCTGAGATGAGAGATTTTTTTCCAGATAATTCAGTTGAGTACTTTGTTTCTTATTATGATTACTATCAGCCTGAAGCCTATGTTCCTGTTTCCGATACGTATATAGAGAAAGACGCATCTTTAAATGAACATATTGAGCAAATGAGGTTATCGGCTACTAAATCATTGACTGAGAGAAAAGATGCAATTGTAGTGGCAAGTGTTTCGGCAATCTATGGATTAGGAGACCCGAAGCAATACTTAAAAATGAAATTACATCTTGTTGCGGGCGATATAATTGATCAAAGACAGATATTGAAACGGTTAATAGAACTTCAGTATAGTAGAAATGATCTTGAGTTAAGACGCGGGACTTATCAGGTTAAAGGAGAAATTATAGATATATTTCCTGCCGATTCTGAAAAAGAAGCTTTAAGAGTAGAATTATTTGATAAAGAAATCGAGAATTTATATATATTTGATCCTTTGACTGGAGAAGTACACAAAAAAATTAACAGGTTTACAGTCTATCCAAAAACACACTATGTAACACCAAAAGAGATTATGGATGATGCGTCAGTTAAGATAAAAGAAGAGCTTAAAGAACGGTTAACTTTCTTTTCAAACGAAAACAAACTTTTAGAGGCACAAAGGCTAAAAGAGAGGACGAATTATGATCTAGAAATGATTGCCGAGATGGGATATTGCTCAGGTATTGAGAATTATTCTAGATATATATCCGGAGGAAAAGCAGGCGAACATCCTCCATGTCTTTTAGATTACCTCCCGAGTGATGGACTAATTATTTTAGATGAGAGTCATGTTACTGTTCCTCAAATTGGAGGAATGTATAAAGGAGATAGATCAAGAAAACAAACTTTAGTTGACTACGGGTTTAGATTACCATCAGCAATGGATAACAGGCCTCTAAAGTTTGAAGAATTTTCTGGTTATAACTTCCAAACTATTTATGTCTCTGCTACCCCAGGCCCTTATGAGCTAGAGTTTTCACGTAATATTATCGAGCAAGTCATAAGACCAACAGGGCTCATTGACCCAGTTGTGACTATTCGACCTTCTTCAAATCAAGTTGAAGATGCTTTGTCTGAAATTAATAAAGTCATTAAAAATGGAAATAGGGTTCTTGTAACAACCTTAACAAAAAAAATGGCTGAAAACTTAACTGAATATCTTGAAGAGTTTAATATTAAAGTTAACTATTTACATTCTGATATCAATACCGTTGAGAGAGTTGAAATTATTAGAGATTTACGCAAAGGCGTTTATGATGTGATAGTCGGAATAAATTTACTAAGAGAAGGATTGGATATTCCCGAGGTAGAACTTGTCTGCATATTAGATGCAGATAAAGAAGGGTTCCTTAGATCGGATAAGTCATTAATTCAAACTATCGGTAGAGCTGCAAGAAATATTGATGGGCATGTAATTTTATATGGAGATGTAATTACGAAATCTATGGAGAGAGCTATCAATGAGACAGAAAGAAGGCGTAATATACAGGTAGCACATAATAAAAAGCATAATATAAAACCAGAGGGTATAAAAAAGGCTATAAAAGAAGCTTTAGATGAGGACATATATGTGTCTTCTAAAAAACTAGATAAATTAACATTGATATCTAATGTTAAGAAAAAATATCCTAAGGTAGATGGTAATAATGTTGTATCTGTGATTAAAGAGTTAGAGAAGCATATGTTCGTCCATGCTAGAGATTTAGAATTTGAAAAAGCAGCACAGATAAGAGATCAGATTGCCACAATTCAAGAAAACTTCCTTGATATACCAAATAAAAATAAAAAGAGTAGAGGGCAATAATATAAACTATTAATAAATATAATTAGCTTGAGAATCGCCTATTAGCATGTTAATTTTACATGACTTAGGCGCGTAGCTCAGCTGGTTAGAGCGCCACCTTGACATGGTGGAGGTCGTTGGTTCGAGTCCAATCGTGCCTAAAATTATAAGATTATGTATAAAGTTACTATAGAAAATAAAGTTATCGAAACTGATGAAAATCTATCAGTAGACGACCTTGTCAAAAATAATTTTACTAATATTAAACCAGTTGCAGCCAAAATTAATGGTGCATTAGTAGATATGAGTGAGATTATAAACAAGGATTCGTCAATCGAACTTATTAATTCTTCTGATGAGCAAGGTTTAGAGATAATTCGCCATACATGTGCGCATGTCTTTGGACATGCTATTAAGCAATTATATCCTGATACAAAGATGGTAATCGGACCAACAATTGATAATGGATTTTATTATGATATTTATGCAAAAGAAAGTATCTCTGAAAAAGACTTAGCCTCTATTGAGTCTTTAATGAAGAAACTTGCAAAAAAGAATTACAAGATTATAAGAGAAGTTGTGACAAAAAAAAGAGCTCAAAGTGTTTTCAGGGAAAGAAAAGAAGATTATAAGTTAAAGCTAATAGAAGACATAACTGATAATGAAGTGATAGCTATCTATCATCATGAAGAATATATAGATATGTGCAGAGGACCTCATCTTACAAGTACAAGAGAACTAAATTATTTCAAGTTGATGAAAATTTCTGGTTCTTACTGGAAGGGAGACTCAAACAATGAACAGCTCCAGCGTATATATGGGACTGCATGGGATACGAAAGATAATTTAAAAGCATATTTACATAAGCTAGAAGAAGCCGAAAAAAGGGATCATAGAAAAATAGGCCAGAAATTAGACCTCTTCCATTTTCAGGAAGAATCTCCTGGTATGGTTTTTTGGCATGATAATGGTTGGAAAATTTTTAATATTGTCAAAGATTTTATTACTTCTTATTTAAGAAACTATAATTATAAGATTATTAATACACCTCAGATTTTAGATAAATCATTGTGGAAAAAATCTGGACACTTAGATAAGTTTTCAGATTTAATTTTTGATGTTTCATCCGAAAATAAAGAATATGCAATCAAGCCAATGAGTTGCCCGGGTCATATACAGGTCTATAATCAAGGTTTAAAAAGTTATAGAGATTTACCCCTCAAATTTGCTGAATTTGGAATCGTGCACAGAAATGAACCGTCAGGAACACTGCATGGTTTGATGCGTATAAGAGCATTTACTCAGGATGACGCTCATATTTTCTGTACTCCAGGTCAGATTGAAAATGAAATTAAAATTTTAATAAAAACGATTTATGATATTTATAAACAATTTGGATTCCACGAGATAAAAGTAGAGTTATCTACTAGACCTGAAAAAAGAGTCGGCAGCGAAGAAATTTGGGATAAGTCTGAAGATGCTCTGAAAAAAGCCTTGGACTCTAGTAATATTGAATGGCAGTTGAATAACGGCGATGGAGCTTTTTATGGCCCTAAAATTGATTTCTCTTTGAAAGACTCACTTGAAAGAGTATGGCAATTAGGAACTATACAGTTAGATTTTTCTATGCCTACAAGATTAAATGCTAATTATGTTGATGAAAATGGTGATAAAGTTGCACCCGTAATGATACACCGCGCGATACTAGGTTCTTTAGAGAGATTTGTTGGTATTCTTATCGAAGAATATGCTGGAGATTTACCATTATGGTTATCGCCAACTCATGTGGTAGTAATGAATATATCTGAAAATCAAGAAGTACACTGTCAAAAGTTATCTAAAAAATTGAATAATATGGGCATAATATCTATTCCAGACCTTAGAAATGAAAAGATCAGTTATAAAATTCGCGAGCATAGTATGAAAAGAGTTCCATATTTGGTTGTTATTGGCGATAAAGAAGTTGAGAGTAATCAAATATCACTTCGAACTAGGACTGGAGATGATCTAGGGGTGATGGATGTTGATAAATTTGTTAAAATGGTGGAAACTCTTGTAGAAAGCAAGAGTGTTGTTCTAAAAAACTAGCAGGAGAAATATTATAGCGATTAATAGAAGACCAAGGATGAATTCAAGGATTAGCGTCTTAGAAGTTAGATTGATAGCGTCAAATGGAGATCAAATAGGCGTGGTTGAAACCACAAAGGCTATAGAATTAGCCAAAGAAGAAGAATTAGATTTAGTAGAAATTGTGCCTAATCAAACACCACCTGTTTGCAGAATTATGGACTATGGTAAGTTTAGATTCGATAATCAGAAGAAAGCCCATGCTGCCAAGAAAAAGCAGAAGCAAACACAAGTTAAAGAAATTAAATTTAGACCTAATACTGAAGAAGCTGATTATCAGGTTAAGCTAAAAAGTATAACTAAGTTTTTAAATGGTGGAGATAAAGCTAAAATAACTATGCGTTTCAGAGGAAGAGAGATTGCTCACCAGGTAATCGGACGAGAAGTTCTAGATAGAGTACAGAAAGATTTAGATGAAATTGGAATTGTAGAACAAATACCGCTATTTGAGGGCAGACAAATGGTAATGGTTATAGCACCGAAGAAATAATTACTGTATACTTAACACGTTTTTAGCCAAATAAGAGGAAGATGATGCCAAAAATGAAAAGCCATAGTGGAGCTGCAAAGAGATTTTCAAAGACTCCTTCAGATGAAATGAAGAGAGCTCAGTCTCATCGTAGACACATATTGACAAAAAAGAGCACAAAAAGAAAGAGACATCTTAGGGATGATTTGTTAGTCAGTAAAGCTGATAAAGCATTGGTTAAGAGGATGTTACCATATTAACTAGGAGAAAATTATGGCACGCGTAAAACGTGGTGTAGTTGCACATGCAAGACACAAAAAAGTATTAAAACTGGCAAAAGGCTATAAAGGTGCTAGGAGCAAAGTATTTAGAGTCGCTAAACAAGCGGTTATAAAAGCTGGGCAATATGCATATATTGGTAGAAAACAGAGAAAAAGACAGTTTAGGTCTTTATGGATAACTAAAATTAATGCTGCTGCAAGATTAAATAACATGTCTTATAGTCAATTGATGAACCAATTGAAAAAATCAGATATTACAATTAACAGAAAAATGTTAGCTGACTTGGCAGTAAATAATGCCGAAAACTTTGCAGCTATCGTGAACTCTATAGCTAGTCAAAAATAGCTACTCTTAACTTGTGCCAAAAGATCATACTTCACTAATTTCAGACCTTGAAGAGAAATTAAAAGAGTGTAGTTCATCTCATGATATAGCTAATATTAAATCACAGTATCTTGGGAAAAGCGGAATTATCACAAATAAATTTGGTAGTCTAAAGGATGCTGCTCTTGATGAGAGAAAGGAGCTAGGTAGATCTTTAAATATTTTAAAAACTCAGATACAGAACTTAATCGCTGCAAAGCTCATTGAAATTCAAGATGTCAAAAATGATAATAAAGTTGATATTACATTACCTGGTAAAAATATATCAACAGGTTCCAAGCATCCAGTCTCAATTACTATAAATGGAATTACATCAATATTAGCTAAATATGGTTTTACATCAGTGAGTGGAGTTGAGGTGGAAGACGAGTTTCATAACTTTGAGGCACTGAATATTCCAGAAACTCATCCAGCTCGTGATATGCATGATACCTTTTATGTTTCTGATGATAAGCTCCTGAGAACACATACGTCATCTGTTCAAATTAGATCAATGTTGTCAAATAAAGCGCCGCTTAAAATTATGACACCCGGAAAGGTGTATAGATGTGATTCAGATCCTACTCACTCTCCCATGTTTCATCAAATAGAAGGGCTTTATATTGATAAGAATGTAAATTTTTGTCATTTAAAAGGAGTATTGATAAGTTTTATAACTGAGTTCTTTGGAAAGGATATGGAGATACGGTTCAGACCCTCGTATTTCCCATTTACAGAACCATCAGCTGAATTAGATATAAAGTTCAAGGGTAAATGGTTAGAAGTCCTTGGCTGCGGCATGGTCCATCCTAATGTATTGTCGAATGTTAAAATTGATACCAAGAAATATTCAGGATTTGCTTTTGGTTTAGGTATCGAAAGATTAGCTATGCTTAAATATGATATAGTCGACTTAAGAATGTTTTATGAAAATGATATTTCGTTTTTATCTCAATTCAAAGGATTAAAGTAATTATGAAAATTAGTTTGAACTGGCTGAAAGAGTACATTCCAAATATCAAAAAAAATGATATTTTCATAGAAGAACTTACCTCTCTAGGGTTAGAGGTTTCTTCTGAGGTTAAAGTTAAAAAAGATACAGTTATAGATATTGATATGACTCCTAATAGGGCTGACTGTTTGTCAATAATAGGCATTGCTAGAGACTTAAGTGCAATTTATAAAAACAAAATAGCATATCCAAAAGCCATTAAATTTTTAAAATTAAAGCATAGTAATATTTTAGCTATAGACAAGAAGATCAGTTCATCTTATAGCGCGCTTATAATTAAAAATATTGACAACTCATTGAAAACTCCTTTTTTTATAAAGAATCGTCTTGATATGTGCGGATTAAAGACAATTAACTTTGTAGTTGATGTTCTAAATTATGTAATGTTAGAAAATGGACAACCTATGCATGCATTTGACCATGATAAATTTAATGGAAATATTAAAGTACGCTTTGCTAAGAATAATGAAAAGATGACTGCTTTGGATGGTCAAAATTATACTTTAATGAAAGATATACCAGTTATTGCTGACGATAAAAAACCTCAAGCTATTGCTGGTGTTATTGGATCCGAAGAATCATCAGTTACTGATAAGACTAAGAATATTATTATTGAATCAGCTTATTTTACTCCAAATCTTATCAGAAGATCTTCTAAGCACTTCCGTTTACAAACTGATGCATCTTATAGATTTGAGAGAGGAGTTGACCCGCTTATAAATAAATATGCGATTGGCAGAGTTTTAGCAATTCTAACAGAGCATACGAGCATTGAAGATTTTTCTTTTAATCATTTGTCTGCACCTAAAGTTGCAAAACATATAAATAGAAGTATTCTAGTTAAACCTAATTTGTTTGAGTCATCTTTAGGCATAAAGATATCTGATAAATTTATCCTACAGACACTTAGTTACCTCGGTTTTAATCCAAAAAAAAGCAAGAAAGGGTTTAGCGTGACCATTCCAAGCCATAGGTTTGATATTGGAATTGCACAAGATCTAGTCGAAGAAGTTGCAAGAGTCTATGGTTATAATAATTTTAAACCAATTTTAGCAACAAACTCTTTGAATAATATAAAGGACAGCACTAATCAATTTGATGGATATTCAGATTTATTAGTAGCACGAGGCTACAATGAAATAATCTCATTCAGCTTTATCCCAAAAGGTGACCAGTCAAATCATGTACCAAAAACAAAAATAGCGAGTCTTGTAAATCCAATATCTGAAGATAAAGCAGAATTAAGGGGGTCTATGATAAATAGTATACTTAATACATGCGCATATAACTTCAGTAGAAAAAATAACAACTTAAGGATTTTTGAATCTGGAAAAACATATATAAAACATAGAGATAAGAGTATTATCGAAGAAAATATACTAGCAGGTGCTATTTCTGGAATCAATTCAGAATCAAATCTTAAAAATGAGCAAGTAAAACTATCCTTTTTTGATATAAAAGGCGATTTACTTTCTATATTGCCCGATGTAAGTTTCGAAGTTAATGCTGACATTAAATATATTGGGAAAGCTTGCCAGGCAGTTATTAAACAAAATAATAAAATAATAGGTTACTGTGGAGAGCCTGAAAAATCTCTATATTCTCAGTATTCGATCAAAAATCAGATATTTTATTTTGAATTAATGATCGATAAGATAACTCCAATTAGTAGTCTTAAGTATAAAAAAATCTCTATTTTCCCTAAGATTAGGAGAGATTTGACTATTTTGATCGATGACGAGGTTATTGCAAGTGATATAATAGATGCAGTACAAAGAAAATCATTTAACTATATGATAACTAGTAAAATAAGTGATATATTCTATAATAAGAGTAACTTAGATATCGGAAACAAAAGCATGACTATTGAGTTTGTATTTCAAGATAAGTCGAGCACGTTAAGGGATGAGCAGGTTAATGATGAAATGGAAAAAATAGTTCTCCTTTTAAAAAATAAGTTTAAAGCAATAGTTAGAAGTTAATAATGACAATTACCAAGAATTCACTGGTTGAAGTAATACATAATGAGGTAGGTCTCAATAAAAGAGAAGCTAAAGAATTCATCGAGGAGTTCTTTGAGATGATTAAGGGTGCTCTCGAAGAAGGTAATGATATTAAATTTTCTGGTTTTGGTAATTTTATTCTTAGAGATAAAGTGGCAAGACCTGGTAGAAATCCAAAAACTGGTGAAGATGTTATGATTTCAGAAAGAAGAGTGGTTACTTTTAAATCTGGTCTCAAGCTAAAGAATAAATTGGAAGCATATGATGGAAAACCAGAGTAACAATACACCTGTTATACCAAATAAAAGATACTTCACTATCGGAGAAGTTTCCAAAATTTGTGATGTGAAAGCTCATGTGCTTAGATATTGGGAACAAGAATTTAAAGAACTAGAACCTATTAAAAGAAAGGGCAATAGAAGGTATTACCAGCAAAAAGACCTCGCTATGATATTGAAAATCAAAGAATTGCTGCAAAATAAAGGCTTTACGATAGAGGGTGCCAAAAATATGATAAACGTCGATGAAGTAAAATCTGAGCCTTCATCAAGCAAACATATGTTAGCTCAAATCAAATCGGATCTTGAAAATATATTGTCGATTCTTAAAAGATAAAGATGATAAGTTCTTTCAGAGAAAAATATAGTTATCCTGTCTATAGTGTTAATAAAGTTGATAATATTAGATTTTATTCTGTTTCAGAAAATCTTATAGTTCCTAGTGTTACAAGTATTCTAAGACTGACAAATCCAACTCAAACAGTTGACTTCAATATTAGTCATAAAACTGATTCTATGGAAATTGGCAATTATATGCATAAATACTTAGAACATTATGTCTCAAAAGATAATGCTTTTCATGATGATTCAAAAAACTTTATTATTGCTAAAAAATTAGCTCAAACTGTTATTGATAATTTCATTAATCATTTGGATGAGGTTTGGGGTACAGAAGTTTCAGTAGTATATAAAAACTTGTACGCTGGAACAATAGATCTCATAGGTGTTCAAGATAAGCAATTATCTGTAATTGATTACAAGTCATCATATAGAAAAAAAACTGAAGAGGAGATGAGGGAACATATCTTACAATTGGCAGCTTATGCTGTTGCACATGATTGGCAGTATAAAACCAATATTAATTCTTTGATAGTTTTTTTAGCTATACGAAATGGAGAATTTAAAAAGACAGTTATCTCTGACCAAGAACTCGACTCATATAAGCAGATGTGGTTTAAGAGACTAGGCATGTATACCAAACTAACCGAGAAAATTAATGCTTAATACGGACGAAATATTAGAGAAAAATAAAGATTTTGTGAAAAGACTAGCTGAAGTCCGGAGGTTAGTTTGACTATAACTCTATTCAAGAAAAATTAGATTATTTAGCATCTCAATTGGCCCTCCAAGAAAATTGGTCTGACAAAGAAAAGTTATTAGCTCTTCAGAAAGATCAGAAACAAAAGCAAGATTTATTGCAAAATCTTATTAAAATTCAGGATGATATTGAAATTATAGAATATACAATAACATCGCTAGTTGACGACGGCATTGTTTCAGACAACAAAGATATGATAGATGAGATGAGCGCCATATCCATTGTCCTGGAAAAACAGATAGGTTCGCTAGAAACAACGTTAATGTTCAAGCAAAAAGAAGATCAATATGATGCATATATAGACATACAATCAGGGTCCGGAGGAACCGAGGCACAAGATTGGGTAGCAATGCTTTTGAGAATGTATTTAAGATGGCTAGAATCTAAGGACTTTAGTCATGAGGTAGTAGAATTATCTGAAGGAGAAGTTGCAGGCTATAAAAGCGCAACAATCAAAGTTAATGGTCTATTTGTATATGGATGGCTAAGGACTGAAACTGGTGTGCATAGATTGGTAAGAAAATCACCTTTTGATTCTGGAAATCGAAGACATACGTCATTTGCATCAGTATTTGTATACCCACAAATTAATGAAGATATAAAAATAAACCTTAACCCTACTGATTTACGTATCGATGTATACAGGGCAAGTGGAGCAGGTGGCCAGCATGTAAACACAACAGAGTCGGCCGTTAGAATTACACATTTACCTAGTAAAATTGTAACTCAGTGTCAAAATGGAAGATCGCAACACAAGAACAAAGAAAGTGCAATGAAACAACTACGTGCTAAACTATATTTATTTGAAATGAATAAAAAAAATGAAATTAAAAATAAAGTTGAGTCAGAAAAATCTGACATTTCATGGGGTAGCCAGATTAGATCTTATGTCTTAGATGACTGCAGGATTAAAGATTTGAGAACAAAACATGAGACCGGCAATGTACAAGCAGTATTAGATGGAGATTTAGATGCTTTTATTGAAAAAAGCTTAAAGGAAGGACTTTAAAATGACAGAAGAAAATAAACTAATTACTGAAAGAAAAAAGAAACTTGAAACTATAAAGTTGACAGATAAAGCATATCCAAATACTTTCAGAAAAAAAGATTATACAGATAAGATCACAGATGAATATAAAGATATTGAAAAAGAAAATTTATCTGAAAAAAATGTTAGTGTTTCTATCGCAGGTAGATTATTAACTATAAGGAACATGGGTAATTCATCATTTGCGAATTTACATGATGACAGTGGAAACATACAAATATATCTTCAGAAGAAACAGGTTGGAGAAGAAAATTATTCTTTATTCAATAATTTAGACTTGGGAGATATTGTTGGGATTAATGGTGTCTTATTCAAGACAAAAACTGGTGAATTGACAGTAAATACAACCTCGATAATGCTCTTATCTAAATCTTTACGACCGCTGCCTGAGAAGTTTCATGGAATTGCAGATATTGAGATCAAATATAGACAGCGATATTTAGATTTAATGATAAACCCGGAAACTAAAAATTTATTTAAGACTCGATCAAGAATCATATCATTAATTAGAGATTTTTTTATTAAGGATGACTACTTGGAAGTTGAAACTCCTATGATGCATATGATACCAGGAGGAGCTGCTGCAAAACCATTTGTTACACATCATAATTCCTTGGATCTTGATTTGTACTTAAGGATTGCTCCTGAGTTATTTTTAAAACGTTGTATCATTGGTGGATATGAGAAGGTATTTGAGATAAATAGAAGTTTTCGAAATGAAGGACTCTCTGTTAAACATAATCCTGAGTTCACAATGATAGAATTTTATTGTGCTTACCAGGATCATGTATACCTTATGTTACTAATTGAGAATTTATTTGATAACATTATTAGTTCATTAAATTTAGGCTCTAAATTCAAATACCAAGATTATGAAATAAATTTTAAAGCACCTTTTTTGAAAATAAAGTTTTATGATGCAATAGAAAAATATGCGGCAAATATTGATATTTCTAAACTTGATGACAAAGACTATGTTGAAGCATATTGCTCCGAAAATGGTATAACTGTTACAGACAAAGGATGTCTGGTTAAAACACATCTTGATATATTTGAAAAAACAGTGGAAAAACAACTAATAGATCCAACATTTGTAACGCATTACCCAACAGAAGTATCACCTTTATCTAGAAGTTTTGATGATGATTCAAGTTTAGTTGAACGTTTTGAGCTATTTATAGCTGGCAGAGAAATAGCTAATGGTTTTTCTGAGCTTAATGATCCTGTAGAACAATCAAATCGTTTTAAAGCTCAAGTTAACTCTAATGATGATGAAAAGATGAGCTATGATGATGATTTTGTTACTGCTCTTGAGTATGGGATGCCACCTACAGCAGGCGCAGGTATTGGAATAGACAGACTTATAATGTTATTCACTAATTCTGCCTCCATAAGAGATGTTTTGCTATTTCCTCATATGAAGCCTAAGAAGTAATGAAGCGATTAAGTATATTTTTTGCTTCTATTATATTTTCTAAGGAATACTTGTGATTGGCGTTTACAATATTATGTGTGAAGATTTCAATAGTTTTATCAACAATTATATGTATCTCACTATCGTCTAACAAGTATATCTTTATCTCTTTACCTATGGCCTGATACTCATGTCCAGATGATTGTATAAAATTCTCAAGCTCAACGATATTATTAGTATCAATATTTTTCATTACATAGCTTTACAGCATATCCAATATATTTTTTTGGCGTGAGATCAAAAAGTTGTTTTTTTTCAACATCGGGTATTTTAAGTGATTTAATTAGATTGTGGATTACATCTTTGGTTACTGCCTTTCCTCGAGTATTTTTTTTTAATAATTCATATGAATTAGAAATATTATGTTTTCTAGCAACCATTTGAATAGGTTCTGCTAATATTTCCCACGCATTAATAATATCTTCATCAATCTTATACTTATTAATAGATAATTTATTCAGTCCTGCCATTAAATTTTCATATGCAAGATAAGAATAACCAAAAGAAATGCCAAGATTTCTGAGTACTGTTGAGTCTGATAAATCTCTTTGCAATCTTGATATAGTTAACTTTTCTGACAAGAATCTAAAAATACTATTAGCTATGCCTAAATTTCCTTCAGCATTTTCAAAATTTATAGGATTAATTTTATGGGGCATAGTTGAAGATCCAATTTCTCCAGCAATATTTTTTTGTATGAAATAGTTCTTAGAAATATATGACCACATATCTTGAGAAAAACCAATGAGAATTGAGTTTACATGAGCTATCTTATTGGATATTTCAGAAATATAATCATGTGGTTCAATCTGTGTTGTATATTTATTCTCTTTTATACCTATACTATTAATAAACCTTTTATTAGTAGCCAGCCAATCAATATTTGGAAATGTAATACTATGCGCAGAGTAGTTTCCAGTAGCTCCATTAAATTTTCCCATAATCTCAAGTTCTTTTAAGTGTTTTTGTAAAATATTTATCCTTGAATAAAAATTTAGAAATTCTTTTCCCATTGACGTAGGTGTAGCTGGCTGACCATGAGTATGTGACAACATTATGTTATTTGAATATTTTCTTATATTGCTTTTTATTAACTTACTTAGACCGTTGATTTTTGCACTAAGTAGTGTCTTACCAGTCTTTAACATTAAGGCATAGGATAAGTTATTTATATCTTCAGAAGTACAGCATATATGGATATATTCTTTATACCTCTTTAAATTTTTATTTGTATCAAATTTTAGTTTTAAGAAATATTCAATCGCTTTTACATCATGTTTGGTTGTGCTTTCAAGTTTCTTAACGGATCTAGCATCACTAAGACTAAAGTCGTTATAAATATCTAGTAAAAACTTTTCATCTTTAGGTTTTAATTTAGGAAGTCCTTTAATTTTGTCAATTTTTGACAAAAATATGAACCATTTAATCTCTACATATACTCTATGTTTAATTAAACTGTATTCTGAAAAGACATCACCTATGTCTTTGCATACATCTGAATATCTTCCATCTAGAGGAGAGATTGAGAGTAAATCATCTTTTTTCATAACAACATTCATCTCAAAGATGATATTATATCATAATAATAATAAACTTAGAAATCATATGAAAAAAATTACTTGTCGAACTGAAGAAGATTCTCTTGGAAAGGTCAAAGTCCCAAGATCTGCTCTATATGGCGCCCAAACTCAAAGAGCTATAGACAACTTTAAAATTAGTAGAGATGTTTTCCCTCCAGAATTTATTGAATCGTTGGCTGCATTAAAAGCTGCCTGCGCAAAGGCAAACCATAAGTCAAAATTGATGCCAGCGAGCATAGCTAATGCAATAAGTAGTTGCGCGCTAGATATACATAAAAACATTGAGAAATACTACGATCAATTTCCTATAGATATATACCAAACCGGATCTGGCACAAGTACTAATATGAATATGAATGAAGTCTTATCTACAATTGTATCTAAGAAGCTTAAGAAAAATATTCATCCTAATGATGATATTAATAAATCTCAGAGTTCCAATGATATTATTCCTACAACAATAAATATTTGTTCAGTACTTTTAGCTTTAGAGCTAAATGATGCGCTAGATTACTTTACAATGAAATTAATAGATAAAGAATTTGAAGTCAAAGATGTAATTAAATCGGGTAGAACTCACCTCATGGATGCAGTGCCTTTATCATTTGGTTATGAGATAGAAGCATGGAGAGAGCAGGTGGTGCATTGCAATCAACCATTATTACAAAGCGCAGAAGAATTACAATACCTACCGATTGGGGGAACCGCTATTGGGACAGGACTCAATGCTCCAAAAAACTTTGGCCAATCAGTAACAAAAGAATTAAATAAAATACTCGGTAAGACAGGAGCAAAGTTCACTTCAAATCCTAATAAATCTGAAATGATTAGTTCTCAGAATCATATATTAACAATGTGCGGAGCTTTACTTCGAGTATCTTCATGTTTGACAAAAATTTCAAATGATTTGCGATGGATGAATAGCGGCCCTATTTCTGGGCTGTCAGAAATTACATTAAAACCATTGCAACCCGGAAGCAGTATAATGCCAGGAAAGATTAACCCAGTAATTCCTGAAGCAGTCTTAATGGCAATGGCGCAAGTATCTGGATATCATAATGCAATCAATATAGCTTGTATCTCAGGAAGTTTTCAGCTTAATACAATGCTTCCTTTGATAGCTAAGAATATTATTGAATCTTTTAACTTATTAATAAACTCTGTTTACTCTCTAGCAGATACGGTTGATTCATTTAAAGTTAATGATGAAAATATCAGATTGAATTTAGAAAGAAACCCAATAATTGCAACTAAGCTAAATGAAATAATTGGATATGATCTTGCTTCCAAGATAGTAAAAGAGGCCTATAAGACGAATCAATCTATAGTCGATATTACTGAGAAAAAAACTGATTTATCAAGATCTCAGATATTGAAATTATTAGATCCAAAAAAATTAATCTAACTTAACTATGTTAAATAAACATATAACTGACTTAATTTTTATAAAATGGCTTTTATTTTTTTTGAGTTTAATTATTATTCTGTTATCAGCAGAGCAATATAATCTCTTGTCATCTATGCTTATAAACGATGTCAGCTATATATCATCTGTCATATTATGCATCTTCTTTTTCTCCACAATCAAAGTTGGTTTTGAATTATATTATCTTAAGGATAGACATTTAAATATTATATTATTGTTAGCTAATTTATCATCTAATTCAAAAGCTAATGCATTGGAAAATATTAATTATTTCAAGAGATCTACTAATGTTGATAATATCATTATAATGAAATATATTTCATCAATTGTTTCTTTGCAAAGTTCCAATAAAAATACAGAAGAGACGAAAAAAAGTTTTGAAAACGATATAACAACTAAATTAGAAACCGGATGGTTCATTGCTGATCTATTGTTAAAGTTAGGATTGATTGGTACTGTTATTGGTTTCATCATAATGCTATCTGCTATCACAGAGATTGAAAACTTTGACCTGACTTTGATGAATGCATTATTACAAAGTATGAGCGGTGGAATGAAGGTTGCTTTGTATACAACACTGACAGGTTTGGTGACTTCTATCTTATTATCAATGCAATATAAATATTTAGAGTCACTAGTTTATAAAATATTTCACACATGTAATTCTCTAATCCCCTACATTGATGAGGAATTAGGCGATGTTCTAAAAAATGAAACGACGCTACTCTAAATTCGATCCATTTACAGATTTATTGTTTAATATACTCTTGGGTTTTACATTTCTTTTTTTCATCACGATTCTGTTTATAAATCCTATTACTCAGCTTGGTAATGTTAATATGAAGGCTGAATATATAATTACAGTTGATTGGGACGATAGTCTTGAGGATGATGTTGACCTCTGGGTAAAGGACCCAAATGGTGAAATTGTTTCTTACTTAAAAAAGGATGCTGGGTGGTTACACCTAGATAGAGACGATAGAGGCGTTATTAACGATACGGTTATAATTGATAATAAAGAAGTAATTTATCCTATAAACCGTGAAGTAGTCACACTGCGAGGAATTATACCTGGAGAGTATACTGTAAACTTATATTTATATGAGCATAAGAGTATGAGTCCTGTTGATGTAAAAATAATCATTGAAAAGGTTAACCCTTCTTTAAAATTAGTTTTTGTAAATGATGCTGTTATGAAGACAAAAGATACAGAGCTGACAATCACTAAATTCCGTCTCGACTCAGAGGGAAATTTTAAATCAATCTTCTCCAAGAATGAGACCCTGACTCCTTATGAGTTAAAAGGGTACTGAGCAATGAATATTCTACTAATTATTATATCTTTAACAATAATTTATGGGCTATTGATTTATATCATTTTAAAAAATGTAAATTTTAAAAAGATGATATATTTATCTATATCAATTCTAGTATTTTTTATATTTTTGCAGATTAAAATATTCGATAGTTTGGGATACCCTGTGATATCAGATTTACCAAAAAGTTTTGATATTTTATATGTCGAGAAATCAGAAAGTCAATTTATTATTTTAATAAAAGACTTTTCTGAGGAAGATATTCCTAGATTATACAAATTAGAATATAGCAAGGATTTAGAGGATACTCTGAATGATGCCATGACAGATATAAGTAATGGTAAAAGGGTCATTGGTGTCATAGATGACTCAAATGATGATAATCACTATGGAATCTCTATCAAACATATTAAAAAATTAGTACCTGATAAATAAAGTGCAGTTTTTATCAGATTTTATGATAGAATGTTGACAATTTTTTGAGAGATAAGAAAATATGGATTTTAAAGATAAAGTTAAGCAGTCAAACGAAGAATATGATATTTATAATATTAATAAAGCAGATATCAAACACTTACCATATTCGCTAAGAGTCTTATTTGAAAATTATATAAGAAATAATAAGTCAAATACAGAAGAGGTAGTGAACAAATTCTTGTCTTGGAATGGCAGTATTCAGGATCAAACAGAAATTACATTTTATCCTAGCAGGGTAATCATGCAAGACTTTACAGGTGTGCCTGCAGTAGTTGACTTAGCGTCTATGCGTGATGCCGTTAAGAAATTAAATGGCGATCCAAACTTAATTAATCCTCAGTGCCAAACTGATTTAGTTATTGACCATTCTGTTATGGTGGATCACTATGGAACTGATGATTCTAAAGATTTGAATACGCAGCTGGAATATAAAAGAAATATTGAAAGATATAGGCTATTAAAATGGGGACAAGGTGCATTTCATAATCTTAGAATTGTTCCGCCGAATAATGGCATTATTCATCAAATTAATATTGAATATATTTCTCAGGTAATTTTTAATAAAGACAGTTTACTGTATCCAGATACGGTTGTTGGAACTGACTCTCATACCACAATGGTAAACGGTTTGGGTGTGCTTGGATGGGGTGTTGGAGGAATTGAAGCCGAAGCTGCTATGTTAGGACAACCTATTCCTATGTTGTTGCCGGAAGTTATTGGTTTTAACTTAAAAGGGAAGCTGTCAAAATCTACTACTGCTACTGACTTAGTTTTAACTATAGTTGAACAACTAAGAAAAGCTAATGTTGTTGGAAAGTTTGTAGAATTTTATGGTGATGCATTAGATCAATTATCTATTGCAGACCGTTGCACTATAGCTAATATGGCACCGGAGTATGGAGCAACATGTGGATTTTTTCCAATAGATGATATGACGTTGGGATATATGGAGACAACTGGTAAAGATCAAGCTCATATTAAAATTATTGAAGAATACTCAAAAAAAGTTGGCTTGTTTAGAGATACTTCTGATGAGATTATTTATAGTGATAATTTAAGCCTTGACATTTCATCAGTACAACCATGTTTGTCTGGACCAAAGAGACCAGAAGATAGAGTGAATTTAAGAGATGTTGAAAAAGTCGTAACAGATGAAATTAAAAAACAAAAAAAATCAAAGGTTGAGGAAAACTCCGGGATAGTAGATGGAGCAATAATGATTGCCGCTATTACAAGCTGTACTAATACATCAAACCCTAGTGTAATTATTGGAGCAGGTTTATTAGCTAAAAAAGCAGTAGAAAAGGGATTGAAAGTTAAAGACTGGGTCAAAACATCTCTAGCCCCCGGCTCAAGAGTGGTTAAAAATTATTTAGAAAAAGCAAAGCTAAGTCAATATTTTGATAAACTTGGTTTTAATATAATTGGATATGGTTGCACAACATGTATTGGTAATTCTGGCCCACTAAAAGACAAGTATATCCAAGAGATTGCTGATAAAGATCTTATAGTAAGCTCAATACTTTCTGGAAATAGAAACTTTGAAGGACGTATCCATCCTGAAATCAAAATGAATTTTTTAGCGTCACCAATGCTAGTAATCGCTTATTCTCTAGTAGGACAAATTGGTCTTGATATATCAACTGAAAGCCTTGGAAAAGACGCTAGCGGGAAAGATGTCTATCTGGATGATATTTGGCCTTCTTCAGAAGAGATAGCTTCAATTGTAAAAGATAACATTGATAGAAAAATGTTTACTGACTCATATTCAGATCTATTTGATGGAGACTCAAACTGGAAAGATATAAGTACTGCAGATTCAGAATATTTTGATTGGCAAGACGACTCTACTTACATACAGCCTTCTCCTTTTTTTGAAAATATTAATGATGAACTGCATAAACTAGATTCAATAAAAAAAGCTTACCCATTATTAATCCTCGGAGATAGTGTTACAACTGATCATATTTCTCCAGCTGGTTCTTTTAAAGATACAACTCCTGCTGGAAAGTTTTTGGTAAGCAATGGAACTCAAGTTGCAGATTTTAATTCATATGGCTCAAGGAGAGGTAATTACAAGATTATGCAGAGAGGAACTTTTGCTAATATTAGAATAGCTAATAAACTTGTGCCTGAGACTACAGGTGGGTTTACTATACATATGCCATCAAATGAAGAGATGTCAATATTTGATGCTGCTGAGAAATATAGAAATTCAAATGATAGCCTTATTATTTTTGCTGGTAAAAATTATGGTTGTGGTTCTTCAAGAGACTGGGCTGCTAAAGGGACAAAGCTACTGGGAGTAAGAGCAGTAATAGCTGAAAGTTTTGAACGTATCCACCGCTCGAATCTCGTAGGCATGGGAGTTTTACCTTTAGAATATTTGGACGGTCAAACTTTTGAATCCTTAGATTTAGATAAAAACTCACAGTTCACTATTGATAAAATAAATATTAGCGACAAGTCTGTAAAAGTTACATCAACTAAAGATAGTATACCATTCATCTTTACTGTCAAAATCAGAATAGATACCGCTATGGAATGGAATTATTTCATGAATGATGGAATTCTTAATTATGTATTAAAGAATATTGCTAGTTCTTCATAGAGTTCATGTGACTATCTATCATTCTTGCAAATGAAGGCTTAAATAGAAATAGTTTCCAACTAGATCCTCCAAGTTGTTGCCATAATAGTGTCGCTCTTACTCCAGCAAACAAAGCAGTTCTTATTCTTGATGCTTGCAAAGGATCTGTAAGATGAATATTTTCACCATTTACAATTATTCTTGGTTCAAACTTGCTTAATGTCTGTTGATATATTTTTGATAACTGTTCTGTTTTTTCATCGACGGTAAGTCCCTCAATATTTCCATTTAACTCTTTTAATAATTTTTGCATTAAACTTATTGTTTCTGGTTTCTCCATAAGAGTATTAGCTAATATTTTTAACGAGACTATATATCTTCTTGTTTCGCTACTTCTTGTAAAGATATCACCAATAATTTGTTTTCTTAAGTACTCAAAACCTGGCTTTATTTGATTAATGTTAATATAGATATCTTTCGCGCTAGATGAGTCGAGCTTTAAAATGCTATTAATCAGAGGAATAAAGTCTTCTTGATTATATTTACCACTCCATGCTATTTCTGATACAGCATGACAACATTGGTATAATCCAGCCAACGCAATAGTCTGTTCATCTATATTTTTTATTAACATACGTAGCTAATTATACCTCCACCAATACATTCGTCTTCATTATATAAAACAGCTGATTGTCCTGGTGTTACGGCTCTTTCTCCCTCGAGCATATCCATATAATATTTATCATTATCCTGGATAATAGTAATAGATATTAATTTACCCCCATGTCTAAATCTCGCCTTAAGATTTTTATTTATAATTGGCTGACCTTGAATCCAATTAATACTTTCTAAACCTACTTTTCCAGAGGAAACTAACGCGCATTCATCTTGACTTACAATTAATTTATTATTATTCATATCTTTTTTTAAAACAAACCAGGGTTTTTCACTATAATTTTTATGACCTCCAATCTTAATACCTTTACGTTGACCAATCGTATAGTTAAAAAGACCATTATGTTCACCTAGTATATAACCATCTTGATCACATATATTCCCATGATTATTTTTTATATATTTTTTGATAAAGCTAGAAAAATCCTTTTTTCCTATAAAGCATATACCCATACTTTCTTTTTTTTGATAAATAGATAAGTCAAAGTCCTTGGCAATATCCTTGACTTGATCCTTGTCAATGTTTTCTAATGGAAAAATTAAATCTTTCATAATATTTTGAGTAAGCATATAGAGAAAATATGTTTGGTCTTTAGATTTATCCTTGGGGATATTTAACGTGAAACCATCATTCTTTTCTTTCAACATAGCATAATGACCTGTCGCAACTTTATCGCACCCGAGTGATAATGCATACTTCATGAAGTAATTAAACTTAATTTCTTGATTACAATAGATATCTGGGTTGGGAGTAAGACCAAGATTTAATTCATCAATAAATCTTTTAAAGACTAGATCCCAGTATTTATCTGAAAAATTTACTGTAGATAGTTTGATACCCAACTTTTTAGATACTCGGAGAGCATCTTCATAGTCTTTTTTTGAATTACATGTGTCGCTTGAATCATCTTCTTCCCAGTTTTTCATAAATATACCGGATATATCATAACCGGATTCTTTGAGTAGGACAGCTGATATTGATGAATCAACACCCCCTGACATACCAACTATGATTTTTTTATTAGAATTCATTATTTATATTTGTTAATTACACTACTTAATAGTATCATCTACGCTAAATTATAATATATCGATGTTCAAGAGGTAACAATGAATAAAATTAGATCTGCAAATGAAATTCAAAAAGATTGGGATACTAACCCTAGATGGAAAAATGTTAAAAGAGACTACACGGCTGAAGAAGTTGCAAGATGTAGTGGTAGCGTAAGAATTGAGCATAGTTTGGCCAAAAATGGTGCTGAGAAACTATGGGATCTGATTAACAAAGAAGATTTTGTAAATGCCTTGGGAGCCTTGACTGGAAATCAAGCAATGCAACAGGCAAAAGCAGGCTTAAAAGCGGTTTATTTGTCAGGTTGGCAAGTAGCTGGAGATGCTAATAGCTCAGGTCAAATGTATCCTGATCAATCATTATATCCAGTTGACAGTGTACCAGCTGTTATAAGAAGAATTAATAATTCACTTAGACGCGCAGATCAGTTAAATGTTGCTGAAGGGAATGAGGTTATAGATTATATGTTGCCTATAGTTGCTGATGCAGAAGCTGGTTTTGGTGGCGTTTTGAATGCTTTTGAACTTATGAAGGCTATGATCGAGGCAGGTGCTGCCGGTGTTCATTTTGAAGATCAACTAGCGTCAGCAAAAAAATGTGGTCATATGGGTGGAAAAGTACTTGTGCCAACACAAGAAGCTGTTCAAAAATTAGCTGCTGCAAGATTGGCAGCAGATGTTTCGGAAACACCAACAGTTCTTTTAGCAAGAACAGACGCAGAAGCAGCAAACTTGATTACAAGTGATATTGATCCAAGAGACAAAGAATTCTGCACAGGAGAAAGAACTCCGGAAGGTTTCTACAGAGTGAATAATGGAATAGATCAAGCTATATCACGTGGATTAGCCTATGCTCCATACGCAGACTTAGTTTGGTGCGAAACTGGTGTTCCAGATTTAGCATTTGCTAAAAAATTCGCAGAAGCTTTAAAGAAAGAGCATCCGGAGCAACTATTAGCTTATAATTGCTCACCATCTTTTAACTGGAAGAAAAAATTAGATGATTCGCAAATAGCTAAATTCCAAAAAGAATTAGGTGCTATGGGATATAAATTCCAGTTTATTACATTAGCTGGCTTCCATGCTTTAAATTACAGTATGTTCGAATTAGCAAAAGGTTATAACGAGAGTCAAATGACAGCATATGTTAAATTACAGGAAGCAGAATTCGCTGCGGAAAAAGATGGATATACTGCTACTAAACATCAAAGAGAAGTAGGTACTGGTTATTTTGACACTGTCACTCAGGTCATTCAGGGTGGTACATCTTCAACTACAGCTCTTTCGGGGTCAACTGAAGAAGAACAGTTTGATAAAAAGTAAATCAATATACTTTTTTTTCAGAATAAGTAGGCTATATGATTAAATATAACGTACCTAATGGTGGAGAGGTAATAGCATTCCAAGAAGGAGTGGTAAAAACTCCTGACAAGCCAATCATACCTTATATAATTGGAGATGGCATCGGAATGGATGTTACACCAGTTATGAAGAGAGTCCTAAATTATGCAATAGGAAAAGCATACGGTGTCTCCAAAGAAATAAAATGGATGGAGATATACGCTGGGCAGCAAGCAAAAGAAAGTAATAATGAATTGCTTCCCCAAGAAACTATCGATGCTATGAAGAAGTACAGAGTGTCTATCAAGGGCCCTCTAACCACACCGGTTGGCAATGGATTTAAATCTCTGAATGTTACTATACGGCAAAAACTTGATTTATATGCATGCGTCAGACCAATTAGATATTTTCCAGGAACAAGTAGTCCGATGGTTGAGTCAAATTTAACTGATATGACTGTATTTAGAGAAAATACAGAAGATCTTTATACTGGAATTGAGTGGAAGCCTGATTCAGATGGAGCAAAAAAAATAATAAAGTTTATTAAGGAAGAACTTGGAGAGTCACCATTTCGTTTTGAAGATAACTGCGGCATTGGAATCAAGCCGGTTTCTAAAGAGGGATCAGAAAGACTCATTAATATGGCCATTGATCATGCGCTGAATGAAAACAAGGATTTCTTAACTATTGTCCATAAAGGCAATATTATGAAATACACGGAAGGTGCTTTTAGGGATTGGGCATACGGTCTAGTAAAGGGTAAGTATCATGGTTCCTTAAATGACGATGGAACATATTCAATTCTAAATCCTAAAACTAATCATGTCCTTACAGTTAAGGACTGTATAGCTGATAATTTTCTCCAACAAATAATTTTAGTACCAGAGCAGCATGAAGTTATTGCAACACTTAATTTGAATGGTGACTATATATCTGACGCCTTAGCCGCACAAGTAGGTGGAATAGGAATAGCTCCAGGTGCAAATATAGGTGAGGGTGTGGCAGTTTTCGAAGCTACTCATGGATCAGCAGAATCTTTTGCGGGAAAGAACCGAGTTAATCCTAGTTCGATTATCTTGTCTGGTGAAATGATGCTTAGGTATATTGGCTGGGATGAAGCTGCAGATTTTGTACTTAAAGGAGTGAAAGGGGCAATTCAAAAAAAACAACTTACATTTGACTTAGCTCGAGCAAGGGCTGGAAGAAAGTTTATAAGACCAAAATCTAAAGAGAAACATACGGAAGAGGAAATCCAAAAAGAATTAATGACATTAGTCCCGGGAGCAACTTTAGTTAGTACTGAAGGGTTTGGTGATGCAGTTATAGATAATATGTAATCTTATTTATCTCTGAAGATAATTCTACCCTTAGATAGATCATATGGAGTTAAGGCAACCATGACTTTGTCTCCCCTAAGAATTCGTATATAGTGTTTTCTTATTTTTCCAGAAATATGTGCAGTGACAACATGACCATTCTCTAGTTCAACTTTAAACATAGTATTAGGCAAAGTTTCAATTACTTTGCCGCCCATTTCTATCTGCTCATCTTTTGACATAATTTATTTTAAACTGTAAATTAGAAGTTGTTCTAGTATAACAAGATTTAGGTTAATAGTGTATGAATATCAGTATTGGTTCTAGACAAGCAGATGATTTTAGAATTATGAACTTTGATCATCTCATGAAGATCTATGAAAATAATTATTATCTTTTCAAGAAGGTAATAGCAACTTTGAGTGATAGTAGTTCCGTTTCTACAATTGTATTTAATAATAATGTTATGCAATATGAACCTATCACGATTAGCAAATATACAGATATATTTAAGTTTTATTACAAATATAAATCCCCCTTTTATCCGGGTAACAGCTATTCCATTAAATCTCATCTAGTGTTTACACTATATAAAGACGCAAGATTGCTTGAGGTTAAGTCTTTAGGTCAAAATAAAGATTTTGATGAGAATATTGATAATAAGATTAGAATTAATCTAAATATTTATTTCTGGCTAAAGAGTATATTAATGAATAACGATATATATCAATAATATATATAATTAAGTTAATATATATTTAACACCTAGTTTTTATTCAAAGTCTTGTAAATCATAAATTAATGCCATAACATATTGATAAAGGGGTAATTGAAAACTTAAAAGGAGAGTTAAGATGAAATTATCAGCAAAAGGACGATATGCGATCAAGGCTATGATCAATATCGCATTAAATACTTCAAAAGAGCCAAAAACATTATTGCAAATAGCAAAGCATCAAGGTATTTCTTTATCATATCTTGAGCAATTATTTGCTCTACTGAGAAAGAATAACCTAGTGTCCGGTATACGTGGCCCAGGTGGTGGTTATAAACTTTCAGATGAACCAGATAATATTACAATAGCTCAGATAATAAATGCAATAAACAGTGATAAGATCAGAAAAGAGCCCGTTGAGAGAAAAGATGAGGTGATTTGGTCTAAATTCAATGCTAAGCTATGTAATTACTTAGAAACTGTTACGCTAGGCAGTCTAATATCAGAGAATAACTCTGCAAGCATGCCAGAATCAGCTCAAACTGACGTAATCGTAGAAGATGTAATGATAAATGGTGGAATATAACGCATATAGCGTAAACCGGAGGATATAGATGGCTTACAGCGACAAAGTGTTGGATCATTATGAGAATCCTCGTAATGTAGGTACATTCGACAAGGAAGATACTACTGTTGGAACAGGTATGGTTGGTGCTCCAGCGTGCGGCGATGTAATGAGACTTCAGATCAAAGTTAATGGTGAAGGTGTAATTGAGGATGCAAAATTTAAAACATATGGTTGCGGATCTGCAATAGCATCAAGTTCATTGTTGACTGAGTGGGTTAAAGGAAAATCTTTGACTGAAGCTTCTCTAATAAAGAATTCTGACATTGCTGAAGAATTAGCTCTTCCGCCTGTCAAAATACATTGCTCAGTTCTTGCGGAAGATGCAATAACGGCTGCAATCGAGGACTATAAAAATAAAGCTAAATAAGTAGTTATATATTGAATATATGATTATTATTTGCTTATAATGTTATTAAGTTAATTAGAGGAGACAATGTAATGGGAACAACACCTAAAACAATGACTACAAATGTAGGCGGAATGGAACGTATGTTAAGAGTTGTAGCAGGAATAGCTATTCTATACTTTACAATGGCTGGCATGATTCCAATGCCTTGGGGATTAATTGGGATAGTACCAATTCTTACTGGATCTTTGGGTTGGTGCCCACTGTATATTCCGTTTGGAATTAGTACAATGAAAAATCAATAATCACTTAGTATTTACTAAATTAAGAGACGCTATAAGCGTCTCTTTTTTTATGGAAAGACTTCTATGAATAATAAATACAATACCAAACCAATATATTGGGAAAGGGCAAAAAAATATTTAATCAAAAACGATCATATATTAAAGAAAGTTATACAAGATGTTGATAATAAACATTATTTAACTAGGAATTCTACGCCATTTCAAACACTAGCAAATGCCATTATAGGTCAGCAAATATCTGTAGCTGCCGCTTCAAGTGTTCTAAAAAAATTGAAATCAAATATCAATGGGTTCACACCTAGAAAAGTACATATGGCTAATAGTGCCACACTTAAAAGCTCAGGTTTATCTAGGCAGAAAATTGAGTATTTAAGTATTCTGGCCTCTAAATTTGTTACAAAACCCAACTATTTTTATGGTTTTAAAGATATGTCGGATAAAGTCATAATAGACAGATTATGTAAATTAAAAGGGATAGGGGAATGGACGGCACAAATGTATCTAATATTTCAATTAAATAGACCAGATATTATGCCGCTAGCTGATATTGGCTTTGTGAATAGTGCAGTCAGAATATATGATATCAAAGAGCCAAAATTAGAGAATCTCATGAAAGTTTCTGAGAAATGGGGTCATTATAAAACAGTCGCTGTATGGTATATTTGGAGAATAATTGATCCTGAAGTTGTACAATATTGACATAAATTTTTTATGAAAAAAATAATTAAAAATATAAAAACAAACAAAGTAATTAAGAAAAAAAAGAAGGATAAGAAGCCAGTTTTTGATAAATATGGCGACAAGATAGAAGAAGGAATTGATTATAATAAAGATAAACCACCTCATTGGTAGTATCATTGTATAAATTTTTATTTGATGGAAAATGTTATGAATAACCAGGAAGGGATAAAGAAATTAATTCGCCAAGGTAAAGAGATTGGGTATATTCTTAAAGAAACTTTGAATAAATCTCTTAGAGGCCTTTCAATGGTTGATAGACAATATATTATTGAAACATTGGAAGGAATGGAAATACAGATCGTTGACTCTCCAAAGGAATATGATGAGTACAAATACTTATCTGGCGAAGAAGCAATAAAGATTTTGCAGAGTTTGAGTGATGGAAATCACGAGGCTTTCGTAAAACCTCCTGATGAGGATAATGAGTAATTTGTAAAAATAATTAATTTTGATATAATTTTCACAAGTTGGATGAAATTTATGTATAAAAAATTTTATAATATAATCATACTCTTAATATGCGTAGGAGCATTTCCAGTTCAAGTTTTAGCATTGAGTAATATCAATAATATTGATTCCTCTATATGTTATTTCAACGAGAATAACTCCGATGATAATAATAAACAAATTATCAAGTGTGACCATTGCGATTACTACTATGATATTGATTCCAATCAAAATTCTAAATATATTTTTCCGACTAATGAAAACATTCTAGTAACTAGGCATGTATTCAAGAAAAACTTTTTAAACTACATATTTTCTTCAAACCCCAGATCTCCTCCATTAGTTTAGTTTTATTAACTTCAATAAATTTAACTAATTCAACTAATATATAGCGGAGGAAGCTATGAAAAAAATTTATATTTTTTGTCTTACGACATTAATCATTTCAACAAACATATATGCTGAAGATCTTACAGATATTCAAATTACTGCACCTGTCCTAAACTCTCAAGATTTAACTAAACAGGCTATCGAAGACATAAATACAAAAAATGCTATTGATGGTGGAGATCTTTTAAGGTCAATCAATGGTATAAACACTATTAGAAGAGGAGGACATGGTCTAGATCCTGTAATAAGAGGACAGAGTGATCAGCGTCTTAATTCATTTTTGAATGGGGCCATAGTTTATGGTGCTTGTTCATCTAAAATGGACCCTGCCTCAACATATGTAAATATAGAAAACTATGACTCGATAAGTGTCATTAAAGGATCTCAATCTGTGTTATATGGTCCAGGTGGACCCGGTGGAGTCATTAGATATGAAACTATCACAGAACCTCTTTACCAATCGACAAAAGATGGCAGCAAGCAAGGACAAACATATAAACTTAAAATTGGCCAAACATTTGATTCGAATGCAGAAGCTAAAACTACTATCGGTGATTTTACTTTAGGTTTAGGGCAAGCTTACTTTAGAGTTAATGGTTCTTACTCTGAAGCAGGTAACTACGAAACAGGTACAGGCTTAAAGCCACTCACTGAATATCAAACCAGTAACTACTCGACAATACTTGGGAAAAGACTTGATGATGGTTCTAAATTAGAATTTACCTATACCGATAATTCTCAGGAAAATATTGGTTTTGCTGGTCTGCCCATGGATATAGTATATAGTTATACAGATATTTATAATTTAAAATATCACCGTGTTACACCACTAGGTTTATTCACTTCGATGAAAATTGAAATGTTTAATTCTGACATGGATCATTTGATGGATAACTATACAATGAGAAGTGCTAATTCAATGAGAACTCCTGCTGCTTCAGACACATATGGTGGAAGAATCATAGGGGCTACGAACAGTGGCATGAAGATTGGTGTAGATTACGAGCACAACACTAGAGATGCTGAACAAAATATGGTTATTTCTGGGACAGAAAGACATCTTGCATATCTATGGCCTGGCGCAGAGATAGCTAAGTTAGGCTTATTTTTAGAAAAAGATAATAAAGTCTCAGATCAAACTACAATGTCATATGGTTTAAGACTTGATAGAGTTGAAACAGATGCGACTAGAGCAGCAGATGATCCTGGTTCCGCACATATGGCACAAGTAACAGCAAATAGTTTGTACACAGCTCATTATTCTGGAACAGTTACAGCGGGCAAAAGAGATTTTAGTAATTTCAGTGGATTCTTAAGATTTAAAAAAGATTATGGTCCAATGACTAGCGCTTATATCTCTCTCAGTAGAAATGAAAGAACACCTGATGCAACAGAGTTATTTAATGCTAAAACCTCTATGGCTATGGGTGGAAAATATAGATTGAGACATATCGGTAATCCAAATCTTAACTCTGAAGTACATACTACATTGGAGATAGGTTTTGAAAATATGTTTATGGGAAGTCATGTAAACGGATCTTTGTATCTTAATGATATCAGTGATTATATTACAACGTATAGAGCTTCTGATGGAACATATGATAATACCGTTAATGATGCGAGAATATATAAAAATGTAGATGCAACTATTTGGGGGTACGAGCTTACCGCTCAAAAAGATATCACCTCTAATGTAAAAACTATATTTAATTTAAATTATACTCATGGAGATGACGATACTCAAAATAGGCCATTAGCACAAATGATGCCTTTGTCTGGTGATATTTCATTGGAATATCAGACTGGTTCAGTCAATTATGGAATAAGAGCTAATTTTGCTGATACCCAAGATCGTTTTGACTCAAGAGTTCTTGACACCGGCAGAACAGGTGGTTATACCGTTTATGATCTATATGCAGGTTTTGAACCAACTCCAAATATTAGATTTACAATGGGTATAAGTAATTTAACTGATAAACGATATGCTACACATTTAAATAGTACTAACTCTTTAAATGCAACAGCTGATCGTGTTGACGAACCAGGAAGAAGTTTCTGGGGATCACTAATTTATGATTTCTAGTTGACATGTTGCCCGTCCCTATAGCGCTCTTTATAAGGGGCGGGCGATTTATTTTATTTAAATGTTTTAATGACTTATAATATTTGTGTATCACCTATCTCAAACTTCTTTTCAACAATATATGTATATAATATAATTTATTACATAATTAGGAGTATAAGGATGGATCCATTATCACAGGGTGTTGTCGGTGTAGTTGCTGCTCAGCAAACTGCTGATCGTAAACATCTCATAATCGCTAGTCTTTTAGGATTTTTTGCAGGTATGTCTGCTGATTTAGATATATTTATTAAGTCTTCCCAAGACCCATTGTTCTCATTAGAGTTTCATAGGCAGTTTACACATTCAATATTTTTTATGCCTTTTGGTGGTTTAATATGCGCATCTTTTTTTTACAATCTCTTTTTAAAAAATAAAGATATATCATTTAAACAAACTTACATCTATTCAACACTTGGTTATGCCACACATGGCTTGCTTGATGCATGCACAACTTATGGTACTCAATTATTTTGGCCATTCACAAATGATAGAGTTGCTTGGAATACGATTTCTATCATTGACCCATTATTTACTTTACCTATACTTTTTTTAATATTATTTGCAGTTATAAATAATAATAAAAAGTATTCATATGGAGCCTTGATGTGGATTTTAATGTATAGCTCATTAGGATTTATTCAAAAATATAGAGCTGAAGAAATGGGGAGAAAACTTGCTGACTTACGTGGACATATGGTTATAAATATTGAGGCTAAACCCAGCTTTGCAAATATTATAGTTTGGAAAACTATTTATACGACAAAAACACATTATCATATAGATGCGGCAAGAGTTGGAATCAATACTAGAGTTATAGAGGGTGTAAAGATAGAGAAGCTTAATCTTGAAAAATCTTTTCCTTGGCTAGATTCTAAATCACAGCAAGCAAAAGATATTGAAAGGTTTCGATGGTTTTCAAATGGTTATATTGCATTGTCCCTTAATAATCCAAATCAGATAATAGATATTCGGTATTCTATGCTTCCAAATGAAGGACATGGATTATGGGGCATAGAGTTAAATCCAGATGCAGAAGATGATGCTTATATAAAAAGAATTTTTAATAGACGTAGCGATATGTCTACATATATTAAACTTTGGAATATGATCAAAAGCTAATTTAACATAAGTTTTAATATATATGATATAAATGGACGAATAATCACTTTAGCATTATATCTTATAGTGCTATACCTATAGTATGTATGATTATTTTAATATGACTAGGCTTGAATTATTTAATAAATTAGCTGGTGATAGATATGTATTGTAGAGCATTATTCTTTTTAATTATTTTTTTTACCAATCTATCTTATGTGCATTCAGGTGGAAAGAGCGAGGATTTGATTAATACTAAAAATATTCATTACACTATTGGTTATATGTCAGAGTATTGGATAAGAGGATCATTCCAAGCCGCATCTGTGCTTTATGGCAATGCTTCCTATACTTCAGGACCAGTGTATTTAAGTGCAGGATATGCAGATTTAAGAGACAGAAAGGGTGGAGCTACTTATAATGAAGGTGAAGCTTTTATAAGTTTATATGGAAGTTATAATTTTGAGCTACTAGCAATACCCACGTATGTAGGTTTAGCGGCTTATCGATATACTGATGGCATTGATCAACATTACAATGAAGTTAGTATTGGTGCCGAGTTTGATTTCTTCTCTATTGATGCTGTAGTCTTAGGTGACTATGATACATCACCAAGCTCTGATTATTGGCATTTTCAAGTTACGGTTCCAATGGGCCCAATCAACTATACCTATGGAACATATTCAGGAGCATGGCAATATGTCGTCCATGAAGTATCAACAGGATTTTCTGTAAATGATATAAATTTCGGTATGAAACTAGGTATAAATAATGATAATGCCATGGGTGCCGCTGCTAATTCAAATCAAGATACAACTTACGGGGCATTCTCTGTTAGTTATAGTTTTTAAAAAATTTTGAATTCTTAGATTATGATTGAGAAATATAAATCATTTAAAGTTTTAACTTTAGAAGCTATAAAAATAATTCTAATAGGAATATCCATGATTTCTTTCGCCATTTATTTACTATTAAACATATTTTTATGATTGAAAAATTTATTAAGTCGGAGTGTGGTTTGTCTGAATACAGGAGGCTGAGAGAGCTCTCTAAAGATAAGCCTTTTTTTAAACTAAGATTATATTTCTTTGTTATAACAGCAACTATAAGAGACTTATTTAAATAGCCAAATAAATATCAATCATTCTTAGCCTTCATTTTTTTAAATTTTTCTATAGCAGCTTTTCTTTTTTCATCACCATTCTTATCAAGTAAATTAATAGTATCTGAATTTATTTTTATCATAGATTTAAGACTAGAGCATACAAGACCTATCTCAAATGGAGACAATGATTTCATATTTAATACTAAATAATAGTTTAACCCATGCTCCCAATGTTTGAAAAATCCGTTCTCTATATATTTTTTTTCAACATCATATTTCTTAGCTACGATTTCAAATGCGTTTACTTTGGTTTTTTCATCAAATATTTGATCCCATACATCATTGATTACCATTGACATCGCCAGATTATCAGTCACTCTGACATTTTTGCTTAATTCCAAGGCTTTATCTAGAGATCTAGATTTATCTCTAAGTTCAATAGAAGTATTATTACACCAGTCGCTTAATTCTTCTGGAATAAGTTTAGGAACAGCATTGTATGCATGCATTATTTCAAAAAGCTCAGCAATTTCTGTGCTTGCTATTTTGGCTTGAGATAATATTTTCTTAATACGTGACTCATATGAGATCCATGGATTAACTTCAGTAGACATTTGCCCCTCATTTGTAAAATAGTTCAATAAAATAATAACATTTAATTATAATAAAGCATGAGAAATATGTTTTTATTTATTTATGTCGGATTATTTTCATCTTTAAGTTATGCCTTTGATTTGCATAGAGCTTCACCTGAAAAATACATTGGCAAATCTACGACGATTAAGATGAACATTGGTCATGAATATATGGCTGTTACATCTGATCCTCAGGCAACTAAAGCTGCATACGACATATTATCAGATGGAGGAACCGCGGCAGATGCTGCTATAGCTGCACAACTTGTACTAGGCTTAACAGAGCCACAATCTTCTGGTTTAGGTGGCGGCGCCTTTATTTTGTATTTTGATGCTCTTAATAATATCCTCACTACTTTTGATGGTCGTGAAACAGCTCCTTTAGCTAGCATGCCAAATTATTTCCTAAAGAAAAATATGGAGCCAATGAATTTCTTTGAAGCTGTGCTTAATGGCCGTTCTGTAGGTGTTCCAGGGACACCTGCGCTTCTAGGTAAGCTTCATGAGAGATTTGGTAAAACAAATATGCAAAAATTAATTGAACCAGCTTTTAATTTAGCTTTAAATGGATTTTCACCTTCCAAGGGTTTGTTGAAATCATTGAAGAATGATGTTGGTAGACTTGATCAGAATATTATAAGTAAAGAATATTTTTATAATAAACAAATCATCAAAAATAATAAGTATGCTTCTGTTTTAAAAAATTTTGCTGACAAAGGCTCTTCTATATTTTATAAAAGTCCACTTTCAACTAATATTATAAATTCTGTAAATAAAAAAAATGGAATACTTATACAAAAAGATTTTGATAGCTATAGCGTTATAGAAAGAAAGCCAGTTTGTGATATATTTCAAAAGTATAAAGTATGCTCGATGGGTGAACCCTCATCGGGCGCACTTACCATGCTACAGATATTAAAACTTATTGACCATGATCCAACATGGCATAATTATATAGAGGCTTCAAAACTTGCTTTTTCTGATAGAAATTATTATATGGCTGATCCTGATTTTGTTAAAACCCCAGGAGAGCTTCTATTAGAAAATGACTATATTGTAAAAAGACGTTCTATGATTTCTGATAATAATATTATGATTAATGTAAAACATGGAATTCCATTTGGCTGGAAAGAAATTAATCAAACTGAATATAGTGGTCTTAATGAATCAGGAACAACACATATTTCCATCATTGATAAATATGGAAATGCAATTTCAATGACATCAACAATTGAAAACTCTTTTGGATCACGAATTATGGCTAATGGTTATCTTTTAAACAATGAGCTAACTGATTTTTCATTCACTCCTGAAAAAAATAATAGTTTAATAGCTAATAGAGTTGAAGCTGGGAAAAGACCACGATCATCAATGACGCCAACTATTGTTTTTTCTACATTAACTGATAAGCCTGTGCTTATTATTGGTTCTGCAGGTGGAAGTAGGATAATAGGCTATGTTACGCAAAGAATAATTGATGTTTTATATAATAATATATCTTTAGAAGATGCAATCAACGCTCCTCATATTCTAAATCGTGGCGGTAACATTGAGGCTGAAGAGGAAACTAAGATAACAAATAGTCTAATACAAAAAGGACATTTGCTTGATATAACACCTTTAGCAAGCGGACTCACTGCTATACATCTTGATATTGATAAAAATATCATAAAAGGTGTTTCAGATCCTAGGCGTATTGGAACTGCGTTAGGTCGATAATCTATATTAATAGCTTTTAAAACATCCATAAGTATGCATATCATTTAAATATAAATAAAATATTTCCAGTGATGCTTACTAAAGAAATTAAAGATCAATTAAAAGAAGGACTGATTAAAAATAATCATGACTGGGAAATATTTTACAAACCCTATTTAAATGGCCATAGACCAAACATCATTGCCTTTAATAAAAATTATGGTATTAAATTTATAGAATATATAGTGGAGCCAAAACAAAAATAATGAAAGCATTCGTGTCAATGTCTAGAATTAGAAAAAGTATTTCAGGATCTCATCTCATTATTATTAGTGATGATCCAGTATTAGAAAAAATCATCTTGAATAGTTAAATTGTACTATCTAATTTTATGGAGACGGCGGGAATCGAACCCGCGTCCGCAGCAATTTCCAATTCAAGTCATCCACAGGCTTGTTTGGTTTTTCGAAACCAATAAAATTTGTTTGT
>JABHRC010000002.1 GCA_018670435.1 Gammaproteobacteria bacterium
ATAATTCCCATTCATCAATATCATAATAAAAGTGAGTAAGTTTATATTCTTTATTGACAATTCCATAGTGTCTCTTTGCCATATGTACTGATGGATACTCATAATAGTGATAATATACCGCCTCCCTATCCCATTGATTATTATTACCCTTTAATAATGGAATAAGACTTTCTCCTTGCATATCTTCAGGTGCTTGAATCATTGCAGCCTCTAAAAAAGTTTGAGCAAAATCAAGATTTTGAACCATTTCTTCATTTGTAGTACCTGGCTTAATTTGATTAGGCCATTTAATCATAAGTGGTGTCTTGAAAGACTCATCATAAATAAACCTCTTGTCAAACCATCCATGCTCACCTAGATAGAAGCCTTGATCTGAAGTATAAATAACAATAGTATTTTCATCTAATCCTGACTCATCTAGATAATCTAAAACTCTACCAACATTATCATCAACAGATGAAATTGTTGCTAAATAGTCTTGCATATATCTTTGAAATTTCCACTGCATTTTCTCCTTATCATTCATATTTGGCCAATTTGCTTCAAAATCTTTACTGATTTTATCTAATGTGATGTCATATTTTTTCTTTTGCTCCTCATTGGCTCTACCATAACGGTTATTAAAAGAATTAGAGCTAGGTTCAAAGAAAGTACCGTCACCCCTAGCATAAACAATTTTTGGCTCAACATTTTCCATGTTTTCAAAAACTGAAGGCCTAACCTTACTGTCTTGCATATACTGCATGTGTGTTAAAAGATTCATTTCAGCTGTTTTAGCAGCAGTTCCCCTTCCAGAATAATCATCATATAAATTTTCTGGTTCTGGAAATTCCTTATTATAAAACTCAGCAAACTTCTCTGGACTTGGCCACCAAGCTCTGTGAGGAGCTTTATGAAGGTAGAAAGTTAGAAAAGGTTTATCCTTATCTCTTTTGTTTTTAAACCAATTTAATGTTAGGTCAGTAATTATATCCGTAACATATCCTGTGATAATTGTGTCTTTATCTTTTCCTAAAAATCTAGGGTTTATATAATCACCTTGTCCTGGAAGTATTTGAAAATCATCAATTCCTTTCGGATTATTTCCAAAATGTAGTTTACCAAACATTGCTGTTTGGTATCCAGCTTCTTTAAATAATTGAGGGAAAGTCATTTGAGAGTCATCAAATTTTGCAATGTTATCTATTTTCCCATTAATATGACTGTGTTTACCAGTTAATATAACAGCTCTCGAAGGTGCACATATTGAGTTTGTTACTGAAGCATTAGTAAACAGCATTCCTTCTTCAGCAATTCTGTCAATATTTGGGGTTTGTATTAACCTATCATCATAAGCACTTATAGCCTGATATGCATGATCATCAGACATTATAAATAATATATTAGGTCTAATATTGTCTTCTTTTCCACAACTAGTTGCAAAAAACAGACTTAATATGAATACTATAAGTAGTCTTCTAATCATTATTATTTCAAATCTGTTAATAAATCCTTTTCTAAAACTGGTATCTTAAATATATCCATTGTTGGAGTTTTATGAGCTTCTTTCATCATGTTTTCCATTTTTGATACAATTTCAGGATATTCAGATGCAATATCTTTCAACTCTTTTGGATCAACACTTAAATTAAAGAGTTTAAGTTTTGATGGACCTTTAAATAAATCCTTCTTAATACCTTTCCATTCATCAATTCTTATAGCCTGTTGTCCTCCGTAAGAGGGAAACTCCCAATATAAATATTTATGTTTTTCTTGATTTTTTCCTTCTAGAGTAGGAAGAAAACTAATTCCATCTGTTTTGTATGGAGGTGATTCGCCAACTAAATCAGATATTGTAGCTAGATAGTCATAGAATGTACTTGGGTGACTAGATTTTGAGCCTGAAGGGATAACATTTGGCCAAGTTACAATTGTTGGAACCCTAATACCCCCTTCATTTAGATTACCCTTTACTGTATTTTTTGAATTTAAAAAAGGACCAGCACTATTAAAAAAATTAATATCTACATGTTCAATATGAGTTGGACCATTATCACTCGAAAAAATGATTAAAGTATTTTCATATTTTCCAATTTCTTTAAGTTTTGATACTAATTCTCCAACCTGTTGATCTAAATATGAAATCATTGCTGCGTATGTAGCTTTTGGATATTGGTTTGGATAATATCCTGATCCACCAGTATATGGATTTTCATCCCCAAATTTCTCTTTATAATAATTTACCCATTCAACTGGTGCTTGAAGGGGTAAATGAGGAATAGGAGAAGCATAATAAAGAAAAAAACTCTCATCCTTATTTCTTTCAATAAACTTTAATGCTTCTTTATGTATTAATGTTGGAGCATAATCTTTTTGATTATATCTAGTATAACTTTCTTCATTATTCGGATCAAGGTCTTTAGATAATCTACCTTTATCTACAATTTGATTATTTAATATGTGCCTTTCTTTATTTTTCCATAAATGAGTAGGATAAAATGTGTGAGCCTGTCTTTGACAATTGTAACCATAGAAAAAATCGAACCCTTTATTATTTGGAATACTATTCGTGTTTGGTGCACCTAGACCCCACTTGCCAAACATTCCTGTTTTATAGCCTTTTGATCTTAAAATATCAGCAACTGTTATTATAGAATCAGGCAATGGTCTCTGTCCCTCCAATTCTGGATTATTAAACATTGCTTCAAAGCTCCAAATATTACCTCTTTCTTTCAACTCATCATTACCTCTAATTGGATTATTTCCAGAGTGAAGTCCTGTTAGCAATATAGCTCTAGAAGGTGCACAAACAGGTGAACCAGTATAATGATCTGTTAAAATCATTCCATTTTTTGCAAGTTGGTCAATATTTGGAGTCTCTATTTTTTTTTGACCTAAAATTCCAATTTCTCCATATCCTAAATCATCAGCCAAAATAAAAACAACATTAGGTTGATTGTCTAATTGATTATTTGGCGAGCATGATATAAGTGAGAAAAGTAAAATGAGAACTATATGTTTTTTTATATCCATACTACAATATAAAAAAAGGGTTATAAATAAAAAGTTTATAGCCCAAAGATAATAGTGATCGCGATAGGATTCGAACCTATGACCGTCTGGTTAGAAACCAGATGCTCTATCCAGCTGAGCTACGCGACCTTTATATGCGGAGAGACAGGGACTCGAACCCTGGCGACGCTTACACGTCGACAGATTAGCAATCTGCTCCATTACCACTCTGGCACCTCTCCAAAAAGATTTTACAAATTTAGATAAAAAAATGACCTGAAAAAGAAATATTTAATCTTGTTGTTCTAAAAGATTTTTCATCTCCATATAACC
>JABHRC010000036.1 GCA_018670435.1 Gammaproteobacteria bacterium
AGCTGTTTTTAAAGCAATTGGGGGTCGCATTGGGGGTTGGAAATATTGTTAATCACAAGAATCGTTGATAACAAATAGTTTCAAATAAAGCTTTACCTCCCCGCCCGGGCTCGAACCAGGAACTAAACCTTAGGAGGGTCTTGTTATATCCAATTTAACTACGGGGAGAATATAGTTTATGTATGAATTGTATATAAAAATTTCATACGGTACTATTAATATTAATGAATATTCTAGCAATTGATTCTTCTGGGTCTCTATTATCACTAACTCTTAAGCTAGATGATAAGATTTCAAATTTTTCAGATCAGCAACAATCTCGGGCTAGCCAAATTATTTTATCTTCTATAGATATATTATTGTCTAAATCTAAGATAGAGGTAAATGATTTAGATGTGATTGTCTTTAATAAAGGGCCAGCAAGCTTTACAGGAACAAGAGTAGCAGCATCGGTTTGTCAGGCGATTGGTTATTCTTGTAACATGCCAGTAGTAGGAATATCTTCGCTATCATTGATGGCCTATAGTTATTATCAAAAGTCAAAGCATTCAAAGATAACTTGTATTAAAAAAGCCTATAGCGATAAATATTATTTAGGAGATTTTGATATTGATAATAACCAATATGAAACAATTAACCCAATATCTTTATGTGATGTTGATCAACTTAGTTTCAATAAAACTAATCATTATGTATCAGATTCTTGGGAGAAAATATTATCTTCGCTAGAAGAGAATAAATTAAAAGATGTAAATTATTTTGATGAAGAGAGCCCATTGAACTCTGAAACTCTACTTAGATATGCTGAAAATCACTGCAAATTTGATAATTCATTTGATCTTAAAAAAACATTTCCTGATTATGCCAACCATGTTATAGAAGTTTAGTTAATAATTTCACCAATTTTATTCCCAACCCTAACATATTTACCTCTTTTTAAATTAGAGTTAAGCTTAGCTTTTGAATCAAACAATAAGATTACAGTTGAACCACTTTTAAACATACCAACTTCCTCACCTTTTTCTATGTTAATTTTTTTCTTTTCATAATCTGTAGCAATAGTTTTTTTAGGCATAGGAGGCGATACTTCACCTTTCCAAGCTACTTCTATAGACGATACATTTATAGCTGCTACGAATATCACTGAAAAATTAATATCATTATTTCTAAAACTACAAACAAGTCTCTCATTTCTTGAATATAATTTTTTTATATATTTAACCGCATGAGTCGCAACACTGAATAGTCGGCCAGGAACCTGAATTGTTCTTATTAGTTTTCCACTATATGGGTTATGGACCCGATGATAATCTTTAGGTGAAAGATATATTGTTACAAATGAACCATCTTTATATATGTCATTAGTTTTTTTATCATTATCTAATAATTCATTGATTGTAATTGTTTTACCTTTTACCTGAAGGATTGTATTATTTTTAATTTTTCCATACTCTAAGACCTTCCCATCGCAAGATGATACTATTGAATTAACATTATTATCTATTTTATGAATTCCTGGTTTTAACTTTCTAGTAAAAAAATCACAAAAAGTATTATATTCACTGATAGATATTTTTTCACACTCATTCATATTAACTTTAAAAAAATTAATATAAGTCTTTATTAGATAACTTGTGAGTGGATGCTTTGTCCTTGTAATTATATATGTAAACCTTGAAAATAGATGATGAGGAATTATAAATAACCAATATGCTTTTAATATTTCTCTAATATCTTTTATCATCTATTTCAATGCTCTTACTATGTCTTTGTTGATTAAATCATTAACTATGGGAGGGGTATATATGCCAAGAACCTTCGCATTCTGGCCTACATAAAAAATTGCCCCAGTATGATCATAAAAATCCATCCCAGCATCACTAGAAACTTTTTTCGCATAAACTCCTGTTTTTTTAATTAGTTGTTCAAGATTATTCTCATCCATTGACATCCCTATAAAATCTTTATCAAAGTATTCAACATATTTTTTAATTACCTCAGTTTTATCTTTAGGATCTATAGAGATAAAAAGCAATTGGAGTTTTTTATTTTCATTATATTTATTCAACGATTTAAATAAGGTGCTCATTTTGATTAGAGTGTCAGGGCAAAAATCAGGACAATTAGTATAGCCAAAAAAAACTAGTGTTATATGATCTTTTAGAGATTGATTAGTAAATGAATCATTTGTTGTAGTGATATATCTTTCATCATTTTCTAAAAATAAACTGTCTGCATTAATTCTTGTATAATTTGGCTTTTGTTGAGCATTATCATTAGTATAAATAAGAGATAATATTATTATTGCCAGGGCATATATCAGGTATGATTTCTTCATTATTCCTCTATTAATTCAATTCTCTCTCTATTTAATATATAATATGTAGGTAAATATATGATATTTGCACTCAATTTACTAACTATTTGAAGATCTAATTATGTCAGGCAATACTTTTGGAAAAATATTCACTCTAACAAGCTTCGGGGAGAGTCATGGAAAAGCATTAGGATGCATCATTGATGGGTGTCCTCCTGGGATAGATTTATCTGAGAACGATATACAGAAAGATTTGGATAGGAGAAAGCCGGGCAATTCGAAATTTACTACTCAAAGAAAAGAAAGCGATAAGGTAGAGATTTTATCTGGAATTTTTGAGGGCAAAACTACAGGGACGCCTATTTGCTTAATTATTCATAATGAAGATCAAAGATCTAAAGATTATGGTGAAATCAAAGATAAATTTAGACCTGGGCATGCAGATTTTACATACACAAAAAAATATGGTTTCAGAGATTATAGAGGAGCGGGGAGATCATCTGCCCGTGAAACTGTTGCAAGAGTAGCAGGTGGCGCAATTGCCAAAAAAGTTTTGAAAGATAAGACTGGATTAGAAATCTTTGGTTATGTTTCTCAAATCGGAGAACATGAACCGTCCTCTATAAATTTGAAAGATGTTGAAAATAATCCATTTTTTTTCCCAGATGAAAGTATGGTTCCTACACTAGAGAGTTATATAAATATGATTCGTAAGTCTGGTGATTCAATTGGAGCCGAAGTAACTGTCAAAGCAGTAAATGTTCCAATAGGACTTGGCAACCCTGTTTTTGATAAACTAGATGCGCTAATAGCTTTTGCAATGATGTCGATTAATGCTGTTAAAGGTGTTGAGATTGGAGCTGGTTTTGATGTAGTGACTCAAAAAGGTTCGGAGTGCAGAGATGAGATAACGTCAGACGGCTTTAAGTCCAATAATTCTGGTGGAACCTTAGGTGGTATTTCTTCTGGCCAGGATATAGTGGTTAAAATGGCATTAAAGCCAACATCCAGTATTCTTATACCGGGTGCTACAGTTACGAAAGATAATAAGGAAACAAGTATTGTAACTAAAGGGAGGCATGATCCATGCGTAGGTATTAGGGCAACACCGATAGCTGAAGCAATGCTAGCCTTAGTATTATGTGATTTATATCTTCGAGATAAGGCTCAAAACTCGAATTAATATATTATACTTGCTTTAATATTATGAAAAAAACACTTTACGATAAAATATGGGATGAACACTTAGTTCATGAAAATGAAGATGGCTCATCTTTGGTTTATATTGATAGACACTTGGTTCATGAGGTTACCTCTCCACAAGCCTTTGATGGTTTAGATATACAGAAAAGAGATATTTGGAATAATAATTCTATCTATGCTGTATCAGACCATAATGTCCCAACTCAAAACAGAGCATCTGGAATAGATGATAAAATATCAAAGCTTCAAGTTGATACTTTAATAGATAATTGTAAAAAACATAAGATTAGTTATTTTGACTTAAATAATATCAATCAAGGAATTGTTCATGTGATTGGTCCAGAACTTGCCATTACTCAACCAGGAATGACTTTAGTTTGCGGAGATTCACATACATCTACGCATGGCGCGCTTGCATCTCTTGCCTTTGGAGTTGGTACTAGTGACGTTGAACATGTTTTAGCTACACAATGTATAAATATAAATAAAGAGAAAAATTTTAAAATAAATATTACTAATAAACTCAGTAATTATGTTTCGTCAAAAGATTTAATATTACATATTATAAAAGAAATAGGCACTTCTGGAGGAACCGGTTATACAATCGAGTTTACTGGAGATTGCATAGAGAATATGAGCATTGAAAGCAGAATGACTATGTGCAACATGAGTATTGAGGCAGGAGCAAAATCAGGTCTTGTTGCTTTTGATTCTAAGACCCATGAGTATATGTTGAATAAAAAATATTCACCTAGTAAGAAATACTTAGATGAGGCCGTTAAATATTGGGAAAATCTAGTTAGTGACCATGATGCGGTATTTGATAAAATATTATCTTTTGATGCAACTGATGTTTTGCCACAAGTTACTTGGGGGACATCTCCTGAAATGACAACTGATATTAATGGAAAAGTTCCTAATCCTGATGATGAAAATGATTCAAGTAAAAAACAATACATTCAAAGAGCTCTTGATTATATGGGATTGACAGCAAATCAAGATATTAAATCCATAATGCTTGATAAGATATTTATAGGCTCATGTACTAATTCTAGAATTGAAGATTTAAGACAAGCCGCAAAAATAGTAGAAGGCTATAAAGTCTCTGATAATATTAAACAGGCCATTGTTGTGCCAGGGTCTGGTCTTGTAAAGGCCGAAGCAGAAAAGGAAGGTCTTGATAAAATATTTGTTAAGTCTGGATTTGAATGGAGAGAGCCTGGTTGCTCAATGTGTTTGGGAATGAATGATGATAGTTTATTGCCATATGAGAGATGCGCATCAACCTCTAATAGAAATTTTGAAGGAAGACAAGGTGACAAAGGAAGAACACATTTAGTCAGTCCCTCTATGGCAGCTTTAGCAGCTATCAAAGGACATTTTAGTAATGTAATAGATTTTGCAAATGAAAAATAAAATTATTGAAGGACAGGTTATACCGTTTGATCAATCTAACATTGACACTGATGCTATAATCCCTAAACAATACTTAAAATCAATCAAGAAATCTGGTTTTGGACCATTTCTTTTTGACTCTCTTAGATATACCGATCCTGGTGATTTAAGTACAACGAAAAAGAGAAATATAAACTCTAAATTTGTTTTAAATATTAAGCCATACTCTAGTGGCAACATTATATTGACTAATGATAATTTTGGATGTGGATCTTCTCGCGAGCATGCCGTGTGGGCACTAAAAGATTTTGGCATTGAAGCTATTATTTCTACTTCGTTTGCCGACATATTTTATAGAAATAGTTTCAAGAATGGTCTGCTCCTAATCTCGATCAAAAAAGATGAGCTAGATAAGATGTTCAGAGAAATAACTATGTCTCCTAAATATAATTTGACAATCAACATTCAAAATCAGACAATTACAACGCCTAATGATCAAGTATATTCATTTGCTATATCTGACTCTGATAAAGAGCGAATTATATTTGAATATGATGACATTGAATTATCTTTAAAACATAAAGATAAAATTAAAATCTATGAAGATAGAATGAAATTATTAAAACCATGGGTTTTTGAAAAGAATAATGACTAAAAAAAATATTTTATTGTTACCTGGTGATGGAGTAGGACCCGAAATCATGTTGGAAGCCATCAAAGTTATTGATGTGTTGAATGAGACAAATTTAAGTGATATCTCATATGATTATGCTGATATTGGTGGTATTGCTATTGATAATCATGGAACTCCATACCCAGATGAAACATCTGTTAAAGCTAGCAGAGCTGATTGTATTTTATTAGGAGCTGTGGGTACAAAGAAGCATGAAAAGAATGAAAATAAACTCAAGCCAGAGTCTGGACTACTAGCATTAAGAAAATCATTAGATCTTTATATAAATGTCCGTCCTGTATTTTTATTTGAAGCACTTCTTGAGAGCTCAACAATTAAATCTGAGGTAATAAAGAATCTTGATATCGTAATCATAAGAGAGTTGATAGGTGGAGTTTATTTTGGTGAACCTAGAGGTTTCAAAGATGGTGTTAATAGGACTGGATTCAACACAATGTCTTATTCTGAAAATGAAGTTACTCGCATCTCTAAGTATGCTTTTGATTTATCAAATAAAAGGTCAGCCAAAGTCACATCAGTTGATAAGGCTAACGTCTTAGAAGCATCCCAAGTTTGGAGAGAGACTGTAACTAAGTTACATGCTGATGGCTATCCAGGAATCAAACTCGATCATATGTATGTGGACAATGCTGCTATGCAATTAATAAAAGACCCTAAGCAGTTCGATGTGATTTTAACAGAAAATTTATTTGGAGATATACTTTCTGATGAAGCATCTATGTTAACTGGGTCTATTGGCATGTTACCATCTGCATCATTATCTGATGTGACTGGTGTCTATGAGCCAATTCATGGATCAGCACCAGATATCGCAGGACAAGGTATCGTCAATCCTATTGCAATGATATTATCTGTTGCAATGATGTTTGAATATTCATTAAATAATATTAAAGTATCTAATCTTATAAAAGATGCTATTGAAAACGTACTTAGGTCTGGAATATTTACTAAAGATATTAGCAATAAAAAAGAATTTGCGAGTACATCAGAAATGGGTAATGCAATTATCATGGAAATAAAGAAACATGTTTAAGGTTAAAGACAAATATAATATCGCTATTGTTGGTGCTACTGGAATAGTGGGAGAATCTTTGCTAGATATAATATCATCAAGGAAACTTCCTATTGAGAATATTATTGCAATTGCTAGCAAAAGATCTGAAGGTAATAAAGTTAAATTTGGAAATCAATTACTCGATATTATCGCAATAGATGATTATGACTTTAAAGATATTGATATTGCCTTTTTTTCTGCTGGAAGTAGTGTTTCTCAACAGTATGCACCTATAGCAGCTAAAGCTGGAGCTGTAGTAATCGATAATACATCAGAATTTAGATATGTAGACGATATTCCATTAGTAGTTCCAGAAGTTAATCCTGATGCTATCAATAAATATAAAAAAACAAATATAATAGCTAATCCTAATTGCTCAACTATTCAGATGTTAGTAGCACTAAAGCCAATTCATGACCGTTATAAAATATTGAGTATTAATGTATGTACTTATCAGGCAGTATCTGGATCAGGTAAAAAAGGAGTGGATGAGCTATTGGAACAATCTCATTCATATATGAATCAGCAAGAAATTAAATCTTCCATATATCCAAAACAAATAGCCTTCAACGTTATTCCGTTTGTGGATAGTTTTTGTGAAAATGGTTACACAAAAGAGGAAATGAAAATGGTATGGGAAACTCAAAAAATTCTTGATAAAGATATCAAAGTTAATGCAACTGCCGTTCGAGTCCCAGTTCTTATTGGTCATTCTGAATCAGTAACAATAGAGACAGAGTCTCCAATTAGCATTGAGGATATTAAGTCTGATTTTAAAAATGATAATGGGGTTGAGTTAATTGATAATCCAGGTAATGACGAATACCCTACTGCTTTTGTAGATGGACATGGAACTGATAAAGTATATGTTGGGCGTATTAGGAAATCTCTTGATAATGATAATATTTTGAATATTTGGATTGTAGCTGATAATGTTAGAAAAGGAGCGGCACTGAATAGTGTGCAAATAGCTGAGCAACTTATGAAAGGTGATAAATGAAAAAGATTTTAGGACTTATAGTAATCATTCTACTTTTTGCATATATACCAATATATAGTATATGGCCTATCGATTATTCTTCAAAAACTACAAATATCTTAATTTTTCTTGTTAATGCACAAGTTATTATCATAGAGAGTTTATCTAGCTTAATCAGCTTATTAATGCCGATACTGTTAGGTTTAGTTGACACTATCGCTGGATTATTATTTCAGGTAATTGGGGCAATACTTTCTCTCCCATATGGAGATATTAATCCTGCATATGTACTGATAGGGTTGTTTATCACTGCATATTTCTTTGAGAAGTTTAGAGTTATAAATAATGAAATATCTAAATTAAATAAGAAATTACTAAAACATATAACTTCTAACCAAAATGATTCAAAAAAACCTCTCTCTGATCATATGGATGAAATTTATAAATTGAATAATAAAGCTAATTCTATAATGTCATTGCTTTTAGAAATTAATAATGCAACTAATATTTTTAAATCAATAGGATTGAGATCAAAAAAAATGAGAAGAGAATCTGCTCCTGAGTCAAGTACAAATCATAATGAAGAAGTCGTTAGTTTCTCTGACTTGGATAAATCGAATGATATCTCCCAGGCTGTGCGTGATGAGAAGCGTGCTAAGGATGAAGAGCAATTAATGAGGTTAAGAAAAGATGCTAAATCTTTAGCAGAAGAAGACAAAGACTCCGATGAAGTTAATACTGTTGATGAAATTATGGATGATGATAATATTTCACAAATTGATTTAGCAAGAGCTCTTATTGCTAGCAATGATGTTGATAATGCTAGAGATCTTTTGAAAAGAATTGTTGAGACAGGCTCAGAAGATGATAAGCATGAAGCTAGACTTCTCTTTATGCAGATAAAATAATGAGAATCGCTTTGTCTGTAGAGTATAATGGTGCAAACTATTTTGGCTGGCAAAAACAAAAAATCCATAAAGAAAAAACGATACAGTATCATATAGATCTTGCAATTTCTAAGATTGCTGATGAACAAATAAGTACAATATGCGCAGGAAGAACGGATACTGGGGTGCATGCATTTTCTCAAATTATTCATTTTGATACAACAAAGAGAAGACTTGACTATAAATGGATTAATGGGATTAATTCCAATTTACCTAGCGATGTGATTGTTAAAAAAATATATCATGTCGATGAAGATTTTCATGCACGGTATAGCGCACAATCTCGAACATATCGCTATATTATTTTAAATCAAAAATATCCATCAACTTTCTTATCCTCAAATGTTTTGCATTTCAGCGATACTATAAATATATCTAAAATTAAATCAGCTTTTAAATATTTAAAAGGAGAGAAAGATTTTAGTTGCTTTAGAGCATCAGGCTGTTCATCTAAGAGTCCAATTAAAAATATCAAAACCATATCTATTACTAATTATAATAATTTTTTATATATAGACATTACTGCCAATAGTTTTCTGTACCATATGGTCAGAAATATAGTCGGCACTCTGCTTGATATTGGTATATCTAAATTTGAGCCTGAACATATTGATTACTTGATTAAATCTTTGGATCGTAAAAAGTGTAGTAAAATGGTTTTACCAAATGGTTTATACTTAAAAAATATTTATTATCCTAAGAAATATAATATTAATCCTGATGATATATTTCCATATTTTTAAAGATATCCTATTGCATATTCCTTCATATAAATACGTGTTAATATATATTAATGAAAAAGACCCTGATTAAAATATGCGGCATGACGAACATAGATGATATCGAGTGTGTGAACGATATAGATGGGATTGACTATATTGGGATAATACTTGTAGACACAAGTCCAAGATGCGTAACTTATGATGTCGCTAAAAAATTAATTAATGCATGTAATAAGGATAAAAAAATTGTTACGGTATTCATGAATCAGAGCGAAGAATATATTGCTGCTGCAATCAATAATCTTAATCCTGATATTTTACAATTTCATGGTAA
>JABHRC010000030.1 GCA_018670435.1 Gammaproteobacteria bacterium
AAGAAAATTCTAGCCCTAAAAAGATATTCACTTCAAAGATGTCTAAAAGTAAAATTAATAAAATTTTTACTAGTACATCTATAAGAGAAAGCGTGCTCGAGGTGTTGTCGAAGAATATCCTTAATTATGAGTTTATCAAACAATCTAGTGCTTTAAAATTTGGTAATATCGCATCTGGCGAAGGATGTTTCTATCCTAGGCTTGGGCCTACGCATGAGTGGGATACAGCAGCTGGCCAGGCATTGGTTGAAGAGGCCGGAGGAATTGTCGTAGATAAGTTTATGAGGCCACTTCTTTATAATAAAAATAGGACGTTTATTAATAAGGAATTCTTTGTGATAGCTGATCCTGATTTTGACTGGGAGCCTATTATCAGTACTATTCTTTAATTTTTTTTGTAGTACGCTGATATGCTTCTTTGTTAATCTTTCTTAAAATTCGATATTTACCTAATTTACCCTTATTCCATGTGGTCAGAGATGACTCATAGTTTTTCAGGGGTTCTTTCTTTGGAGCTTCTTTCATTAGTTTTAAATTTTATTTATGATATCATGAATTACAAATCATTTACTATGTTTAAATTATTATTCGAAAAAATATCGCCTAAGAAGTTTTATTATTTTGCAACTTCTTTAATTCCGTGGGCATTTATTTTCACATTATTATTCATTACTTATGGGTTATATTTAGGATTATTTAAAGCGCCAACTGATTATCAACAAGGAGAGGCATTTAGAATTATGTATGTTCATGTACCAAGTGCATGGTTATCTTTATTTGCTTATACTTCTGTTTTTCTATGCTCAGTAATCTCTATCATATGGAAAATAAAAGTCTTCGAAATCTTATCTATCTCATCTGCAAAAATTGGGGCAATGTTTACTTTTCTTACTCTCATAACTGGAGCTATTTGGGGAAAACCTATGTGGGGCACATGGTGGGTATGGGATGCGAGATTAACATCTGAACTCATATTATTTTTTATATATCTATCTATTATATTTCTATATCACTCTTATGATGATTATCGAAAAGGAGCTAAGGCAGCAAATATACTTGCTATTGTTGGTTTTGTTAATATCCCAATTATACATTTCTCAGTTGAATGGTGGAACACCCTACATCAAGGCCCATCGGTAATGAAGTTCAGTTCTCCATCGATATCTGCAGAGATGTTATATCCATTAATATATACAACAATTGGGTTTACAGCCTACTTTGTTTTGGCTGTGCTACTAACTACACGAAATACTCTTTTAGAACGTGAAAAAAACACCATCTGGGTTAAGTCAATCTAAACTAATCTTTAAAGCTTTGCTACATGCTAATGGTGTAAGCAATAAAAAAATAAAAAATAAGAAAATCATTAAAGTTATTTCAGTATCATAGTTTATTTTAAAGAATGAATTATTTACAGCACTGGTGCCAAATATTAATATTGGTACATAGAGAGGAAGTACTATTACAGATACTAGTATTTTATTCTTCTTAAGGCTTATAGTTAATGCGGCAGCAATTGATCCTATCAGACTCATTGTAGGTGTTCCAATAAGCAAGGTTATGAATAATGTTGATGTTGTCCCAAAGTCTAATCCCAAGGCAATAGCTACCAAAGGAGCGGCTATTACAATTGGTAGATTTGATAGAAGCCAATGAGATAAAATTTTAATCATTATATCAAGCTCTATACCTTCTTTTTTCATAAGAAACATTTCTAATGTCCCATCATCATAGTCCTCTTTAAATATATTTTCTAGATTTAATATGCATATTAAGAGACATGATATCCAAGTCATTAAAGGTAATAACTCCAACATAATATCTTTCTCTACATAGCTAATGGATATGTTAAAAAACATCATTATTATTAGTAAATATACTATTGGTAGGAAAACCTCATATCCAGATCTTGATGCTAGTAAAAACTCTTTGCTTATAATATTGAATACTCTAGTCATTGTTTTATTCTATAGTTGTCTAGGGCAAATAATGAGTTTTTCATTTCACTATGGCTAGTCATTAATAAAGACCCGCCATTATCAAGAAATTTTTTTACAGTAGTGTTAAAAATTTCTATAGATTTATTGTCTAAAGCACTGTATGGCTCATCTATTATCCATAGCAGTGAATCTAAAATTAATGTCTTCATCAGTGAAACTTTTTTTTGCTGACCATGTGATAAATTCTTTGTTAGTCTATTTTTTAGATCAGTCATTTTATAAATATCTAGAGCATTGCTAATTAGCGCATCATTATTTTGGTTATTATCATGGAGTGAATATGACAAATTTTCTTTAACGGTTAAATTTCCTTTTATTCCATATTTATGACCAATATAAACTATCTTGTGAAAAATATTTTCATCACCACTTATATTATTTATATAACCAGACGTTGGTTCTGTAATACCTGCAATAATGTTTAGCAGGGATGTCTTCCCAGATCCATTTAAACCATAGAGATTTAATGCTTTAGAGCGTTCTATTTTAAATGATATATCCTCTAAAATATTATTATCATTTCTTGATAACGATATATCTTGTATCTCTATTACTATGTTATGCATTTTAATAAAATTTTGTAAATGTTATTATTTTAAATGGAACCAAGCCCTCATTGATATCTTCGGTATCATTTATTAATGGTTTCTCTAAAACTATAATTCCGTCAGAGTCTGAGTAAATATACTCTCCTTCTTTAAAATCTACACTAGCAAAATTTAAGTTTTTACTATAATCGCCAATATTATTTTTAACACTTTTTATTGGAACAGTATTTATGGCTTTGATGCCTATTGAAATTTTATTAATGATGTCGGAGTCTCTTATACAGCCATTTATTACAAACCCTTGCCATCCATTCTCAAAAGCTTTCATTGCTAAGTTATCACCAAGTAGTGCGCATTTTGTGGAACCTTTCCCATCTATTACCATCACGTCCCCATCAACTTTTTCTTCTATGAGTTTTTTTATATAAGAGTTGTCTTCTATTGCTGTAACTGTCCTTATTCTGCCATGAAATTTTTTATTTTCACCAAATGACTTAAAAATAGGTTCAGCAATTTGAACATCATCATTCTCATCACATATATCCGCAGTATTAAATGTTCTCATATAGACATTCTCCTATTCAATTTCATAAGTATAATTAGAGCAGGAAAAGCTATTAATGAACAGAAAATAAAATATAGTTCCCAGTCAAGCATTTCAACAAGAAATCCAGAATATGAAGAAAAAAGGGTTCTTGGCAAAGACATTAAAGCGGTCATCAGTGCAAATTGTGTGGCAGTAAAACCTTTGTTTGTCATATTGGCTATAAATGCCAGATATGCCGTATAACCCATACCTGCAGCTAGATTTTCTAACGAAACAACGATCATAAGTAGGTAGATATTGTCACCCACTGCGGCAAGGACAGTGAAACCAAGTGTTGCTATTGCCTGAAATATTCCAAATATTATCAACGATCTGTATAAACCTATCTTTAACGATAATAGGCCTCCAATAAATGCCCCTACCAATGTTGCAAATAATCCAAAAAATTTAACAACTGATCCTATTTCTGTTTTTGTAAATCCAGTTTCTAAATAAAAATTTGTGCTTAGGGAATGAGCCATAGTGTCTCCAATTTTATATAAAAGAATAAAGAGCAATATAAGGATAGGGGTTAAGTATTTTAATCTATCTGTAGCTATATTATTTGTTGAAACATGCCGTCCAAAAAATTCCGTGAATGGCCCAATTACAGATTCTGTGAAATTAGATGGTTCATCATTATGTTTAGGCTCATCGGCTACAATAGTTATGAAAACTCCATATAGCATTATTACTGACATAATTGCATACACCATTTGATAGGACATGTAATCAGCTAAAATTAACCCTCCTGCTCCAGCAGCTAAGGCCCCTATTCTATAACCTAGCACATAAGCAGATGCGCCAATTGTCTGTTCTTCATCTGTTAGAGATTCTCTTCTATAAGCATCTATTACAATATCTTGTGATGCAGATGATATAGCTACGAGGGTAGCCAGCAATGCAACATTCCATGCATCCAAGGCAGGATTACCCATTCCCAATGTAATTATTGATATTATTAATAAGATTTGAGTTGCTAATAACCAGCCACGTCTACGACCTAATTTTGATATAGTAAAATAATCAAATATTGGTGCCCAAATAAATTTTAGAGAATAAGGGAGCCCTACTAAAGCAAATAAGCCGATAGTAGATTTTGATATACCTTCATCTGTCAACCATGCTTGCAATAAAGTAATTGTCAATAATAATGGAACTCCGGATACAAAACCCATGGATAGCGTGATTAACATTTTTCTTTCTAAGTATGATGAAATATTATTTATCATGTTATATATCATAATCTATTATTAATGGGCTGTGATCGGAGAATCTTTCTTTTTTATAAATATTAGCTGCTAGAACCTTTATATTTTTAGTAGATGATAACATTTGATAATCAATTCTCCATCCAACATTATTATCCCAAGCTCTGCCCCTGTTTGACCACCATGTATAATTATGAGGATCTTTGTTTATATTTCTAAATGCATCTATACATCCATAGTGATTAATTATTCTATCAATCCATTTTCTTTCTTCCGGAAGAAAACCAGAATTTTTTTGGTTCGCTTTCCAATTTTTAATATCTATTTCTTTATGTGCTATATTCCAATCACCACAAATTAATATTGTTTTATTCTTTTTTTGTATTTTTTTTAAATATGACTCGAATTTAGACATGAATTGATATTTCATATCTTGTCTTATTTCACTTGATGAGCCTGATGGAAAATATACAGAGATAACATTTATTTTTTTTAGTTCTAATTCTATAAACCTTCCTTCCTTTGTAAAAATTTTAGATCCAAAACTGACATTAATGCTCTTAGGAGTTTCTTTCGTATAAATACAAACCCCGCTATACCCTTTTTTTTCAGCAACCGACATATATCTGTTATACCCATTAATTTTAAAATCATCTGAACTTATTTGATCTTCTAAAGCTCTAACTTCTTGAAGACAAATTAAATCAGGCTTAATCTTTTTGAGCCAATTAAACAAACCTTTTTTCTGACTTGCCCTGATTCCACACACATTTAATGTTAAAACTTTCATATTCTTTATTTACACTATGTTAAAATATATAAGAAATACTCACAATGTTTATGAATGATCTTAAAAAACAATTTATAGAATTCACATTAGAGCATCAAATACTTCGTTTTGGTAATTTTTCTCTTAATTCTGGAAGAGAAAGTCCTTATTTCTTCAATACTGGCTTATGTAATACTGGTAAGCTACTTGCCAGCTTAGCAGATTTCTATTCAAGTTTTTTGGTAAAGAATAGCATTGACTATGATTTTATCTTTGGACCTGCTTATAAGGGAATTACTCTTGCCACTTCTATCAGTAATAGTTTATATAACTCTCATAGCACAAATAAACCATTTTGTTTTAATAGAAAGGAAGCAAAGACTCATGGGGAGGCAGGTATATTTGTAGGGTCTGCGCCAAAAGGAAGAGCACTCATTGTGGATGATGTTATCTCATCAGGTAAGTCTATAATTGAATCAATAGATCTTTTATCTGTTAATGGTGCAAAACCATCCTCTATTGTAGTTGCTTTTGACAGGATGGAGCTTGGAATAGATAAAAGAGCTTCTATTGAGATTTCAGAAAAATATAAAATACAGGTCTATTCAATCATTACTCTTGATGACATTATTGATTTTCTCAAAAATAACAAGATGATGTCTACTGAGTTAAAATTAATGACGGAGTATATGGAACTCTATAAAAGATAGTCTATAAAATTAAACTAAATCCTACTGTTATGGTTATGATTTGGTATGTTATTCTAATTGTTCGATTACTCTTAGACAATGATATTCTTGCACCCATATAGCCACCTATTAAAGATCCAAAAAATAATGCAGGTAGAAGTAACCACTCAATTTCTGCTAATAAGCCTAAAGTTGCTGCGCCTAGAGCATTGAAGAATATTCCTACTATTATTAATGTATATGCAATAGCTTTTTTATAGTCCATTCCATACCAAGAAATTAATATAATAGTAAAAATTAATCCTGTGCCAGCAGATAATGACCCATTCAATAATCCTGTTAAGAATATTAATATATAGCCTCCAAGATTATTTATTATTGTGCTTGCATAGGTATATTCTTTTTCTCCATAGTTATTTTTTATATATGAATATAGGCTGATAGAGATAATTAATATTCCTAGCATTAGTCTTGCTAGTTGATCATTGACATAAGATATAAGTTGAGCTCCCATGAATACTCCTGGCAAACCTACTATTAATAATTTTATTATTAACCCTTTGTCAAAACTGATGATCTTAGAAAACTTACTTGTTGCACCTATACCTAACGCAACAGTAGCTATTTTGTGAACTGTTAGCGCTTTAATAAAAGAGATATTGAATAACAATAATATTGCAGGCAATTGGATCACGCCTGCTCCTCCGCCGGAAAATGCAGAAAAAATATTTGAAATAAGAGATATTATGAATAAACAGATCTGTTCAAACAAATTATAGCCTTCTAATCATTGTCCCTATCCCAGCATCAGTGAATAATTCTAATAATACAGCATGATCAACTGTACCATCAATTATTTGAACATGCTCAACACCAGAGGCAACTGCCTCTAATGCAGATTCTACTTTAGGGAGCATCCCATCAGAAATTGTGCCATTTTTGATTAGCTCTTTAACTTTTGATGCATTAATTGACTTTATTAGATTATTATCAATGTCTAAGAGACCGCTTGTATTTGTGAGCATTAAGTATTTGCGTGCTTGTAATATATAAGCAATTTTTCCTGCAACCAAGTCAGCATTAATATTATAAGTAGTACCGTCATCACCTATTCCTATAGGTGCAATTACAGGTATGAATGGAGAGCCATCAAGTAAACTAACTACTTCAGGATCAATGCTCTGTACCATGCCAGTATTCTTGAAATCAACATTTTTAAATTCACCTACACCTATAACTTTTTTTGCTCTAATTAGACCACCATCTTTTCCAGATAAACCTACAGCTTTTCCTCCATGAGATGATATACAACTAACAATTTCTTTATTTATGAGACCGCCTAAGACCATTTCAATTATATGAATAGATTCAGGATCAGTTATTCTCATTCCATTAGCAAACTTAGATTCTATTCCAAGTTTTTTTAAATAAGAAGTGATTTGTGGTCCACCACCATGGACAATTACTGGATGTAAGCCTACTTGTTTCAATAAGACCACATCTCTTGCAAAATTATTTTTAAGAGTCTCATCAGTCATAGCGTGCCCACCAAATTTGATTACTACCACTTTACCCGAGAGTTGTTGGATATAAGGTAGAGCCTCAATTAATATTTTTGCTATAGTAGGCGTATTTTTGTTATCACTTCTATATATTACTTCTTCTTTTTTCATACTCACTCAAAAAGGTATTTTTATGCTTTTATCTATCACCAGCATATTCATTTTTATTATACTTTGTATTCTATCCAAATTACTTTTACTATCCGCCTCAAACCTTAATACTAAGTTAGATGAGGTGTTAGAACATCGTATTAATGCCCAACCATCGGGGTATATTATTTTTAACCCATCAATATCAATAACACTAGCATCATCGAATTTCGTTAGTTTTGCAAATAATCTCATGAAAGTAAAATGATTATTTCCAGAAAATGGTATATTAATCTCAGGTGTCGTTACAGATAATGGAAGATCATTGAGTATTTCCTCATAGTTTTCATTATCGGACAGTATTTCTAGTAAGCGGATTGATGCATATATTCCATCATCAAAACCATCCCATTTATCTGCAAAGAATATATGTCCACTCATTTCTCCGCCCAGCATTGCTTTTTCTTTAATCATTGCTTTCTTTATGAAAGAATGTCCTGTCCTTGAAAGTATAGGCTTGCCATTATTCTTTATAATCTCTTCCTCGAGAAATTTTGTACACTTAATATCATAAACAATTTTAGCATTTTTATTATTCTTCAAAATATTTCTACTAAATAATATCAATAGTTGATCAGGCCAAACTATATCTCCATTACTTTTTACTACAACTATTCTATCTCCATCTCCATCATAAGCAAATCCAATACTGGATCCATTCTTTTTTATTTCTCTTTTTAGTTGTATTAAATTTTTTTCGTTAGAAGTATCCGGAGGATGATTTGGAAAATTTCCATCAACATTTTCGTTTATTATATATGTGTCAACTTTAAAAGCAGAAAATATCTTTTTGGCAATTGAACCTGTCACCCCATTACCACAGTCAATGGAAACTTTAAAAGGAAAATTTATATGTATAGCTGATTTTATTTTGATAATGTACTCATCAATAATATTATTATTATAAATAATAGATCCTTGGGAATCAGTATATTGAAAGTCTCCAGACATTATTAAGTCATAGAGTTCCATTATATGTTCATCAAAAAGGGTCATGTTATTGATGACCATCTTTATTCCATTATAATCTTTCGGATTATGACTACCGGTAATCATTAACCCATTATCAATATTTAGATTATATAGTGAAAAATATAAGAGAGGAGTTGGGAGCATACCTATATCTATTACATCAACGCCAGTTGAAATTATTCCATTAATCAAGCTCTTCTTTAAAGTTTCACCAGATAATCTTCCGTCTATGCATACGCTAACTTTCTTAGATTTTGATTTTTGTAGTATTTTTGTCCCTATTGCTTTTCCAAGCATATTATATAGTTCTTCATTTATTTCTTCCGGATATTGACCGCGTATATCATAAGCTCTAAATATATCTTTTGAAATATTCAACTTTATGTCTTTCCTGAAGAGCCAAAACCATTTTCGCCTCTCTCTGTTTGTTCAAAGTCCTGTACCACTTCAAACTTTGGCTTATCAACTGTAATAAATAATAATTGAGCAATTCTATCATATGGATTAATTGTAAATTCAGAATCACTCCTGTTCCAGCATGATACAAAAAGCTGCCCTTGATAGTCTGAATCAATCAACCCTACTAAATTGCCTAAAACTATACCATGTTTGTGACCCAACCCTGATCTGGGCAATATTAAAGCCGCATGGGAATTATCATCTATAAAAATAGCTATACCTGTTGGTATTAAGTGAGTTTTATTAGGATGTATACAAAGAGTATCATTTAGTGATGCTCTTAAATCAAGACCTGCTGAACCAGCAGTAGAAAAGTCAGGGAGACATTTAATTTTTTTATCTAATATTTTAATTTTTACTTTATTTAGCATTTTTCTTAACTAGATTTAACTTTTTTGAATATTCTTCTGAAATGAAATCTAAAATACTATTTGCTATATTTGATTTTTTATCGTGGTCAAATTTTTTTGAATTTGTATTAGAAAAAATTATTACTTCATTATAATCTGATTCAAAGCCTAGCTTTAATTGATGATTCGCAATGTTTCCTACTATTATATCAAGGTTCTTTTTCTTTAGTTTTTCCTTCGCATTTTTATTTAAACTATTAGTCTCAGCTGCAAAACCTATTGTAAAAAGATTTTTATGTTTATTAGATATAGTTTCTAATATATCTATGCCCCTTGTAAACTCAATATTTATATTATTTTCATTTTTTTTATATTTTGTATCTGAATAATTTGCTGGTTTATAGTCAGCAATTGCAGCAGTCGAAATAAACATATCATATTCAGGCACTTTCTCTTTAACAGCTTCATACATTTCTGATGATGTCTCTACATATGTTGTCTTTATATCGGGAATCAAATTTAGCGCTACTGGTCCTGATATAAGTTCTACATACGCCCCTTTTGCTTTCGCAGCCATAGCTATTGCATAGCCCATTTTTCCTGAACTGTAATTGCTCATAAATCTTACCGGATCTATTGGTTCTCTTGTTGGACCAGCAGTGATTAAAATTTTACACCCAGATAACTGTGATGTTTTGCTTTGATCTTTAATTCTTTCTATTATTTCTTCAGGATGAGTCATTCTTCCATAACCTATATCACCACATGCATGGCTTCCATAATTTGGTCCTATAATATTTATCTCTGCATCATTAAGCTTTTTAATACTTGCTTGAGTAACTTTATTGTTCCACATGTCGGGGTTCATTGCGGGTGCAATAAATAATGATTTCGTATATGCCAAACATATCGTAGATAACAAACCATCACCATGACCATTTGCAAGTTTATTCATAAAGTTTGCTGTGCATGGAGCCACTAAGATAATATCTGCCCATTTCGCTATATCAAGATGTGCAAAATTACTTAGAGCACTTGAATTTGTGTCTTCAGAAATAACCTTATTTCCAGATAAGGATTCTAAAGTTGTTTCAGTTATAAAAAGCTCGGAGCTTTTTGTCATCACAACTTTAACATTACAGCCTTCCTTAGTTAATCTGCTAGCAATATCAGCAGCTTTATATGCCGCAATACTGCCAGTGATTCCAAGTAGTATATTTTTATTAGTTAATATATTCATAATAATAAATTATTAGCCTTTGTCTTATTAAAGTTTATTTAGAAATTCTACTAATGATTGTATTTGTTTTTTGCTATGACCGCTAGTTAAATTAATTCTAAGAAGGTCCTGATTTCTAGGCACAGTTGGATATCTTATCCCTTGTATGAATATATTTGATTGTTTTGCTTTGTTACAAATATCCATCACTGTTTTTGGGTTACCTATTGATATAGTTTGTATTGGAGTATCTGAATTATTAATATTGATCTTTAATTCATTTGTGAGTTTTTTAAAGTATGCAATATTGCTATGTAGACTATCTACAATTTTTTTATCTCCCATTATCATGTTAATACTTTCTAGGGTAGTTTGTACTAAAGCTGGAGGCAAAGCTGTAGAGTAAATATAAGGTTTTGATTTTTGAATAAGAATATTTATTAATTCTTGAGATCCGCAAATAAAAGCCCCAAATGTTCCAACAGCTTTACCAAAAGTTCCGATATATGCATCAACTTTTATTTTATCTAGATTCAAACCATTAATAGAACTAGGAAATAAATTTTTATTTTCTCTTAAAACTCCAAAACCATGAGCATCATCAATAAATAATAACGATTTATTTTGTTTTGCAATTAAGGATAATTTGACTAAATCTGCTTGTTCTCCAGTCATGCTAAAAACAGTATCTGTATAAATAATCTTTATTGGCGATTTATCTTTCTTAATTTTCAGTTCAAGATCTTTATAATTAAGATGTTTGTATCTTATTAGTTTTGTTTTTGAAAGCCTGGAGCTTTCTATGATAGAACTATGGTTTCCCTTATCTTGAAATATAGTTATTTGTTTCTCTGAAATGGCATTTATTAATCCAACATTGGCTAAGTAACCAGAGTTAGTAACTAATGTAGACTCAAATCCTAGTAATTGTGTAATACGATTTTCGAGATTTTTATGCGCAGTACTATAGCCACTTATTAATGGTGAGGCTCCGGAACCAATCCCATATATATCTATATTATTTTTAAGCTTAGTTCTAAGTTGTTTATTATTTGATAAGTTTAAGTAGTTATTGCTAGAGAAGTTATTAAGAATTTTACCTGATACTTTTATAGAAGAATCTTGAGGTGATTCAGTAGATATTCTTTTTCTATAGTTATTATCTTTCTTTAAAATCGATATTATTTTTTTAAAATCAGACACTTATCTTTATGATACATGTGGTTTTAGGATATTATTAATAGCAACAGGTATATCTTTTAATTTTTTTTCTTTAGAAATATTTTTTGATTTAATTTCATTATTGTCTGAATTATTCATTGTATTAATTTTTAATTTTTTTAGTAGTTTACGATCATGATTAATCGTTGAGTTTTTTGTAGTTAATAATTCTTCACCATAAAAAACTGAATTAGCACCAGCAAAAAAACATAATGCTTGCATTTGATCATTCATTGTATCTCTACCTGCTGATAGTCTGACATAAGCCCTAGGCATTGCTATTCTTGCCAAAGCTATAACGCGTACAAAATCAAATTCGTCCACTTCAAAATTATCAAAGTATGGTGTACCTTCAACCTTTACCAATCTATTTATTGGTACAGATTCGGGGTGTTCCTCTAGGTTTGCCAAAACTTGAATTAACTTTATTCGATCTATGTTTTCTTCTCCTAGCCCCAGAATACCTCCACTGCACACTTTGACTCCTGCATCTCTAACATACTTGAGTGTATCTAGTCGATCTTGATATGTGCGAGTAGTAACAACTTTCTTATAATATTCTTCAGATGTATCTAGATTATGATTATAGTAATCTAATCCAGCTTTTTTTAACTCTTCAGCTTGATTTCCTGACAGCATGCCAAGAGTTACACATGTCTCCAAACCTAAACTTTTAACCTCTTTTACCATCTCTTTAACTTTGGCTAGATTACTTTTGGTTAAGTTTCTCCATGCTGCTCCCATACAGAATCTGGTAGCCCCACTTTCTTTTGCATCTTTAGCCTGACTGATGATATCTGACAAAGGTAATGTTTTTTCTAAATTTATATCAGTATCATAACGAATACTCTGAGAACAGTATTTGCAATCTTCGGGACAACCACCTGTTTTTATGGACATAAGAGTGGATATTTGAATTTCATTTGGATTATGATACTTTCTATGAAGTTCATGTGATTTCCATAGCAAATCATTGAACGGTAAGTCGTATAATTTTTGCAATTCGAGCACTGTCCAATTATTTTTGATATCGAGGTTTTTCATATTATTTAGATATAGTTAAATATTAGACCAAAAGTAATTATTAATCCAAAGATATTATTATTTTCGAATGCAGATATGCATTGATATGGTTTTCTTGATCTAACCATTAGGTTCTGATAGATAATGCACATAATCGATATTAGTATAAAAAAATAGTAAATCAGGCTAAATGAGTTTATGAGTCCTAAAAACATAAACCCTACTGTGACGCCATAATGTAAGTTTAGCGAATATTTTATATCTTTTTCGCCAAAAAATATTGCTGACGACTTTATGCCAATTTTCTTATCATCATCTTTATCTGCCATTGCATAATAAGTGTCATACACGATCGCCCATATAATAGTTAATATGTATAAAATTATACAGTTTAAGTCTATAGAGCCTTTTTCAAGTACAAATACCATTGGGATGCTAGACCCAAATGCCATACCTAAAATTAGCTGAGGTATTTTAAAGTATCTTTTAGTCAGTGGATATATGATCAATAATATCAGGGAGAATATCGTAAGCAGTATAATTTTGAACCCTAGCATTAATAGTAATATAAAGCAGATTGTAATCAGAAGCCCAAACAAGATTAGAGCTTCCTGATTAGTAACTTTCTTAGATGCTAGAACCCGATTTTTTGTTCTCTCTACTTTAATGTCAAAGTCTTGATCAAAATAGTCATTAATGATGCAACCAGCAGATCTCGTCGTTATAATCCCAACTGCAAATATTAGTAAATATATTATATTGGGACTTCCTTCAGTAGAAATCATAAACGCCCACACCACTGGCCACATTAGTAATAGGAACCCAATGGGCTTGTCTACTCTCATTAATTGCAAGTATAGTTTAAATTTTTCCATCTAAGCCCATTTGAAAATATTTATGTATTATAGACTCTTGATTTTCGAGCAACCAATCTATATCAGGCTCATCATTCATTGCTTTATGTATTGCCTGGCTTGTAGCTTTCCTATGAATATCAAAAAGTACTTTATGATCGAGTTTATCATCGGTTGATACTGATGGGTTTAGCCAAACTGATACAATTACTCCTAAATCATTAGCTTTATCTTTAGGAATATCTCCATTTCTTACAGAATCAAGGACACCATTTGCTATTGCAGCTTGGACAGTACCCATTAAAATATTTGTGTATCTGTTCTCTTTAACAGTAACTTTGCTTACCATCAGAGTTGCTGGCTTAACCATTACATCAGTATTCATGATAGCCAAAACCTTAGAATGACCTTTTGTTTGATTACCCATTAAGTTTGCAAAAGCTGTACCAAATGGACCATTTAGTTCGCCAATTATTACTTCTGGTTCAGCTGCTGTTCCAGCAGGCCCACCCGCAACCAAAGATTCTCCTACTTTCATTCCAAATTTATCATTCATTTAATTATCCTTCCTATGTGATTTTATGACTATAATATATGTTAAGTTTATGAAAAGGAATAGACAATGATTAGAAGCTTCAAGAACAAAAAACCAATTATCCACGATAGTGCTTATATCGACGAGCAAGCAACCGTAATAGGAGATGTAACCATGGGTAAGGATAGTGCATTATGGCCACAAGCTGTAGCAAGAGGAGATATTAATAGCATAACTATTGGAGAAAGAACTAATGTTCAAGATGGATCCATATTACATGTTACACATGCAGGGAAGTTTTGCGCTAATGGGTATCCTTTAAGTATTGGAAATGATGTAACAGTTGGGCATTCAGCTGTTATTCATGCTTGTACTGTTGAAAATACTGTTTTAATAGGGATGGGAAGCACTATTCTAGACGGCGCAATAATAAAATCTGAATGCATGATTGCTGCTGGCTCTTTAGTAGGCCCAGGAAAGATATTAGAAAGCGGTTATCTTTATGTTGGTAGTCCTGCAAAAAAACTAAGAAAACTATCAGATAAAGAATTAGAGTTTTTAATTTATTCGGCCAAAAGCTATGTTAATTTAAAAAATGAGTATCTGTTAAAATCAGAAACCTAAGATTTTTTCTAGGGTGTTTGTATTAGGTTCATAATTATTCCAAATATTATAAGACAATGCTGCTTGTTCTATAAGCATCCCTATACCATTATAAGATTTCGCAACATTATTGTTTTCTGACCAATTTTGAAAACTTGTTGTAGTTTTAGAATAAAATAAATCATAGCTGATACTAGAATTATTGAAAATACTTGAGGGAAATTTTATTTCATTATTATTCATACTAACGGGGGTAGTATTGACAATAAGGTCATATTCTGAATTTTCTCTATAAATAGAAATATTAGAAGAGGCTTTATATTTGTCGATTAAGCGGTCAACTCTCTGCTGTGTTCTGCTTAGGATATCAATTTGGCTAATATCAATTTTACTTAGAGAGTTTATGATACTACTTGCAGATCCTCCTGCGCCTAAAACCAATACTTTTTTGTCTATAAGATTGATATTTTTATTTCTTAAGTCTTTAATAAAACCTTCTCCATCTGTGTTGTAAGCTTTGATCTTCCCATTTTCTGATATCAAAGTATTTGCACACTGACATTCAATGGCAGAAGAATCATGGTCATTTGCAAAATCAAATGCTAATTCTTTAAATGGTATGGTTATATTGGCACCATAACCTTTTTTAGAGAAAAAACTTTGAGTATGTGTTTCAAAATGACCTTCAGATTCTGGCTCAATCATTTTATATTGGATATTTATCCCTTGTTGTTTGGCAAATTCTTTATGTATCATTGGTGATAAGCTATGACCTATCGGATTTCCAATTACTGTAAATTTCTTTATTTCATCCATTGTAATGCATCCTTTGCATAATAAGTGATAATAGCATTTGCCCCAGCTCTTTTCATGCAAACAAGAGTTTCCATTACTACTTTCTTTTCATCTAGATAGTTATTTTTTGTAGCTGTTTTTATCATTGCATACTCACCACTAACTTGATAAATAAATATAGGAACATTAAACATATCATTTATCTTAGAGACGATATCTAAATAAGGAAGACCAGGTTTGATCATAATTATGTCAGCTCCTTCAGATATATCCATTTCTACTTCGCGGATAGCATCTTTCTTATTAGAAAAATCCATTTGATAAGTATCTTTATTAGATTTTCCAAGATTTTTGACAGATCCCACGGCATCTCTAAAAGGACCATAATAATTCGATGAGTACTTTGCAGAGTAAGATAAAATCTTTGTATCAACATATTTATTTTTTTCCAAAGATTTTCTAATAGCTTTTATTCTTCCATCCATCATATCTGAGGGGGCAATTATGTCGACTCCACAATTAGCATGACTTAGAGATTGTTTAACTAATATGTCTACAGTTTCATCATTAAGAATTTTGTTATTAGAACTTAAAATCCCATCTTGTCCATGAGTCGTATATGGATCCAAAGCTACATCGCTTATAATTGCGATATCTTTTACTGCTTTCTTGATACTTCTGATTGCTCTTTGCATTAAACCATCATCATTGAATGCTTCATGTCCATCATCAGTTTTATATTTTTTTTGAATGCATGGAAATAAGGCTACTCCTTGAATACCGAGCTTTTGTAATACTTTTATTTCTTTAATTGCAAGGTCTATACTTAATCGGTGAATACCAGGCATTGATTTAATTTTTTCAGTTTTATTATTTCCTTCTATTATGAAGAAAGGCTGTATTAAATCATGCGATGACAGGACATTCTCCCTAACTAGGTTTCGTATAGGGCTATTATTTCTTAGCCTTCTTAGTCTTATATTTGGAAAACTTTTTTTCATTTTACTAGTCTAACACTTTTTATTTTAAGAGAAGATGCTATATTAATCTATCTACAATTTATAACAATGGAGGTTATATGGCTATTTGGCATGAAAAATTCAGTTTAGAGCACGTAATTTCTCTTAGAAATAACAATTTAAATAAACATTTGTGTATTGAGTTTACCGAGCTAGGCGAAGATTATATAGTCGCTAGAATGCCAGTCGAAGATTTTACTAGACAATCAAGAGGCATCCTCCATGGAGGAGCATCATGCGTTTTAGCAGAAGCTCTTGGAAGTATTGCATCTAACATGTGCATAGATATGAGAAAACAAAAAGCTGTTGGCTTAGAAATAAACGCAAATCATGTAAGACCTGTATCTAGTGGATATGTTACAGGAAAAACTACTGTTGCGAGCCTTGGTAGATCTGTACATGTTTGGAATATTGATATAAAAAACGATGCAGGAAAGATGAATTGTGTTTCTCGTTTAACAACAGCAATAGTTAATCTTAAAGATGATGAGATTATAAGAAACTCTGAGCTTCTAGATAGTTTGCTTAAGACCTAGGACTCTTATAAATACTTTTTTAGATCTTTCTCAAATTTATTTAGTTTAATACCCCTTTTCCCTGTCCATATGACACTAGGGGGCATTGACATAAGAATTGATTCTGCTCTGCCGCCAGACTGAAGACCAAAGATAGTTCCTCTATCGTAAAGTAAATTAAATTCTACATATCTACCACGTCTTATTAACTGAAAGGTTTTATGCTCTTTGCTATACTTTTTCTTAGTACGTTTTTTAATAATATTTTCATATGACTTTAGATATGTAATGCCTGTATCTAGGACAAAATCCTTATAAAAATTTTTGTTCTGTGTATTGAGATTATCAAAGAATAAACCTCCTACTCCTCTTTTTTCGTTTCTATGCTTATTGTAAAAGTATTCATCACATTGTTTACTGAAATCTTTATAAAAAGTTTTTTTATATTTATCGCATACTGTTTTGGCTGATTGGTGCCATGATTTTATATCTTCTGGATATACAAAATATGGAGTAAGGTCAAAACCTCCCCCGAACCACCAGTTGTTTTTTGACTTATTATCTGTTTCAAAATATCTGATATTAAAATGTGAACATGGCACAAAAGGATTATCAGGATGAATCACAATAGAAATACCTGTAGCTAAGAAATTTTTAACATCTCCTTTTATTTTTTTAGCTAATGCACTATTAGGCAGAACAAGACCCTCTATTGCAGAAAAATTAACCATCCCTTTCTCTATTATCTTTCCACCAGAAAGCTCACAGCTTAAACCTCCGCCTCCAGATTTATACTTCCATTTTGTTTTTTGGATACTTGCTTTTTGATCTAGGTTAAGAAAGCCATTGATAATATCTTTATGCAATTTCTTAAAAAGTACTTCTATTTCTTTAAAATCATCAGACTTTTTCATTATCTTATATTTTTATTAGTTATCATATTAATTATTATACTTGGATTATCCTGATTACCTAAATCACCTTCTACTAGATAGTCTACTTGATTCTTAAATTCAGATATAAAAATATTCTTGTCTTTGATATTTTTGTCTCCACTTATATTTGCGCTAGTTGAGATTATTGGGTTTTGAAATTTATTGCATATTTCATTAATCACTGGGTGATCTGATACTCTTATCCCTATGAGACCTGTTTCTTTGTCTATTAACCAAGATGGGGCATCATTTCTTGCAGGCATTAACCATGTTACATGACCAGGCCAACTGGACCTTGCTTCTTTAGATATGGTATCGACATCTATTAGACTTGCTAGCTGATCAATGTTAGATCCAACCAAGAGAAAAGTTTTATTTTTTTTACGATTTTTAATATTTGAAATTCTATTTACAGATTTTTCATTCCAAGGATCACAGCCAAGGCCAAATACTGCTTCAGTTGGGTACCCTATGATACCTCCATCATTAAGTAATTTAATTGCATTCTCAGGAGAGCCAATTATCATTTTTTCTTAGCTCTAAACTTCCTTCTAAACTTCCTTTTTGGAGCATTCTTTATCATTTCAATACATGTCTCTTCGTCTAAATCTTTAGGCTCTATATCTTTTGGAATTTTCGCATTCACTTTTCCATTAGTAATGTATGGACCAAATCTACCATTTAAAACCTTTATGCCAGAGTCCTCAAAGAAATTAATATTCGCATTAGCATCTGCCTCAATTTTTTCTTCTATAAGAGTGATAGCCTCTTTTTCTTCTATAGTAAATATATCTCTGCCTCTAACAGATACATTGGTTTTACCACACTTCAAGTATGGACCGAACGGACCTATATTTATTAAAATATCATCTTCCTTTAAAGTCCCAATCTTTTCTGGTAATCCAAACATTCTAATAGCATCATCCATGGTAATAGAATCAATATTTTTCTTCTGTTCATATGTAAGTGCTGCCCATTTAGGTTTTTCTTCATCTTCTTTTGTCCCCATTTGAATAGTTGGGCCATATTTAGTGAGCCTTACTGTGACAGGCCTACCTGTTTCAGGATGAATTCCAAGATTTTTTAATTCTCTTGTTTCGGATATATCCACAGTAACCAATTTATCTTCTAGATTTACCCTGAATGGTTCGTAAGTGGACTTTATACAGGTCATTGGGTCTTGATCACCATTTGCAATTTTATCAAGATTGTCTTCTAGTTTTGCTGTGAAATCATAATCAACTAAATCATTACTAAAATGTTTAATGAGAGTATCACAAACAACTTTTGCTAATGCTGTCGGTTGGAAATTACTGGCTTCAGGATCGACATAGTTGCTTTCAAGTATTTTTGATATGATTGTAACATAAGTAGATGGACGTCCAATGCCGAGTTCTTCAAGTGCTTGAATTAGGCTTGCTTGATTGTACCTTGCTGGTGGTTGAGTAAATTTCTGATCAACATTTATTTCTTTGATGGTGAGTTTATCACCCTCTTTAAGATCATCTAAAATTCTTTTATTAATTTTTTCTTTTTCATCATTTTCAGACAAATCATATATTTCTTTAAATCCATTATCTTTTAAAAAAGAACCACTGTATTTATACAAGAATTTGCTCCCTAAAAGAAATTCTATTCCTACTTGTTTATAGGTGGCATCTATCATTTGAGATGCTACTGTTCGTTTCCAGATTAATTCATATAACTTAAAGTCTGCATCCTCAAGATATTTTTTAACTTTCATTGGGGTATTGGAGATAGATGTTGGCCTTATTGCCTCATGCGCTTCTTGAGCATTTTTTACTTTCTTGGAATATTTTCTAATTTCATTTGATTGATATTTTTTATGGTTCTTGCCAAGATAATTAGATATATCTTTGAGACATTCATCTGATAAATTTGTAGAATCTGTCCTCATATATGATATCAAGCCTACTGGCTCTTTATCCCCTAATGCCATTCCTTGATACAATCTTTGAGCAATTGCTGATGTCTGTTTAACTGAAAAGCTCAGTGTCGAATATGCTGCTTGTTGAAGAGAAGCTGTAGTAAATGGTGCGCGTGGCTTTAATTTTCTTTCAGAAGTCTTGATAGAGTCTATTGTTATGTCTTTAAACTTATTTAATTCACTTTTAATAATATTTGCGTCTTTCTCATTTAGAATACTGGTAATATTACCTTTCTTTATTTTTTCTCCATTTATGGAGATCAGATCTAAGTCTATACAGTCATCTTTGCTGCAAGCAACTAATGAGCTAATCCAGTATTCAATAGGATTAAATGCACTTATTTCATTTTCTTTCTCAACTATGAGCCTCAATGCTGGGCTTTGTACTCTACCGCCTCTTGCTAATCTGCTAACTTTTTTCCATAAAAATTCTGTTATATCATAACCCATAAGATAGTCTAGAGTTCTTCTTGCTAAGTATGCATTCCAGAGATTTTCTGATATCTGCCTTGGATTTTCTAATGCTGTCATTACTGCATTTTCAGTAATTTCATTAAATGCAACTCTAAAGGCTTTTTTCCCTTTTAGAAGTTTAGCTTTATCCAAAATATCATATATATGTTTTGAAATTGCTTCCCCCTCTCTGTCAGGGTCAGTGGCAAAATATACTGTCTCCGCATCCTTTGAATATTTTTTTATATCGCTAATTATATCTTTCTTATCTTTTGATATACTCCAAACAGGAGAATAGTTGTTTTCTACATCTATGCCTTTTCTTGAGCTAGACATTAAATCTCTCACATGACCAACGGATGCCACAACTTTATAATCATTCCCGAGAAACTTTTGTATTGATTTCACTTTTGTAGGTGACTCTACTATTAACAAATTTTTCATTTTTAACTCTAACTCTTATTAATATATATTTTTTACTTTATACTATTAAAATGATTACATTTACAACTATTTTTGAGAATCTTTAATTATGAAGTTATTAAATATACTACATTTCCCAGATAATAGATTAAGAAAGAAAGGTGAAAACGTTGCCATATATGATGATAACCTTAATACAATTGCAATGAATATGCTTCATACAATGTATGAATCCAAGGGAATTGGCTTGGCTGCAATCCAAGTTGATATTCAAATAAGACTTATAGTTATAGACGTAAGCGAGGGCAGAAATGAGCCATTATTCCTGGTTAACCCGGTAATTAATTCAAAAGAAGATAAAATAATGTTCGAAGAAGGGTGTTTATCTGTACCCGGTTTTTATGAGCCCGTAGAACGATTCAACCACATAAAATATACTTTTTTTGACTTAAAAGGCATAAAGCATGAAGCCTCTGCTGAAGGACTCATGGCGGTTTGCATACAACATGAAATAGATCACCTTGATGGAAAATTATTTGTTGATCATATATCCGGTATTAAAAGAGATAGAATAGCTAAGAAAATAAAAAAACAAGGGTCAGAAGGATTAGTAACGGCAAGAAAAGATGTTCCTTATTCAATATGACAATTTGGGTAAATTAAATTGAATATTATATTTTTTGGAAGTCCAAACTATTCTTGTAAAGTTATAGGTTCATTATTGACGAGCAAGCATGTTGTTCAGGCTGTTATTACCCAGAACTTTAAAAATAATAGAAGAATAAAAACACCAGTAGGATTGTTCAGTGAAAGTAAAAATATAAATACATTATATCCCGCAAATCTTGCAGATAAAAAATTCATTAAAATGCTAAAATCTTATAATGCCGACCTTTATATCATATATGCTTATGGAAAAATTTTGCCACCTGAATTAATAGTCTTGCCAAAATATGGAGTAATAAATATTCACTGCTCTCTTCTTCCAAAATGGAGAGGTGCAGCTCCAATACAAAGAGCTTTGCAGAATGGTGATCAACAGACAGGTGTAACATTCTTTAAGATTGATGAATCATTAGATACTGGAGAAATTATCTCTTCTTATGAGTACAGCATTGAAGATAATGATGACGCCTTATCATTACAAGATAAACTCACGCAAATTGCAATAGATCACCTTGAAGAAGTTATTTCATTAAACTTGAATTCGTCTAAATTTACTCAGCAAAGTGAATTGTCTGTTAGCTATGCTAAAAAAATACATAAGACAGAAGCTATTATAGATTGGAACAATGATCCTTGCTTAATTTGTTCCAAGATCAGAGCTTTAACAGCTGGACCTTTAGCAGAAACAGAGTTATTTGGCATTAAGTTTAAGGTTTGGAAAGCTAGGCATGTATTATATGTTGGTGATAAAGAGCCAGGAACAGTAATTAAGTTTAATCGTGATGAACTATGCTTTGCTTCTAAGGGAGGGGCAGTCAGTATATTAAAATTACAATTACCAGGAAAGAAAGTCATCTCTGCAAGAGACTTATTTAACTCAAATAGCTCTTTTGTTCATAAAATCAAGCAGTATTTAGATAAATAAATAGCATATATCTATTATAATAAGCTTAATATGGTGTAGAATGAACTCGTGAAAATAACCTAGTAAAAGAAATGAAAAAAATCATAGTCTTTGGTGGTGGTCAGGTTGGTTCATCAGTAGCCAAAATACTTTCAGACGATGGTAATGACATAACTCTTGTTGATTACGACAAAGACGTTTTGTCTGACTTGCAAGAAAAGATGGATATAAAAACAATTCATGGTCTTGCATCATATCCGTCAGTTCAAAAACTAGCTGATGCTGATAATTGCGATATGATTATTGCAGTTACGGGTAGTGATGAAGTTAATATGGCTGCATGTCATGTTGCAAAATCTATTTATAATGTCCCCAAACGAATTGCAAGATTAAGAGCTAATGAGTATCTGAGGGCTGAAGATGGTTTTGATAAAACTCATTTTTCAATTAGTGAAGTAATCACTCCAAATATATTAATAACAGATTATGTAAAAAACATATTAGATCATCCCGGAGCTTTCCAGACTTTTCAGTTTTCATCTGGTTTAGTTCAAGTTGTTGCAGTTACAGTCTTGCCAGAAGGACCATTGTCGGGCAAGAAACTATCTGAATTTAGAAAACACATGCCTAATGTTGATGTTAAAGTAATTAGCATATACAGAGACAAAAAACATAATATACCAAATGGTGATACCGTTGTTCTTCCAGGAGATGATGTATATTTTTTAGCAACAGAAGAGAACATGAGATTTATGAGTGAATTAAGAAAAGCTACCGAAAAACCTCATAATGTTATGATTGCAGGAGGAGGAAGAGTTGGATCTGCCTTAGCAAAAAAACTTGAGTCAATCTATAATTTAAAACTTATCGAGAAAGACAAACACATTGCCAAACAGGTTTCCCAAGAATTACTTTCTACAGTTGTATTAAATAATGATATAGCAGATGAATCATTATTAACTAATGAAAACATCAATGAGGTTGATTATTTTTGTGCTGTTACGAATAATGATCAAATGAATATATTATCTGCCAAGCTTGCTAAAGATATGGGTGCAAAAAAAACTATAGCTATTGTAAACAAATCATCTTATAGAAATCTTGTATCTAAAGAAATAGATATAGTTGTGTCTCCGGAAGATGTTACTATTGGATCGCTCTTAGCTTCTGTTAGAACAAGTGATATTGTTAATGTGCATCAGCTAGCAACAGGGGATGCTGAAGCTATGGAGATTATTGTTCATGGTGATGCTAAAACTTCAAAACTAGTTGGAAAAAAAATATCTCAATTAAATTTACCTCCAGAGGTTGTCATCGGCGCTATTGTAAGAGAAGAAGTTGTTATCTTGGCCAATGATGATTTAATCATTGAAACAGATGACCATGTCATAATATTTGTTTTAGATAAAAAAGAAATATCCAAAGTAGAAAAAATGTTTCAGGTGAGTGTAGGTTTTTTTTAGAATATGAATTATTCATTAATTTCAAAAATCATCGGAATAATGCTCATCCTTTTTAGTTTGATGCTTTTTATACCTGTCAGCGTCTCTCTATTATATAACGATGGAAATCTCATAACATTTTTATATTCATTTTTTATATTTCTATCATTTGGATTACTCTTGTATCTACCAAACACTCATTCGAAAAGTGATATCAAAACTAAAGAAGGTTTTCTTATAGTTGTTTTATTTTGGTTAGTCTTAAGTTTCTTTGGATCAATTCCATTTATGCTTGATAAACAACTATCTTTGAGTTTCATTGATGCTTTTTTTGAATCTGTATCAGGCTGGACTACTACTGGAGCAACCGTAATTAAGAATATTGATACCTTGTCTCCCTCTCTTTTGATGTATAGGCAAGAACTGCAGTGGCTTGGTGGAATGGGTATAGTGATACTCGCTCTTGCAATCCTACCTATGCTAGGTGTTGGAGGAATGCATTTATATAAAGCTGAATCTACCGGTCCTATTAAGGATAACAAAATATCACCTAGAATTGCAGAAACTGCAAAAAGTTTATGGACAATATATTTAGGATTGACTGTGATATGTGCAGTTGCCTATTATATCGCTGGAATGCCCTTATTTGATTCTATCGCACATAGTTTTTCAACTATTGCTATAGGTGGTTTCTCAACTCATAATACAAGCATTGGTTATTTTGATAGCAGCCTAATAGAAACAATATGTATATTTTTTATGTTTCTCTCGTCATTAAATTTTATTCTACATTTTATGGCATTAAAAACGAAAGACATCAAAACATATTTTAAAGATACTGAATTTAAATCATACATTTTAATTATTTCTTTTGTTTTAATATTGCTGATTGCATATGATGCTTTAATAGGCAATACGGATCTTTCGGCAAGACAGATCTTATTTCAGTCAGTATCATTTATTACCACATCTGGTTTTACAAGCACAACTTATTATACATGGCCATCATTCGTCATATCAATTCTTATTGCGATAAGTTTTATTGGTGCATGTGCAGGGTCTACTGGGGGTGGTTTAAAAGTTATGAGAGTTGTATTGCTTTTCAAGTTATTAAAAAAAGAATTACTTAAGATTTTACATCCTACTGCAGAAATTCCAATAAGAATAAACGGCTCATCAGTAAATGATAATATTTCTGCAACATTATATAATTTCTTTATCTTTTATATTTTATCCTATTTAGGATTATCATTTCTTCTTTTATTATCTGGGTTAGATATGATTACATCTTTCTCTGCTGTAGCTTCTTGTATCAATAATCTTGGACCTGCCCTTGGGGATGTCTCACAGAATTATGCATCTGTTAATATTTTTTCCAAATATGTTTTATCTTTTGCAATGATATTAGGAAGACTTGAGATATTTACACTATTAATTGTGTTAACTCCATACTTTTGGAAATATTAATTGTATTATGCTACATCAAGAAAAACCATTCCTTTCTAAAAAAAATCCTTTAAATTTAAAACAAAAAGAATCAGAATGTTTTTCTTTAATGTATGTTTTACCTAATTATTGGCTTACATGGCTCCTAATGTTATTTTCTTTTTTGTTAACTTTTGTGCCTCAAGTCATTAGAAATATTTTAGGCGATGTTGTTGGGAAAATAATAATGTTTACTAATTCTAAAAGAAGAAATATTGTGATAATAAACTTATCTTTATGCTTTAAGGATAAATCAAAGAATGAAATTAACAATTTATGCAAATCGTATTTTAGTTATTTAGGTAGAGCATTTATAGATTTACCACTGCTCTGGTGGAGATCAAATAAGACCTTGCAAGATAGTTGTGAAATTATCAATAAACATCATATCGAAGAAGAATTATCTAAAGGCAAGGGTGTTATATTACTAGCTGCTCATTCTGTTTCATTAGATTTTGGAGGGAGATCATTATCTGAATTTCCAATTATAAGTATGTATAAACCATTTAGGAATAAATTATTGAATTGGTTTATTGGTAGATCAAGAAGCAAGGAAACTGACAATGTCGTGGTATATCCAAGAGATAATTTTCCATTTAGAAAAGTAATAAAAGCTCTCAAAAATGGTGTTGTTTTCTATTATCTTGCAGACGAGGATCTTGGTATAGAAAATTCTGTATTTGAGAACTTTTTTGATGAAAAAAAATCAACATTGACTTCTATAAGTAAAATATCATCATTATCTAATGCATCTGTCCTTCCTTGCATAAATCATTATTGTCAAGAATCAAAAAAATACATAACATATATTGGTGAGCCTTTAAAAAATTTTCCATCAAATAATTTACAAAAAGATGCCAATACAATAAATATTGCCTTAGAGAAAATTATTTTACGTGACATAGAGCAATATATGTGGAGTCTTAGGTTGTTTCAAACAAGGCCTGCTGGTAAGAGATATCCATATCAGTAGTTTATCTGATTGTTAATGATAGACTTTTAAGTTGATTTAATTTTCTTTATAATTACTTAAATGGACTTATTCCCAAAAATAAAAGAATTCAGATCAGAATACTTAACTGTAGATGAAGTTCATCAGCTATATATTGAGCAATCCGGTAATCCCAATGGGATACCTGTTGTTTTTTTGCATGGTGGGCCAGGAGCTGGAACTAGCGAGGTTTATAGAAGATTTTTTAATCCAGAGTTATATAGAATAATTCTATTTGATCAGCGTGGGTCTGGGAGATCTAAGCCATTTTCTAGTATTGTAAACAACACTACTGAAGATTTAATTAATGATATTAAAAAGATTTTTAACCATCTTAATATCAATAAAGCAATAATATATGGGGGATCATGGGGCTCAACACTTGGACTGTTATTTGCCGAAAAATTTCCAGACTTGGTTTATTCTCTTGTTCTACGTGGTATTTTCTTATGCAGGAAATCTGATATAAATTGGTTTTATCAAAAGGGTGCGGATGCAATTTATCCAGAGTATTGGGATAGATTTATCTCAGATATTCCTTTAGCTGAGAGAGATAATATCTTACAAGCATATCATAATAGAATTCATGGCACAGATAATACTAAGAGTCTTAAGTCATGTAAAAAGTGGGCTGAATGGGAGGGTAGATGTGCAACTCTACTACCATCAAAAAATGTAATTGATAACTATTCGGACTGTTCTGAGTCACTATCTAAGATTGAAACTCATTACTTTTTTAATAATTGTTTTATAAAAGAAAATCAGATCATAAAAAATATTAATAAACTTACTAATATCAAATGTTATATTATTCATGGAAGGTATGATATTGTTTGTCCATTTAGTCAGGCATATGATTTACATGAGGTTTATAAAAGATCTGAACTTAATATTATTAATGATGCTGGACATTCTTTGTTAGAGCCAGGTATTACAAAAAAAGTTCTTGAAATATTTTCAAATCCTAATGCACTCATTTCTTAAATATACTTATAGCTCATCGCTGCTACTATTAATTTCATTCAATTTGTATGCCGAAGTATCTCCTAATAAACAACGAGAAGATAGTATAAATAACCAAATTATAGAGTACCTTTTCGATGCTGATATTATTAAGTTATCTTCTAGTCTTGAAGATAATTATAATTTGGTTATGAATAAAAATGATAGTTCACAATATTCAGTTTTGCTATTACATGGACGAGGCTTATATCCAACAGAACCTAATGTGATGGAACCACTAAGAACAGCATTTATTGATCAAGAAATTAGTACTTTTTCACTACAGTTGCCAGTACTAGAAAAAGGAAAGTCTTATTATGATTATAAAAATATATTTAAATATTCAGATGAAAGGATAACGTCTGCAATTAATTTTATACAATCACATGAACTTATTATAATTGCACATAGTTGTGGAGCTCACATGTTATTTTCTTGGATAAATAATAATAATATTCAAAATATATCAGGATTAATTTTAATTGGTGCTGGGGCAGTGGATGTAGATCAGGTTATGCTTGATAAACTAGATTATAATATTATAAATATACCAATTCTTAATATTTATGGGGAGAATGATCATGGCTCTGTAAAGAATCACTCCATGCTCTTTGGTAAAGAAATTAAAAGAAAAGATGATATAAGTTCTAAGAATATAGAAATTAGGAATTCAGGCCATAATTATTTAGATCAAGGTGATTCTTTGGTCAATATAGTAAATTCGTGGCTTAAATCCTTATAATATGTTATAGATATCATATGAAAAAACGTATAGCACTAGTAGAGAGAGTCACTAAAGAAACGCAAATAAAAGCAGAGATTAATTTAGATGGGCAAGGTGATTCATCGATTAAAGCTGGTTTGCCATTTTTAGAACATATGCTTGAGCAGGTTGCGCGTCATGGCATGTTTGATTTAAAGCTTTTAGCCAAAGGTGATTTAGAAATAGATGCTCATCATACTGTAGAAGATGTAGGTATTGTTTTAGGCCAAGCTTTAGAAAAAGCTCTAGGTAACAA